>JBHEMV010000021.1:0-41428 GCA_046262375.1 Pyrinomonadaceae bacterium
AAAACTGCGGGTGGCAAGACCTTCTATTTAAACAATGGTGTTTGGACCGATTCTGACTTCGAAACCGGCATGACGCTACCGGAGACTGTGGTCAAGTTTGGTAGTGACGAATACTTCGCTTTGTTAAAACAGAAGCCACGACTGGCAGAGTACTTTTCTTTAGGAGAGCGAGTAATAGTGATATTCGAAGGGAGAATTTACCGCAGTAACGCGTCGAATTGATAGAGTAGTCTCTGTGAAAAGCTGAGGGCTATGCGCTTAGAACCAAGCGCGTGGCCCTCAGCGCGTCGGTGAGCTTTATTAGCATCTCGCTTAGGAGAGTCCGTAGAAAATGCCGGTAGAGCGGCTGAATGTTTATAACTTCCCCGGGTGAATACAACTTTTGAATTGGTGGGAATCGAAACGCGGGCACTAATGAGATAGTGTGTCGAACTTTGGAAGTAGGCGCTCCGTATAGCGTTTAATAGAATCTGGGGCGTCTTGCTTAGGCCGGGCAGTTAAGGTACAAAGTCTTAAACGGATGAACAGGATTTGAGACGACCTCGGTTATGGTTTATAGCCGCGACCTGCGGCAAACGCTTTCAGAGTAATTCAACCCGATGAAATCTCGCGAAACTAACAAGCAAACCCTATTAATGCAGAACCGATTGCCGCCCCGATTATTCTTCGTGGCGCTTTTATTGGTTGTTGCCGCTATCCCGATCAAAAGCCAGCAGGGTTGGGTTCCGACGCGCGTAGCTCCACCAGGCCAGGATCTGAATACCGTTTATTTTCTCGATAACAAACGAGGCTGGGTTGGAGGAGACAAGGGTTTTCTGAGCCGTACGGATGACGGTGGACACAGCTGGGTACGACAGACAGTCACAACAACGGATGCCATCAACGACGTTTACTTTCGCGATAAGGAAGCTGGGTTCTTGATCGCCGGAAACGCCATTTTCGCTACACGTGACAATGGCTCGCGATGGAGCGAAGTTCGCCGCTTTCTACCTGGAGAATTTGACGAGGCAGATGTAGAACTTTACAGCGTTAGGTTTTCAAGCAAGAAGAAGGGTTGGGTGGTGGGCTCCGTAAGCAAGCGCGATCGTGTCATTGACAGCATTCTACTGTACACCGACAACGGCGGTGAGACGTGGCAAAGGCAACGAGCGCCAAGCCGTCTTGAGTTGATTCATATTGATTTCGCTAACGACAAGCGCGGTTGGATTGCCGGTTCCGAGGGAACGATCTTAAGCACAGTGGATGGTGGACAAACATGGCGTAAACAAGAGTCTGGAACAAAAGCAACCATCTACCACATTGAGTTTCGCAGCGAAAAAAGAGGTCTGGCGGTGGGCGAGAAGGGCACCGTATTACAAACTTCAGACGGCGGTTCAAACTGGACGCCGGTAGACACTAAAGTTCGCTCTACACTTTTGAATGTTCAGTTTGTGAGCGATAACAATGGCTGGGCTGTAGGGCGAGGTGGCACTATCCTGCGAACGGACGATGCAGGCGCCACCTGGATCGAACAGCAATCAGGTACGAAGCAGAACCTTTACGGGCTTTATTTTGTAAAGAAGATCGGATGGGCAGTTGGCGGTGATGGAATGCTCCTCCGCTACGAGCAATGAGCCGTCAAACTTGGAATTACTCTGTGACAACTGCCAGCCAAACAACGAATGACGGTCACGCGACCAATGCCATCGCGCTGAAATTCTGTACGGTTATCAGCGCTGCTCTTGTTAACTTGTGCTGTGTCCTGGCAGTTGTGTCGCAAGCGAATACCTTCCGGCAAGATTCCGGGATCACCGAACAGAAGATCGTGATTGGAATGGTGGCGCCGACAAACGGAGCGCTGGCTGAGATGGGCCAGGCGGTTAAGGCCGCAACTACCGCTTTCTTCGATGAGCTTAACAGCCAGGGTGGAATTTACGGCCGGCGCTTTGAATTAAAGTTTATCGAAACGGCTGAGACGCCGGCTGCCACGCGCGCCAACCTTGAGCGCCTGCTTACGGACGGTCAGGTTTTCGCCATGACGGGGACCTTTATTGCGGGAGCCGAAAAAGAGATTATTCCCCTCATGGCCCAAAAGGAAGTGCCCTTGATTGGTCCTTTGACGCTTTATCCTCAACCAGGCTCTCCGTTGAACCGGCAGGTTTTTTATTTGCTGTCTGGAATTGACGTGCAGGCTCGTGCCCTGATCGATTTCGCCGCGAAAAAGCCGGACCTCAAGAACTCAGGGCTCGCAGTTGTCTATCCTCGCACTGAGATCAATGCAACCATCTTCGAGGCCATCAAAGACCAGTGTAAAAAAGACGGATGGAGCATGCCCAGGGCCTACGACTATTTAGCCGGGAACTTTGATGCTGCCGGGACCATCAAACAACTCAGCCAAACTAGTCGAGAAGTAGTCTTCTTGCTGGGTGGGAGTGACGAAGCCTTCTCGTTTATGAAAGAGGCTGAAAAGCTGAGTTGGTTTCCGACCGTTTTTCTATCCGGTGGCAGCTTCAGCACAGCGATCTTCGGGGCGCCGGCGGGCTTCGATGGCAAAGTGTTTTTATCCTTTCCGACGTCTCCTGCCGATCAAACCGCGGATGGCGTCAAAGAGTTTCGCGCGCTGGCAGAAAAGTACAGGCTCCCGTCAAACCATTTGGCCGCCCAGATTTCCGCCTACAGCGCCGCCAAGGTATTGGTTGAGGGTTTGAGGCGCGCGGGTAAGGACCTGAGCCGGGAAAAGCTGATTCAAGTTCTGGAAGGACTCCATGAGTACTCTACGGGGCTGGCACCCGTCATCAGCTATGGCCCTAATCGTCGCATCGGAGCAATGGGGGCTTATGTTGTCTCGATCGATCTCAAACAGAAACGGTTCGTGCCCGCGAGCGCATGGATCAACGTCAATTGAGCCTCACGCGAAGGCCGTACACTGTGGCAACTCTTTAGGTTGCCAAGCCATCTGAAATAGCGAGGTTATTCGGATGGTCGTAAGTAATAATGACCACCATAACACTCGTTTCCTCCTGTGATTACGCCCGGCATGTCGGTCATGCCGGGCGGTTTTTATTTTCAGGACATAAGTAAAACTTGAACTTTAGAATTTCCTTTTTCGGTGCCTCACTATTACTGATGAGCTTCTGACTCTCCAGTTCTGCTACCGCTGAAAGGCAGTGCCGGTGCGTTCTCTAGACTAATGCTACCCTCCATTTGCTCGTTTGCAATCTCACCCGCGATCTGAGCTTCCATTGCGTGGCCTGCGATGTCGAATGCAATCTTTCCTGCGAACGCCGCGTCGTCGAACGTTGCAGATTGTAGTTCCCCATCGCCCATCTCGGAGGTCACCTTACCTGATAGACCGTTCTTGGTGTGAACAAGTGTTAGGGTGGCTGGAATACTCTGGCCCAGCGGCGTTTCAATTTGAAGTGACCAGCTACCGGCGAATGCGGCGGCCGTTTCAGGGGAGTCTGACGCTCCCGTGGGCTGTTTCTTTCTCTTTCCAGCAGTGTTGTAAAACTCGATCTCCTGAGCGTAAGGCTGGACTTGTTCATTTAGCTGAGAACCGTCGCCGATGATAATAATGGCAGCCTCGTCAGGTTTTATGTATTTGCGCGCGACCTCTAGAATCTGTTCGATTGTGATCGCCTGTATTCGGTTGCGATAGATCTCAAGATAATCGTCAGCCAACCCAAACATCTTGATTTGCACCAGTTGATCGATTAAACCCTCCTGCGTTTCCAATCGAATAGGAAAGACACCAGTAAGGTATGACTTCGCATCGACAATCTCCTTTTCCGAGACCGGTTCGTTCCGGATTCGATTTAGTTCAAAAAAGAATTCCTTAAGCGAGTCGCCAGTGACGGGAGTCCTAACTTCGGCTGTCGCACGAAACGTGCCGGCTGTTCGTCGGGCATCAAGACTCGAGTAAGCGCCGTAGGTGTAACCCTTCTCTTCGCGCAAGTTCATGAAGAGTCGTGATGACGCATTGGCGCCGAGAATCGTATGCATTAAAAGCATCGGAAAATAATCCGGACTGGTTCGCGTGATTCCGGCGTTGGCGATGACGATGTTTGTCTGCGCAGAACCTGGCCTATCGACGATGTACGCCGAACGAGATGTTCGCAGCGGCGGCGAAGGGAAGTTATCGCCGGCAACAGCACCTGGCTGCCATTTGCCAAATAAACCATCCACTCGCTTCAGTATTGAGTCGTTTTGAACGTCGCCCGCGACCATGAGCACTGCGTTATTCGCGACAAATTTTGATCGATGAAATTCAACCAGTTGATCGCGCGTGGTAGCGTCAATAGATTCGGGAGTCGGAGCAGTGACGGAGTAGGGATGCTTTCCAAACATCACGCGCGCGAGCATCTCGCTAGCTAAAAAGGATGGTTGCGCGCGTTGTTGTTTAAGGCTTTCCTTCGTGTTTTGTTTGGCGAGCTCCACCTCGTTTGGAGGAAACACCGGGCGGAGAGCCACGTCAGCCATCAACTCCAGAATGTTCTCGTTAAAAGTTGATAGCGATGATGCCGCGACAGTTGTGTAGTCGGAATTCGCGCCGGCTTGCAGAGTGGCTCCCAACCGCGCAACCTCATCGGCAATTTCTCGGCTGGTGAGTGATTCAGTCCCTTCCGTCAATAAACCAGTGAGCATGTCCATAAGCCCCGGGAGCCCAGGAGGATCATGTGCGTCGCCGGTTTTAAGCGCCAGACGATAACTGACGAGCGGAAGTCTTCGGTCTTCAACTACAGCTACTACGAGTCCATTCGAAAGCGTTGTCTCAGATGTGGTCGGCAGCTTTAAGGCACGAGCAGGAAGCGGCGGCGGCGGCTGCGTTAATAAGTCTGGTTGTGGGTTCATGGTTAGGTAAGCAGAGATCCCGTGCCGGGCTTGGTTGGAGGAGGGTCGGAGGGCTGCTGCGGTTCAAGCTGTCCTGCGACCGGGTTTCCCAGCGCCCCACCGGCGTCCCCTAGCGGTTCTGCCGGGGGTCTTGATGGGAGCTGTGGAGGTGGCGCAGCGGGTTGTTTTGATTCGCCGGCCCGTTGAGGTGATGCCGGAGCGATAATTTCACTCGGTTCCTCGGCAAGCGTAGCCGGCACGATGTCCAGGACCACGCGGTTTTCAACGTCGAGATAGCGCTCTACTGCATCCCTGATTTGCTCCGGAGTAATCGCCAGGTATTGGTCGAGCTCTGTATCAAAGAGTGTGGGATCGCCATCGTAAAGGGCATACTCGGACAATCGTTGCGCACGATACATGGTCGATTGCCGACCGCGAACTACGTCGTTACGTAGTGAGTTTCGCAGCTTTTCCATTTCTGCAGGCGATGGTCCGGAGGCTCGGAGCGCTCGAATCTCATCAAAAATTTGTTCCCGAATTGCGGCTACTTCCTCTCCCGGCTTCGGCAAAGCAAAAATATACCAGGCAGACGGTCCGCGTCTCTCGTCGATGCCGCCCTGAATCGAGACCACCGATTCGTCACCCTTAACAAGTTTTTGATAGAGACGTGAACTATCGCCTTCGAAAATTAGATCTGCGGCTAGAGACAATGCATAAAAGCCTGGTGTCCTCCGAGGCGGAATTTTCCAACCGAGTACAAAGGCGGGCGCCGGAGCGAGCTGGTCGTAGTAAATTTCCTGCGTTTGAGCCACGTCTTCCGGTTCGCTGGTATCAACCAGAGGCGGTGGGGGTTGGCTGGGAATTCCCTCAAAGTACTTCCGCGTTAGGTCAGTCGCCTCCTCCTCCTCAAAGTCGCCAACCATGGTAAGGACGGCATTATTGGGCGCATAATAAATACGAAAAAACTCCCGAACATCCTCGATCGTGGCAGCGTCGAGATCTTCCATCGATCCGATAGTCGAATGCGCATTAGCGGGGTTCTTGAAAATCAACTCATTAATCCGAAGGAAGGCGTTAACGTAAGGTTGATTGTCATAGCGCAGCCGTTTCTCTTCCTGGACGGCATTACGCTGATTGTCCAGGTTTTCCTGCGTCACTCTCAGCGAACGCATGCGATCGCTTTCGAGCCAGAGCGCGAGTGGCAGATGACTTGCGGGAAGAGTCTCAAAGTAATTAGTTCGTTCTGTGGACGTGGTTCCATTCATCGTGCCACCGGCATTGAAGATGTATTGGAAGTGCGCCGCTTTCGGAACGTTTTCGGATCCTTGAAACATCATGTGTTCGAAAAGGTGAGCAAAGCCTGTGCGGCCCACTCTTTCATTACGAGAACCGACATCGTAATAGAGCGCGACTGATACAACCGGCACAGCGTGGTCTTCGCAGAGGTTAACGCGAAGACCATTAGCAAGACTGAATTGTTTGATTGGTGTCGGTGAGAGCTTGAATCTTTCGGCCACTTTAATCTCTATTCGTCCAAACTTTTAGCGCGTGCGTCACCCCGGGTCGGAGCAGCACTTTCAGGTTAGGAGAGCTGATATTAGAAACCGACCGGGCCGTTCGGGGGGGACTTACGCACTGCTTAAGCCGGTTTCTCGTTGACCATTCCACGTAACTCGGCGCGCAATCGTTCAATTTCCGCAAGTTTCTGCTGAACTCGTTCGAAAAGCGCTGATTGGGTTTTTATTCCTTCTTCGACCAGAAAACCGGCCGCTTCGGCGCGATTTCGAAAAATTCCAGCCTGCACGAGTTGATCGACCTGTTCCTGAGCCCCTGGGGAGATCTTGACGGCCACCACATAGTCATCTTTGGCGGCCATTGCGCGCTCAATAGTTCGACTGATGTCGCGTCCTATGGCGCTCAACGATTCAGGAATACGCGAGGCGATTTCCCTAACAGAAGAAGCAGTTCGTGTTCGATCCCCGGAATCGCCTTCCGTTTCATCGTCTCTAAGCATTAAGTCGTCCACAGTTTCCGACGGCTGTTCTTCCCTTTGATAGGGACTGCTTTGATATGGCTTGCTCATAAGCTGAAAAACTCCTTAATCAATAGGATTAAACTGATTCTTCTTCAAATACGTTCCTAGTCTTCGTTAAGTTCATTCTACGAACGCCTTAGAAGAGCAGTCAAGCGAGCGTCAATGAGCGTTTTTAGGCTTCCTAATGATTTCAGTTGCGTGGAAGGCCCGGTCGTCTTTGTAAGCCGGCGATCGAAGCCCAAAGCGTCCTTGCCCAGTATGCTGCCATTAGCTAGTATTGCAACCTCCACGCGCAGGAATAATTTGCTTTTTTGTCCTTTGGCTTTAGTGAACATCATCTCATCGAACTGACTTAGAGGTTTTCGCTGTGAAAAAGATCTTCTCGTTCCCGCTAATCACACTCCTCCTGCTCATACTCAACATTCAAGCGTTGGTTACTGCGCAACACAAACCCCCTACGCGCACTCCGGTAGGAACCAAATCTGCCGGCAAGTCGTCTACGGGATCGGCGGCAACTATTCGCCGCACTCCGCGCGGTAGTTCAGCTCTGATCCCACTTATTGAAAAAGACTTTGATGAGGCTTTAAGAGTTATCCATGAGAATTATGTTGCGGGCAGCAAACTAGATTACAACTCGGTCTTTAAGTCGTCGATCATTGGCATGCTCCGCTCGCTGGATCCCCACTCAAACTATTACGACCGAGACGAGTATGACGAACTAAAAACGGACCAGCGTTCTGAATACTTCGGCATTGGGGCATCAATTCAGAATTACATAATGGGTGGTGAGCCCGATACGTTTATTACGGCAACGTTTCAAAGCTCACCAGCTTCACGAGCGGGACTTCGTTTTGGGGATCGTATTTTAGCCGTCGATGGCGTGAAGATGGCTGGAAAGGCTTCCCTCGAAGTACGCGACAAGATTCGCGGCCCTCGCGGTTCAATTGTGAAGATCACTGTAGAAAGGGCGGCCGACAAGAGAGTGCACAACGTTGCGATAACTCGCGACGCCGTGCCTCAACCTTCCGTTCCCGATGCGTATATCGTCAAACCCGGAGTCGGTTACATTGACATGACGCGAGGGTTCAACTACACGACCACCGGTGAGCTCCAGGATGCGCTCGAAATGTTGCACGCCAGGGGTGCGAATTCGCTCGTTTTGGATTTGCGAAACAATCCCGGAGGCTTTTTGGATCAGGCGATTCACGTGGCCGAGGTTTTCCTTCCAAACGGTCAGTTAATTCTCACTCAAAAGGGCAGGAATGGACTCCGTGACAACACTCACATCTCGAGGAATAATTCGCCCAATCCAATTCCACTCGTTATTCTTGTTAACGAGAACACGGCGTCAGCTTCTGAGATCGTTGCGGGCGCCATGCAAGACCACGATCGCGCTTTGATTGTCGGCCAGACTAGCTTCGGCAAGGGTCTGGTCCAAAGCATCATTCCGCTTGACTATGGTGCGGGGCTGACTCTCACTTCAGCCAAGTATTACACGCCTTCCGGTCGTCTCATTCAACGCGATTATTCTGACAGCAGTTTCTACGACTACTACACCCACGGCGGCTCAAAACGTATTGATCAAAAGGCGGACTATCTGAAACCTGCCGGACCAGAAAAGAAGACAGTAACAGGTAGAACAGTTTACGGCGGTGGCGGCATTGCGCCGGATGAAAGTATTAATGCCAGGACCATCACCGCAGCGCAACGACGTTTGCTAAGTCCTTTGTTTGGCTTTACGCGCGAACTGGTAAATGGCCGCATTGCAGGGTTAACGAGCTACAAAGTTCCGGGAAGCATCGACTTTTATCATGAACTTCAGCCAACCGACTTTGCTGTTGACGAAGTCGTCGTCAAAGCATTCAGGGAGTTTATGGCAAAGGAACCCACCTTCAAGCCTTTGACGCCCCTGATCCATCATAACCAGCGGTTTATCCAACTTCAGTTAAGGTTCAGCCTTGTCACTGCTGCTTACGGGCGCGTCATGGCCGATCGTGTCTTTATCACCACTGACGACCCACAGGTCGCTAAAGCCGTTGACGTTTTACCCCGAGCGCGCGACCTCGCAATGTCGGCCACCCGACACCACGTACAACCGTAACATCATCAGGATGGAGGCTTCACGCTTCTCTCAGTAACCTTCCTTCGTTTCTCCGCGCCGCGTGTTTCAGCCGTAATACAAAATCTTGCGTCTAAAACCACAATGTGCTATCCTCCGAGCACAGTCGAAGTAGTCGTTAATGATAAATCCATGTCGAAAGTTGCGAAGTCATTAATTAATACCGCAGAGCTGGGTCGCGCGATTCGCAGGCGTCGTGAAGAGCTGGAGCTTAGTCTTCGTGATGTAGCGGATCAAACCAATGTCTCAGCATCAACATTGTCTCGGATAGAAAACGGCACCGGGAAGCCCGACGCAGATAATATTGCCAGACTAACTACCTGGTTGGGTGTTCCGCTCGAGAGAATTCTCAGCGGCGGCCACGATAACCGGAATGAAGGTAAGGCAGTGGTTTACTATCCGCGCGAGTCTACCCCGGAAATAGTCGAGGCACATTTGCGTGCTGACCGCAATCTCTCTCCGGAAACGGCGGATGCTTTGTCGGAATTGTTTCGTGTTGCTTACTCACAGTTTAGCCGAGCCGAACAAGGGAAATCCGCGCGAAAACGCCGGTAAACCTCTCTTCTCATCCTCAGGCCATATTCGACCCATGATCAATTATGAGTTACCGCCTGGAGAGAAATGGCGGAAATTCGAGCTTCAGGCCTTGGGCTTTCGCGATTTCGCTCGTGTGCGCTCAGGGGCAGCCCTTAACCCTTTTCGCCTGGCAAAGTTTGCCAACTTGCTTGTGATAGATTTTGATCAGATTCATGGTCTGAATGATAAGACGCGGCAACATCTTCTGGGCTCGGCGTCAGAAAAGTGGTCTGGTGGCGCGTGTTCTCATCCTCTGCCGGACGGCCGGAAAATCGTAATCCTCAATCCCAATCATGGGCCAATGCGCACTAACGCGACCCTCATGGAGGAAATTTCTCACGTCTTTCTGGGCCATCAGCCTAGCCGGTTAAAAGTGGTTGCTGAAGACGCTCGCGGCCAAACTACATCCCGAGAATATAGGAAAGCAGACGAAGAAGAGGCATATGCGACGGGCGCGGCTGCTCTTGTCCCCTTTTCCGCCTTGCGGAAATTTGTACTTGAGGGTCAGACGTCGCGTCAGATCGCCAAACATTTTCGCGTCAGCCACGAACTCATTGATTATCGCCTCAAGGTGACCCGTTTATGGAGGGCGTACCGGGTCGCGCACTGGGACTCCGAAACAACTGGTTCCAGCACTTCATAACAGTAATTGAATTGCCGTTTCATGCTTTTGCCCTTAAACGCTTATAATTGTGTTTTGTGTTTTGCAGCTGTTTTTCAAGCTGGAAGTATGGTGGAATTATGAGCGAACAAATAAAAGAGCTGCCTTTGCCCGGCCTGACGACAACCGACAAGCTGCGCATGCTGCTCGATATTACCAAGAAAATCAGTCGGTCACTTGACCTGCAAGAGGTCCTTAATCTGGTGATGGACACGCTGGATTCTCTGGTTCCGTATGATGCTGCGGGAATCTTTCTGGTTAAGTGTGTAGACGAGAGCGCGTCTGCCGAAGACGAAGAGCCATGCGTGTTTCAAGCGGAAGCAGTTCGCGGCTACGACATCGACGAATTAACGAATCTACACCTAAAACTAGGGGAAGGCCTGCTCGGGCAAGTGGCACTCTCTTCTGAGCCCATCAATTCGCCTGACGTGCGAAAGGAACCCAACTACATCAACGCGCGCAGCGAGACGCGATCGGAGATGGTGGCCCCAATTATTTCCAATACCGAAGTAATCGGCGTATTTGATCTGGAAAGCGACGAACTTGATGCCTATTCGGAGGATGACCTTCAGATTCTAATGATGCTGGCTTCGCAAGTTGCCATCATTATCGAGAAAGTAATGCTCCATGGGCAGTTGATAGAGAAGAAACGTCTTGAAGGCCAACTGGAAGTGGCACGCCAGGTCCAGTTGGAGTTGCTTCCCGCCAGGGACCCGCAGCTGGAAGGCTACGACATCAGCGCTTATAACTTTCCCACCGAGGAAGTTTCGGGAGACTACTACGATTGGGTAAGGATTTATGACGATCAAATTGGGCTTGTAATCGCCGACGTTTCCGGCAAGGGCGTGCCCGCAGCTCTATTGATGGCATTCCTGCGCGCGAGTTTGCGTGCTGCTACGCACATTGGTTACTCTCCACACATCTCAATGGCCAAGGTAAATTATTTGCTTTGGGAATCCATCGAGCGAAACCAGTTTGTAACCGCCTTCTACGGCATCCTTGACGTCACGAACAAAACCCTCTCGTATACAAATGCCGGGCACAATCCGCCACTTCTGCTCGATAAGGATGGCAATGCGGAGTTTATCGAGCGGGGCAGTCTTCCCCTGGGAATGTTCAGGGACACTCGATATCACGAGTATTACCTGACGACACAACCTGGCGAAGTCCTGGTGCTTTATACAGACGGGGTTACGGAGGCGCAAAATCCGCAGGGAGAAGAATTTGGCCGTGAGCGCCTGGCGGAGGCGGTTAAAGCCAATCGTCACCTTGGCGCACGTGATCTAATCACGGCAGTACAGAAAGTAGTAATTGATTGGACCGACGGTCGCGGCGCAACAGACGACGTCACGTTTTTTGTAATCAAGGCCTTATAAATGGCCTCAACAGTACGTTTAGGGTGGATCTGAGTAGCAGCCGTAAGGTGGATCCGACTCGACGAACAGCTCGTTGGTATCTAGTGTGCGGTCAGCGAACAATGGGCATGATCCCCGCCCGGCGCCAGCTGCGCGCGATAATTTCCAAAGTGAAACTCAGTCTCGGCCTTGGAAAATGCGTAAACGTCGAAGCCGAACGCGTCGAGATAGTCTGCTAAGTCATCGGGAAAAAGGAGATAAACGGCGGAGGTAAATCCAGCTTCAGCGCGAATTTCCAGCAGGCGCTCGAGCACCTCAAGCGGGGCAAAGCATCTAACAGGATCTCTGTAGGTTGCCATGTTTTCCGGCCTCTCTCTTCGAAAAAGTCGTCACTTAGTACTAAAAAAGCCGCGCCACTTGCCTGCTGGTTTGATGTACGCGCCGGGCGTTTGGGTTTGTTTCTTAAAGAAACACGTTTCGCGATAATAGGCTATCACAGGGCATTTGACGTAGCACATAAGGGAAAAGTTCCAAATAGAACATGAGTAATTTACCCACTTCAAACGCGCCGACGGGCGCCGCTGTACCGCTTAACTTCGCCGCTGTGTTACGGCAGATGCTGAAAGTCTCCGATAAAGTGAGCGATTTGATCTTTTCCCCCGGCCGCCCGCCACAAATAGAACTTGCAGGCAAACTGCAAGCCGTTCAGGTTCCCGGGCTGGAAATGCTTACGCCTGGCCATACGGCCGGTATAGCCAAACTGATCATCGGGAACCATGAGAACGCTGCGGATAGCATAGAAAAGAGTGGGTCAGCGGATCTTTCCTTTAGTGCTCCCGGCGAAGCACGGTTCCGCGTGAACATTTTCAAGCAGCGTGGCACGCATGCCATCGTGATGCGCGTGATTCCGACCCAACCGCCAAACTTTGACGAATTCAACCTACCCGCGCAGTTGAAGCAGATCGTGGACTTAAAAAACGGGATAGTACTTGTGACCGGCCCGACCGGGAGCGGAAAGAGCTCGACCCTGGCTGCGATTATCGATTTGATTAACGATCTGCACTATTACCACATCGTCACCATCGAAGACCCCATAGAATTTTTGCATAATCACAAAAAGTCGACCGTTCACCAGCGCGAACTCCATTCGGACACTCCGAGTTTTTCCATCGCGTTGCGCGCCGCCCTACGTCAGGCGCCCAAAGTAATTCTGGTTGGTGAAATGCGTGACAAGGAAACAATAGAAGTAGCTCTTGAGGCTGCCGAAACAGGCCACCTCGTTTTGTCAACACTGCACACTATTGACGCTTCAAAAACAGTAGACCGCATTATTGGGGTTTTTCCCAAAAATGAAGAAGCGGTGATTCGAACGCGGATAGCGCAATCCTTTCGCTACATCATTTCGCAGCGCCTGATTCCCAGGCCAGACGGAAAAGGGCGAATTGCGGCCATCGAAATCCTCAAGTCAACCATGCGCACCCGTGAATACATCGAAAAGGGTGAATCGGAGGGCAAGTCGCTGCTTGACGCTATGGAGCAGGGCGATCAGGAAGGTATGCAAACGTTTGATGACGTGCTTGAGAAAATGATACGCAGCGGAGTATTGACGCAGGAAGCAGCGATCCCTTATTCCACGAATGCAGGTAATTTGCTCTTACGCCTTGGGGACTTGGGAGGACAAGCGCCCTTACCAAAGGCATCCGCTCCCTCAAGAGACGAGAACTCAATGCTTGATATGATTGAAAAATAATAGCAGGCTACAACCCAAAGGCTGAGCCCAGCGTGGTCCGTAGTCTTTGATACTTCAGGGATTGAAAAACCCCGGCAAGTCTCTCCCCGGAATTCAGCTTCGCTTACTCCCAATATTACTATGTTATTGCAATCGTTTAGACGTGCATTAGCCGCTACTTCTTTTTTCGCGCTTCTGGCGCTGTCATGCTTTGGGCAAACTGGCCCAAGCAATACCTTCGAAGGTGTCCAGATAGAATTGCTCGCGGGGGGCCGCGTCCGCATTGAAAATAGGTATGGCGAGGTTAGAGCTGAAGTTTGGAAGGAAAAATATGTTTCCGTTACCGCGACAATTGAGGGACCCAGGCCGTTCGCGCGCTCGCCAGTCGTTATCTCTAACCGGAATCAACTCCTGACCATTAGTATCGTCCGTCGCCTCACAGAACCTGTCGCCGCGGTAAAATTAACCGTAAAAATCCCTGACACTGCGCATCTAGAGATTATCACTGGGAGCGGTCGGATATCGATGCGAGGCCTTCCCTCTTCCGCGGCAGTCCGGTCGATCGCAGGCCGGGTCAACGTAGAGTTTTTGGAGGCTGCGAATGCCGACATCGCGGCCAGGTCGGCGAAGGGTTTGGTCAAATCCGAACTTCCCCAGTTGCTGAGCGAGAACGGTCATGTTCTCCAAGCTCGCCTGGGCACTGGTGAACAAACACTTAGAATCAATACGGAAACGGGGGATATTAATCTCTCGCTTACAAACAATCCGGCGGTAACTGAAACAACAACTGCGAAGTCGGTTGATTTGCCTGACACGGAAGTTCCGACGAAGGGAGCTGGCGTACCCGCACCTGCTTCGGACACGCAGGAAATAAGCGAG
Organism: Pyrinomonadaceae bacterium; assembly: GCA_046262375.1. Lineage (GTDB taxonomy): Bacteria > Acidobacteriota > Blastocatellia > Pyrinomonadales > Pyrinomonadaceae > PSRF01. Next base: position 14,164 of record JBHEMV010000021.1, read on the forward strand.
GGCGATATTATTCGCGTCGATTCCCAACTCGTGACGCTCAATATGAGCGTAGTCAATAGGAACACCAATCGTGGACTCGTCGGGCTGACCAGGTCTGACTTCAGACTTTTCGAAAACGGCACCGAGCAACAGATCATTCAATTCGAGTCTTCATCGGCGCCTTTTGATCTGTTGTTATTGATCGACCTTTCAGGGTCCACACGCGATGTCGTGAAGCTGATTCGTTCCGCAGCGCTGCGGTTCGTTGATGCTGCGCGCCCTTCCGATCGAATCGGGATCATAACGTTTGCCGGGCAGCCTATATTGGTTTCGCCATTAACGCTGAACAGACAAGTTTTACGTCAGCGTGTAAATACAATGGACACGGCTCCAGGGGATACGAAACTTTACAATGCGATGGACTTTGCCATGAGTCACTTATTGCAAGACGCAAAGAACTCGAGGCGGACGGCGATAGTCCTAATGAGCGATGGTCTGGACGGAAGTATTCCGGGCGTCGAGGGTGACGGCTCGAAACTTTTGTACAAAGATCTGCTCAACGGAGTGCAGGAGTTTGATGGCGTGGTTTATACTTTGTGGCTTGACACTTACTATGAAGCTTTAAATCCGCGGGACACTCAGCCGGAAGCGTTTGAGATGGGTTACGACCGGATGAAGGAAATGGCTGCCAGTGGAGGCGGCGTATTTTACGAAGTCGAGCGCCTGCAGGACCTTGCCGGCGCTTATGAACGTGTCGTGGCGGATCTCGGAACCGTCTACAGCCTTGCGTATCGTCCAATCGACAAAACTCGTGACGGTAAGTGGCGAGCCGTCCGCGTGAATGTTGATCGTCCTTCAGCTGTAGCGCGCGGTAAGCGTGGCTACTATGCAAATTGAGTCTGATTGATAAGACAACTGCGAGAAACAAAATCGTTGCACTCCTTGTCGCTCCACTACTAATACCCCTCACTTGTCTGGCTCAGACAGCGGATCCAATTGAAACAATACGCGTTAAATCTGATCTCGTTGATCTCAAAATCTGCGTGGTGAGCTTGACGCTCGGCACGCCCCTACCGGAGTTGGAGCAGATGGATTTTCTGGTGCTCGGGCCAACAGGGCTACTACGCCAGGGCTGTTGCAAACTAGCCCGATCAGAACCAGCCGCCGGTGAATTGAGAAGCTTGTAAATGTCCGCAAGAGGACTATAATCAGCTATCCCCGGAAGCGTTCAGCCTGAAACCGGCAACGAACAAAGGAACTCCATGACAAAAGCATTCCTTACCCAGCTTGCAGCGCTTTTTGTTCTTGTATCAGTAGTTTTGCTTCCTTCTGAAGGTTCCGCGCAAAACCGTGAAAAATTTGTAATCTCGGCTCAGGCTGGTGGCATTAATGCCGTAACGGGCCGCGCGACTATGCGCACCCATGGAAACTCGGAATGGCAACAACTCACAATTAAGGAGGATCTCGAAGCCGGCGACGTTGTAAGAACCGGCCTGGATGGGCGAGTCGAGATGCTGCTAAATCCGGGATCCTACATGCGCGTTGGCGAGAATTCCGAATTTGAGTTGGCTGACAACTCACTGGAAAACCTGGATGTCCATCTCGTGAAAGGGACGGCAATCCTCGAAGTTACCGGGGCTGACGATAGCCAGCTGCTAATCAGTGTCACCACCCCGCATACGCGCTTGGCCATTGTCCGACGCGGACTTTATCGATTGAATGTCGTGCCCGGGGACGCCACTGAACTTATCGTGAGAAAGGGCCGCGTCCTGTTGGAAGACTCGCACACAAAGGTTAAGGGTGGGAACAAAGTGGTTTTCAGCAGCAACTCGTTTTCGGTTGCAAAGCTGGAAAAGGCCGACAAGAAAGAGCACGATCCTTTGGAGGGCTGGAGCAAGGATCGGGCGCACACGCTAGCCCAGGCTAACAGCAGGTTGTCCGGGAGGATGGTCAGTGCCTTCCTGTCGAGCTTAAGCGAAGATTGGGCGTTCTCTGGTATTGGCGGACGTTCAGGGCTCTGGCTGTATAACCCAGCTATCAGCTGCTATACGTTCCTTCCTTTCTATTTTGGCTGGGGATCACCATATGGCAGGAGCTATTCCAGCTTTGTTTATGGCGGCCCTCCTTGTTGTGGTCGCGGATTCTATGCAGGGCCAGTCCTTACTAGTCCGACCGGCGGCACGGGGCCTACTGGCGGCGGTGGTAGCGGTGCCGGCCGCACGATCAGTCCAGCACCCCCTTCGCCTCCAATGCGCATGCCTGATTCCCCCAGGGAGGTGCGTGAGGTGCGGGAAACGACCCGCGAGAGTCCAATGAGACCGAGCCCGCATTAAAGGGCAATGTCCTTAATCTTCAGATCAATCCTGCTGCCGATCGTCCCTAAAGAGTCGGTCTAACTCTGCTTCCACGACGTCACGCACTTCACTGAGTTTTAATCCAGCCAAAGCCAAATGATTCAGAGCCGTAGCCAGTTGACTGCGCAGTTGATCCGCAGTTGCTTCGCTCAAAAATCGGGAGGCTACTACCGCCCCTGCTCCGTGTCGGATTTTAACCAATCCCTCTTTCTGGAGTTGCCGGTAGGCGAAGGCAATCGTATTAAGATTTACTCCCAGGTCTGCCGCTACCTGTCGTACCGGTGGTAAAGAGGTGCCTTCAGGCAATTCACCAGCGGCAATCAGGCCTTTTATTTCATCAGCTACCTGCTGATACATGGGACGGCGGTCGCGTTCATCAATAGTTATAAACATAATAGTGTCTAGTGCATGTATACACTAGACACCACCCAGTTGTCTAGCCATTTTCCGACTCCATGCCGGCGCCGCCTTACCGCCGTTGGCGCTAGTTTGTCGGCGAGGACGAGCGCAGACCTTGTGACGCCGGCTATGCCTCCCGATTGAACTGTGTCGCTGACGATGAATAGATTGGGAAGCAAAGTCTGATAGCCCGGGTATTTCACCCAGAAATGGTCTGGAGCCGGGATGGCGCCGCCTACCATGCCTAATTTCCGGCGCGTTAGATCATAGAAACTTCGTGGTGTAGCTGTTTCGATGACTTCGATGCTGCTGCCTAGCTCGGGCATTGCAGAGTGAAGTTGTCTCCAACAAGCCTCAAGCATCTCCTGATCTCTTTGTTCCAGTTCCGTCTCGTCTTTGTGAAACGTAAACCACTCATCGACGTCGGTGAAGGCGTGAAGGGTCACCGCTCGTTTACCGTGCGGGGCTCTGGAATCCCAGGCCGGTGCGGCGGCAAATAAGAACTGGTTGTGTTCCGGATCAAAGTCCCGACCCTCCTGCCAATCCATCAACGCCAAAACGTGGTTTGATGATAGAGACTTCGTCGCCTCTTCCTCGAGCGCAAGGTAGAGTAGATACGCACCCCAGCCGCGCAGAGCTTTCAATTGTTTTCGGATTTCAGGTGGCGTGCGATCCAGACCCACGAGTTTTCCGTACGTCTCCCATAACGTCAAATTGCTGATAATCGCCTTTGAGGCAGTCACGGTTTCACCGCTCAATAGATCAACGCCTACCGCCGTACCTTTGGAATCGTAAGAGAGCCTGAGCACTGGCGTATCGAGTCGAATCTTGCCTCCGCTGCGCCTGATGGATTCCTCCAAACGTTTTGCAAGTGCTGAAGCACCCCCTCGAATCGCAAATAGCCCAGCTTGTGGCGCGCTTAATGACAGTGCTGCATCGAGATAGTTAACTTGCTTGCTGCTCCCCTGGGCCAGCATCTGCAATTGCACATCTATGAAACGACTGAAGCGCGAAGAGACTCCGCTGAGATGCTCGGTTGCGGCTTGATTTGCACATGTAAGAATTTGATAGGCAATCCTGCCTTCGGACATCAGGCAGTAAGTGCGTCGAGACTTCGAGGCCGAGATAAAATCCGGCATTCTTTGTAAGCACCGCCGTAGCGCTGCGCTTAACGGAGACAGCTTCCGGTAAAAAGCCACTGCGTTATCGGCACACTCCGGGAAAACTGTGCGCAGACTCTCCTCAAACTGTTCAGTGTTTCCGGTTACCTGGATCTGAGATTGATCCGGAAGCCGAACGGCATAACTCGGTTCTACCAAGCGAACTTCGGGAGGGTCAACTGGCAGTTCGGAAAACACACGGTCATGGATCTCATTGGGTTGCCAGGAGGAGTAAAGGCCGTCTCCCTGCTCGAAACTGAAGCCAAATTTATCGAAGCTTGCGGCGCAGCCTCCAACGCCCGGTTCCCGTTCCAACAAACAGACATTGATTCCCCTTTCGGCGAGCAAAGCGGCGACTGTAAGTCCGCCGATTCCTCCCCCTACGACGACAACCTCATAAGCCATGTCTAAGATATGAGTCGCGAGAGGTTATGAATGATAAAACTCACTGCCGCCTTCTTCTCCACTGCCGGTTTCCCCACAAAAGGCTGCAAAACGAGATAAAGCGCCTGAATGCCGTTGAAGACGAGATGCATTACGAAAGAGGGTAGAAGACTTCCTGTAAAAGCTCGCACTAGAGTCAACGAGACGCTAAGAATCACTATTACAGCAATCACGCCTAAATTCTTGTAGTACTGAAGAACGTGAACTCCCGCGAACAGTATGGACACTACAACGACAGCCCGGATCATCCCCATAGCCCGCTGCAACGCGGAATAGAGCACTCCGCGATAGATCAACTCTTCCACCAGGGGACCTGTTGCAGCCGCCAAAAAAGCAGTTGCAAAACGAGCTTTGAGTGAACTGTTTATAATTTGATCGAGCTGGGTCTCGCTGCCGCCAAACAACCATGTTATGAGCCCGCCTAAAACAAAGAGGCCCACAGCCAATCCAATGGTTTTCCCCAACCCAAAGTTCTTCGGCCAACTCCAGCCAAGCGTTTCCCAAAACGAACGCCGACCTTTGTTGGTCACCAGAAACCAGACGGTCAGGAACGTCAGAACATGAGCGGGCAGAACACTGATAATCGAGATAAAGATCAAGTTGGCATCGGTTCCCAAACCTTCCACCGATCCATAAGATAAAACTCTGTAGAGTACGTAAGGTAAGATGGCGAGGAGGGGCACTATGAACAGTAACGCGATGCTAATCAACCAGATCAGCAGGGCCTGAGAAACTCCCCAAGGCGGATCGTTCGGATTTGTTAATCCTAATGACGGCAGGTGAGGTCGCTCACCGAAGACATCAGGACGCGTGTCGATTAATGGTTTTACAGGCGAAGCGAATTGGTCGGACACTGTGGTAACGAGTGTATGAAGTTGTTCTAACGGGGTCAAACGAAAACTTCACGGCCCCCACACGATCTTTTGCAGCCGCGTGATTTAGACTGCGGGATAGTCGGCCTCGAGCATCGAAGGACCGACGCGAGGAGCCGCGAGCATAACGCCAATTATTGTTTTCGCATCTTCGATTTCACCTGTGCTGATCATGCCCAGCGCCTGGGAGAAGGGAAGGCGTACGACCTCGAGAATCTCGTCGTCCTCCAGTTGCTGTTGAGTTTCCGTCAGTTCGGTCGCCAGGTATATCCACATTTTCTCTTCGCAGAATCCGGGCGAAACAAAGAACTCGGATAGCTTTTGCAGACGGCCGGCGACAAAACCTAATTCTTCCTCCAGCTCACGGGCTGCACCCTCCTCAGGAACTTCTCCTCGCTTCAATGTGCCCGCAGGTGCTTCAAGAAGATAGCGCACTGCGGGATGCCGATATTGGCGGACCAGAGCGATTGTGCCGTCGTCAAAAATAGGAATGATGACTGCGCTGCCGGGATGGTGCACGATTTCGCGCTGATATGTACTGTCGCCCTCGCGAATCGTGTCGATGGTGATATCAAAGACGCGTCCGCGGAAAATTTCTTTACTGCTGAGAATTTGAGGAGAGTCTGTGGAAGCCATAATGTTCCTTTACGAAAAATGTAACAGCCTGTGGCAAGGCCCAGCGTTATGTAGATTGAGTTCGTTTGAAGCGCCAACCGTGCGGAGTAATAGTCTCGCACCTCAGCCGAGCTTGCTCGGCTGGGGACCCCGCCCTGGGCCAACGGCACAGGAAACACGACACGCACCAAATTGGCTGAGCGCCGTAGGAGCGAAATAATCCCTTGGCTTCGGTCTGCCCTTTCAGATTGTTGGGGGACCGCGTTTTTATTCCGCGCCTTCAGCGCTTGTGGGAATGCACGTTAACCTTATCCTGGGGCGTTGCCCCCGGCTATTGCGTTTCGCGCCCTTGGCCCTTAATGTCAGAACACTCGCCCTACCCCTATTCCTGGCTACCCAATAACCTAATGGGCCATTTTAGAGAATGACGACAAGTTCATTATCGCCTTCACCTCTCCTACCAGATAAAGGGACCCCGTGATGCAAATTATCCCTTCGGCCGGAGTCACTTCTTTTGCCATGCCAAACGCCTGGCTTGCTGATTGAGCCACAATAATTTTTTCGCGGTCCAGGATCTTTTCTGCCAGGCAATATAAGTCCTCGACGCGGGCAGCCCGAGGATTATCAGGCTGAGTAAGAATCAGGTTACCGGCAACGGGGAAGAGAATCGCCGCAATCTCTTTCAACTTTTTATCTCTCATCACACTGAAAAGGAGCGTTACCGGTGTGTCCACAAACTCGTCAAGAAACTCCCTCAGGGCTTGGGCTCCGGAAGGATTATGTGCCCCATCAAACAACAACGAGGGATTGCCCTCAAGCAGTTCCAACCTCCCAGCATGACCAGCCTTTTCAATTCCTTTGACTATTGATGTCTTCGGGATTGTAAACCCGCGTTTTCGCAGCGATTCGGCGAGTCGGATCGCAACGGCATTGTTCAGAATTTGGTGTCGTCCGCGCAAACCCAAAAGCACATTCTCATATCGCCCTTCTGGGGTTTCGAATGTGACTCTGAAGCGCCCATCTTGTGTTGAGTCTACGATCGCGATCCGGCATTCCCCCACGCTTGGCTCAACATTACATTCCGCGCACCGCCGCAAAATCACATTGAGAGCTGTGGGATGCTGCTCAGCCACTACCGCTGCTACACCCCGGCGAATTATTGCCGCTTTCTCACCGGCGATCTCTTCAAGCGTCTCGCCTAAATGTTCCTGATGATCGAGCGCCAGGGGAGTGATGGCAACAGTCCTGGCGCCGGCGACAGTGGTCGCATCGAGTCGTCCGCCTAACCCTGTTTCTAAAATTGCCAAACTAATTTCGGCCTCTCTGAAGGCCACGAGCGCGATAGCAGTGGCATGTTCGAAGAAGGTTGGCATCGCTTCCAGCTGACCCGTGGTAACCAGACTCTCTGCTGCCAGACGCACCTCGCTCGCATGTTTCGCAAAGCTAATCTCAGATATTTCATTCCCGTCAATTCTGATCCTTTCGGTTATGGAAATCAGATGAGGTGATGTGAAGAGCCCGGTTTTAATTCCGCCGTCGCGGCAAATTGAATCAAGAACTACAGCAGTCGAACCTTTACCATTTGTACCGGCAATCTGCACCGACTCAAAAAACTCGTGCGGATTGCCAAGACTTTCGAGCAGGAGTTGCGTATTTCTAAGGCCTAATTTCAGGGCAAGCGTTTCGTGCCCCAGGCTGAATAAATACTGAATGCTTTCGTCGAAGTTCATAAGAAGCATCTGTGGTGAGTGCGCTCTGAATGCGGTTGTCGCAGAGTGAAGTGGCAGGAACTAGAAGATTGTACTTATATCCCGGAGCCGGCGCGAGTGCGCAGTCGTTCCATTGCCGACACGCTGGCGATCTCAGGATTCAGCATGAAATTGAGCAGTTTGATTATGTAATTTCGTATCTCCCGCCTGTCGACAATTGCGTCGACCATGCCATGGTCGAGAAGAAACTCAGACTTTTGAAAATCCTTTGGCAGTTTCTGCCTGATGGTTTGTTCGATGACTCGCGGACCCGCAAAACCGATCAGCGCTTTTGGCTCAGCGATGATGATGTCTCCCAGCGTTGCAAAACTCGCGGTCACGCCTCCCGTCGTTGGATCGGTCAACACGGAGATAAACGGAAGACAAGCCTCATCTAATTCGGCGAGTGCCGCGGCGATTTTGGCCATCTGCATCAGCGACAGCGCGCCTTCCTGCATGCGGGCTCCGCCCGAAGCAGCGAAAATGACGACAGCGCCATGTTCCTTTAAGGCGCGTTCTATTAATCTCGTGACTTTCTCGCCAACCGCGGAGCCCATCGAACCGCCTATGAACGACATATCCATCGCTCCGGCAAAGACGAGATGATCACCCACTTTACCGCGCGCGTTGATTATGGCTTCAGGCAGACCGGAATTCTTCTTTGCTTGTTTCAACCTCGCGGGGTAAGGCTTAGTGTCAACGAACTCGAGTGGATCTATCGAAATGACTTCGGCGTCCAGCTCTTCGTATTTACCGTCGTCAAATAGCATCGTCAGCCGTTCACGAGCGCCAATGCGAAAATGATAACCACAGTGGGAACAGACCTGTAGCGATTCCTCAAGCTCGCCTTTATAGAGGTGGGCTTCGCAGCCGTCGCACTTGACGAAGACGTTCTCTGTCTTGACTACGCGTTCCTCCGGAGGAACTGCCTCAATCTGCTTACTTTTTTTGCTGAACCAAGGCATATAACTCGGTTATTTTCGATAACCGGGGTCTCCGAGTCAGTATTTCCAGGATGGGGCAGAGGTTAGCACAGACACCTTACAGGGAGAAGCAGGCAGGTCTGAAAATGTTGTCTAATCCCTGCACACCTTAACGATCCTCAGAACTCTATTCCCTGTTGGGCGCGGATTCCGGCATTAAATGGATGCTTTATCTCGGTCATCTCAGTAACCAGATCGGCGGCCTCAATCAATTTCGCCGGCGCGTCGCGGCCGGTGACGACGATGTGGAGCGCAGGCTGGGACGCACGTACGGTTTTGAACTCACCGAGGATCTCATCTTCAGGCAGAAACCCATAGCTCATGACGTAAACGAGTTCATCGAAGACCAGCAGGTCATAGTCTCCACTGCGCAACTTTTCAACGCAAAGCTTCCAGGTTTCCCGAGCGGTGGCGCGATCCTGCTCCGGATTTTTCGTGTCCCAGGTAAAACCATCTCCCATCGTATGCACTTCGATGCCAAGTTTCTCCGCCGATTCGTGTTCTCCGTACCGGTCGTGGCGCGACTTCATGAATTGAATCATGCAACACTTCAATCCTCGTCCCGCGGCGCGCATCATAAGGCCCAGCGCACAAGTGGTCTTGCCCTTGCCATTTCCTGTGTGGACCATCAGCAGGCCGCGTGTCTTTTCCTGATAGTCTTCGCGGCGCCACTTGTACTGTTTTTCTTTGGAAGACATTTAGGGAGGAAGTCAGAAGTCAGAGGTCATGACAGAAGTCGCAGAAATCGATTTTCCATTTCTCATTTTTCATTTCTCATTTTGCCATTTCGGAGCAGCGTTGCATCTCTGCCAAACAGTCTGTTCTGGCTTCGAAGTTAAATTCGCGATTGATAAATGGGAAATGGAAAATGAGAAATGGAAAATGGAAAATCGAATCTCCACCGACTACTGACAATCACCGTCTGATTGCTAAGTATCGCGAAGCGCATCTTCGGTGATCTCCGAATATCCATTCGCACTGTCTACGGCATCCTGCAACAGAGCGATGATCCTCTCCTCGGCCTCTTCCCACGTTCCTCGAAGGGTGCAACCAGCAGCGTTACGGTGTCCGCCGCCGCCGAACTTTTCGGCGACCCTGGCGACGTTTACATCGCCCTTCGACCGCAGGCTGGTTCGGTAAACCCCGAGCTCGCATTCCTTGAGCATTGCTACGGCCTCGACCTCGCCGACCGTCAGTGGGTAGTTGACAAAACCGTCAGCGTCTTCGTCGGAAGCTTCCGCAAGATGCTGCATTTCGAGACTATGACGCAGGCAGGCGATTCGACCAGTTGAGTCGCGACGCGCGGTTGAGAGTACGGCCCCCATTAATTGAATTCTGCTCCAGGGATAGCTGGCGAAGACGGCCTCAGCCGCTTTGGCGGGCTTCACGCCAGTCCTCAAAAGCTCAGAGGCAACTTTGAAGGTTCGCTCCGTGGTGTTTGAGTAATGAAACGATCCGGTATCAGTAATGAGGGCGGTATAGCAGCACTCAGCGATCTCTTTCGTCACGCGTACGCCGGTAGCCTTGCACAGATTGTAGATCATCTCACCGACCGCGGATGCGGTTGAGTCGATCCAATTGATCTTGCCAAAAAGCGCGGTGGTGGAATGATGATCTATATTGACGACGAATTGCTTTTCCAGAGCGAGCAAGCCTGGACGAGTAATGTCGGAGCATTCGATGACGAATACGGCGTGATAAGCGCTATCAACTGACGGAGTAACTCGCACGTCCTTAGCTCCCGGCAGTTTTTGGTAAGCGTGAGGGACAGGATCTCGCATGATCACTTCTACTTCCTTATCCAGCGCTCGCAGCAACCAGTAAAGACCAAGTGACGAACCCAGACTGTCACCATCAGGACGAATGTGTGAGGTGATCGCAAACTTTCGTTTTTCTTCGATCAACTCAACGACTTGACTAAGCATAATCAGGGGATGAGGGCTGAGGGATGAAGTATGAAAGAAGCCGGTGGCTCTTTCTATCTTTCATCCCTCATCCCTCATCCTTTATCCCTTTCCTCACTGTTCCATTCTTGTGCAATCTTTTCCAGCAACCGTTCGACGCGTTCGCCCTTCTCTTCGATTCTGTCCCTCACAAAATGAATCTCCGGGGTGCGCGGAAGGTTGAGGGACAGGCTCACTTGTTTTCGAACGTATGGCGCGGCGTGACGCAGGGCGCTGAGCGCCAATCGATGCTCCTCTTCGTCTCCTGCGACCGTCACAAAAACCTGCGCGTCCCTCAAATTGTCAGAAAGGCGAACCTCGGTCACGGTTACCATCGTAAGCCGCGGGTCCTCCAGTTCGTATCCGACAATCTGGGATATCTCCTCACGAAGAATATCTGCGACTCTCTCTGGGCGACGCATAACGGAGTAAGCAGTAGGCAGTAAGCAGTAGGCAGCAAATGGTTTCTGCCTTCTGCCTGGTGCCTTCTGCCTTCTAGAGTTCAGTGGCGGCGACTTTCTCCACGATGTAGGCTTCTATCTGATCGCCTACCTTCAGGTCATTGAAGTTTTCCAGTCCGATACCGCACTCGAAGCCTTCACGCACTTCCGAAGCATCATCTTTAAATCGGCGCAGCGACGCGATATTACCTTCCCAGCTGACAACGCCATCACGAATCACACGAGCGCGCGCATTACGCCGAATGTTGCCATCGATCACCATAGATCCTGCTACCACCCCAGCCTTGGGAACGCGGAAGACCTCTCGCACATCTGCCTTGCCGATGATTCGTTCTTTCTCAATGGCCTCGAGCATGCCGATCATCGCAGCACGAATCTCTTCCTCCACTTTGTAGATGATGGAATGCAGGCGGATATCGACACTTTCCTGTTTTGCCAGGTCGGCCGCTCGCGCACCGGGCCTGACGTTAAAGCCGATCACGACAACCGCCGAGACCGCCGAGCCGGCTTGCGTAGCCGACGCGAGCAGCACGTCCGATTCCGTGATTGCTCCTACGCCCGAGCGAATTACTTTGACCTTCACTCGATCGGTGGAAAGTTTCTGCAAAGTGGATTTGAGAACTTCTACTGAACCCTGGACATCGGCTTTGATAACCACGAGCAGTTCTTTGACTTCACTTTCTCCCAACGCTTCGATACCACGCTTGGTTGTTTGCAACAGGGTAGCCTGCCGATTCACCATCTGCCGGTGACCGGAGATTTGTTGAGCGCGAGCGATATCGGAGACCACCTGAAAGCTCTCGCCTGCTTGTGGAACACCCTGCAAGCCGAGCACCTCAACTGGGGTAGCCGGGGCAGCTTCGGTAATCGCTTCGCCCTTGTCGTTGAACATCGCGCGCACACGTCCAAAAATCTGGCCGACAATGAAGGGTTCATGGACGCGTAATGTACCCTGCTGAACCAGGACGGTCGCCACCGCGCCGCGGCCACGATCCAGTTTCGCTTCCAGCACAACGCCGGATGCCAGCCGGGTCGGGCTGGCACGCAAATTAAGAATGTCTGAAGTCAGCAATATCGTTTCAAGCAGCGTTTCCAGGTTCTGCCGTTTTTTGGCGGAGACTTGAACCATCTCAGTCTCGCCACCCCACTCAACCGGCGAAAGTCCATGCTTCGCCAGTTCCTGCCGAACACGATCGGGGTTCGCATCCGGCTTGTCGACCTTGTTGATAGCGACAACGATGGGAACATTTGCCGCGCGCGAGTGTTCGATTGCCTCGATAGTTTGGGGCATGACGCCATCGTCGGCCGCCACTACCAACACCACCACGTCAGTAGCTTTTGCGCCACGAGCGCGCATCAGGGTGAAGGCTTCGTGACCTGGTGTGTCCAGAAAAACCACCCGTCGCAGCTCATCCGGATTATCCGGACTGGGAACTTGTACACTGTAGGCGCCTATGTGCTGCGTTATTCCCCCAGCCTCGCCTGCTGCTACTTCCGTAGTGCGGATTGCATCGAGTAGCGAAGTCTTGCCATGGTCCACGTGGCCCATCACAGTGACGACGGGTGCGCGTGGCAATTCCACGTCGTCTGCGTCAGCTGCGATCAGTTCTTCAAACTCCTCTTCGGCTACCATTTCCTCAAAAGGAACAAAGGTTACTTCATAGCCAAAACGCTTGCCGAGATCGACAGCGACGTCGTCGTTGAGTGGCTGATTGATCGTAGCGAACACACCGCGTTGCAGCAGCAGAGTCACGACATCTTTCGGTTTGATTCCCAGTTTTTCAGCGAATTCCTTGACGGTCGAACCTTCGATGATGCGTACGGGCTTAATTTCGCCCGGAGTTTCCGGAGTCTCCAGCCTGCCCGCAATACGATCTTCAAGAGATAGAGCTTTGGGCGGGGGAATAAAGTCGCCTTTATCGTAACGGCCGGCCTTACCTTCCATCTTCCGGCCGCCCCGCGCAGGCGTGCGGCGCGATCGTCGCCGGCCGGCATCGGGAGGAGGGATGTAGGTAGTCTGCGGAGTGAGTGTCTCTCCGGGCGTTCCCATTCGTTCCGTTCTTGCAAGAGGAGTCCGTTCTCTAACGCGTGTCGTGCGGTCGGCCCGATCCTTCGGCGTTGCGGCGGGTGGCACTACGGGAGAAGGCGCGCGTTCCCCGGGCCGAATCCCGGCGTTGAGTGCAGCCATAGTTGGGCGAAGAACTCTGACCTGGCGTGATGGTGGCAGAACGGTTCCACCCGAGCCTGCGGAGGAAGGGGCTGAATCCAGTTCCAGCGCGCCGGACTCCGCGGAACTGCCATTAGCGTCTTCAGTATCAGCTGGCGCTTCAACGAGAGGCGCGGAAGGCCCGCCGGCGTCAGCAACGGGTTTCTCCGCCCGAGCCGCCGGGGCTAGCTTCCTTAGTAGTCTCGCAGTAGTGGATGGCTTTGCCGCGTCCGGAGTGGGAGTTGGGGCCGTGACCTCGGGTTTCGCAAGTTTCGGGAAGGCTTCAACTTCCGGCTCAGCGGCAACCTCGGCGGTTTCCAGCACCGGAGCTTCTTCCACTGCGCGCTCAGCTCGCTTAACGACTCGTACGCCTCGCTTTGCGGCTGTTTCTTTCTTGGGGAAGTACTTGTTTCGAATCTTCTCTGCCAACTCCTTCGAAACGGAGTTAGAAGGGACACTGACATCTACACCTTCGCGACGCACCTCTTCAATGAGTCGCTTGGTGTCGAGCTTCAGTTCCTTGGCGAGATCGTAAATACGAATCTTAGAGGAAACGGTCATGCACTCCTTCTCAGACGCTAATAAAACGCCGGCGTCGGGCTTCTCAAGTGGTTTAAAGAACCTTCGCTCTTAACCACCTTTAGAAGCGCCTATCAGAAGCGCAACGCGCAAGAGTGGTAATTGAGCGGGCAACGCAATCCGCCGGACAGACCGGCGACTGCGATGATTCTAATTTGCCGCATCGCGGGAAGCATCTAGCTTCTCTTCGTCAGTGCTCTCGCTTGATGCAGCATCTTCTAAAACTGCGGAAGCAGATGTTTGCGCTTCGAAAATTTCTTCAGAAGCGAGATCTTGATTAGTTACAAATTCCTCGAGGCTTTCGATGGCAGCAGCGCCACTGGACGTAACATCGGGTGATGGTGTCACTGTATCAGGACGCAGGTCTCGGCTGAGCTCCTGCAATACAAGCTCCTCTTCCGAAATTGCCTCGGCTTCGGTTATAGCCACAGGATCAGCCGACGCGCGCGCCAGCACGTCAGGTTTAGCGGAGAAGGGGACGCCTGCCTCCACTGCTTGATCGTAACCTTCAGCCGTCATGTCGTCGGAAGGCTCCACTTCGCCGGCGTCGATTGTGGCGACTGTTTCGTCAAGTTCCGCTGACACAGCGTGGCGACTGGTTCCGTCCCCGACGTCGACAGTAGAGTCGGGCTCGACACCCTCCGAATCACCGGTGCCTTCTTGTTCGCCATGCAGCGCCTTGTCGCGCACCGCCACCACTGCCATCGCGGCATTTAGAATCACCTCGGCTTCATCCAAACTCAGATCGAGAAACTCCACCAGATCGTCAACCGAAGTTTTGGCCAGCGCATCAATATCGTTTATGCCGTGTTCGGCCAGGGCGTCAGCCTGCTGCCCAGTTACTCCCTCAATGGCTGAAAGGGGCACTGACTCGCCTGAAGCGATCAAAGCGCCCATCTGTTCTGAAACCTCGCGTTTGATCTCTTCTTCACTGCGAATGTCTATATTCCAACCAACCAATTTTGTTGCCAGCCGGACGTTCTGTCCTCGCTTACCGATCGCCAGCGAAAGCTGATCCTCGTTTACGATCACTTCCATTTGCCGATTCTCAATATCGGTAATGCGAACTTGATTAACCTTAGCAGGCGAGAGTGCGTTGGCCGCAAAGACCGAGGGCTCGTCAGACCATTCAATGATGTCGATTTTCTCGCCGCGCAGCTCGCGAATGATGGCCTGCACGCGAGATCCTTTCATGCCCACGCACGCGCCGACCGGGTCAACGTCGCGTTCATTGGAAGTGACCGCAATCTTGGCTCGTTCGCCAGGCTCGCGTACCGCAGACTTAATCACCACCGTTCCGTCGTAGATTTCGGGGACTTCCATTTCAAACAAACGGAGCAGAAGTTCTGGTGAAGTGCGGGATACTTCGACTTGGGGCCCCTTGGATTCCTTTGAAACGTTGTGGATTACTACGCGAATTCTTTCGCCTTGATTCCACTGTTCACCGCGGGATTGTTGAGAACGGGGCAGGATGGCTTCGAGATTGCCCAGGTCAACGATAATGTTGCCCCGCTCAAATCGCTTCACATAACCATTGACCAGATCACCAATCTTATCGATGTATTGTTCATAAACGTTGCTGCGTACAGCGTCACGAACTTTTTGAAATAGGATCTGCTTCGCCGTTTGAGCAGCGATGCGGCCAAGTTCTTCCATCGGCAAGGGCAGCAAAAGAGCATCGCCTAATTCAACCTCTTCCCCTGCGAGCTCACGAGCTTCGTCTATAGATAATTCTGTTGCTGCGTTGGCCACTTCATCGACAACTACTTTCGTGGCGGAAAGCTCAATACCAGTGTCGGGATTCCAATCCACCTGGATATCCTCGCCGGAGCGAAACTGTTTCTTGGCAGCAGCCCGAACAGCTTCCTTCATTGCGTCGATAACTAGATCTCGCTCGATTCCTTGCTCCTGGCAGAGCGCCTCGATGTTTTGTGCGATGGATGAACTCATGGAACTAATACTCCGTTGGCTCGACGCTAATAAATGCCCGCGCCGCTGAGCCTATTCAGTTGTTATTCAGTTGTAGGCAGCACATATTTCCCACTGGGATTTCCGACTTCGTTCACGGCGGCGTAATTTACCTGTCCACTAGCCTGCGTCCGCCGTTCTCGCCGCTCTTTGTTGGGCGAGTCGAAATTCTTCATCAGCGTCAAATTCCAGATTCGCTTTGGCTATTGATTCCAAGCCAATTCTTACCTGTCCGCTGGTGCGGTCTTCAAACATCACTTCCTCGCCATCTATCCCCAGTAGCCGGCCACGGAAATTGCGCTGGCCATTGATGGGTCGGCGCGTCCTCAGTCTCGCGACCCTTCCGGCGAACCGTTGGTAATCTTCCCCCTTGTAAAGACCTCTTTCGAGACCGGGCGAAGATACTTCCAAAGTGTAGGAAGAGTGAATGAAATCTTCGACGTCGAGAATCGTGCCAACATGCAGGCTCACCTGCGCACAGTCTTCGTGAGTGACTCCCGCCGGCTTGTCAATAAAGATGCGAACGATGGGCTTGTTATCAGGCCCTGCGACTTCGGCGTGTACCAGTTCCAGTCCGTGGTCGATTGCCACGCGTTCAGCGATTGCCTGCACGCGATCTTCGACTAAACTCGACCCCATCGACCCTCCGAAAAAGCACTCGCCCAAAAGAAAAAGTGGGCGCGAACCCACCGGACGATACCGCCGCGCTTCGAGCAAGCCGTGAATTATACGGAAAGGGAACTAGGGAAGCAAGTTGGCCTTAAAACACGTAATAGTGCTCTCGGCGAGCTGGAATTTAGCACTCAACTCCAGAACCGTGAGCGGCAGCGACCGGGTCGTGTGTGCCACCGGCAATTAAAGAAAAAACCTGGTTCCATTAGCAATCGAACGAGGCAGCAAAGAACCCGGTCGCTACCGCTCCCGGTTCTGTAATTGAGGTCAGATTGGAGCACATTGCTTTCGCCTGGGGTGCGATGGGGAAAGTACAAGGTTACCCGCCGAGCTTAGCCTTTACTATTTCGCTGAGGGTTCGTCCGTCAGGATTCTTACCGGCAAGTATGGACTGAGCGGCTTTCATTACTTTGCCCATGTCTTTCATCGTGGTGGCACCGGTCTCGGATATGGCTGTAGTTACCGCTTCTTCGATCGCTCCGCGCAAAGCTGCCTGAGGTAAATAAGTTTCGATGGTTTCGATTTCAACTTTTTCCTTTTCAGCCAGATCATGCCGGCCGCCCTTTTCGTAATGCTCCACCGAATCGCGTCGTTGTTTGACCAGGGATCTTAATAGCTTCACTAGCTCGTCGTCATCGAGTTCGCCCCCCTTTTCAATCTCGCGGTTCATCAGTGCAGCTTTAACCATTCGTAGCGTGGACGTGCGCGGTGCATCCTGCGCCTTCATTGAAGCGGTCAAATCCGAAATAATTTGCTGTTTTAGAGCCATCCGTTAATTCCTCCCCGGCTTCACAATATACCGCAGGAATATCGCTGATAACCTACGGTCTGGTCGTAGATTCCCTGTTTACGAGGGGAAAGCCGACGTCCGTCTTAATGTTACCCGTTTAGAAAGCGGACTTGTCCGCCTTCGTTCGCGGGCAGAGAGTTGACGCTTTCCGCACGCCGGCGCACAAGTGCGCTTTCTAAACGGAGCGGGGTGCACTCTCTGACGCCGCGTGACCGTTTGATTTGGCACGATGCGCCGCCAAATATCTTGCCGTGTGAGAGGCGGGAGAGGCCATGATCTCTTCGGGTGTGCCTGTAGACACAACGTATCCACCGGCGTCGCCACCTTCGGGTCCCAGGTCGATGATGTAATCCGCGGTCTTAATCACATCGAGATTGTGTTCGATTACGAGCAAAGAACCGCCTGCGTCAATTAACGCACGAAAGGCGGACAAGAGTTTGTTGATATCATCAAAATGCAAACCTGTCGTAGGCTCATCAAAAATGTAAAGGGTTTTGGCGCCCGTTCGTTTGGACAGTTGCGCAGCAAGCTTAATCCGCTGCGCTTCGCCGCCCGAAAGTGTAGTAGCTGATTGGCCCAAGCGGAGATACCCAAGCCCTACCTCATCGAGCACGCGCAAGCGATTAGTAATCTTTGGCACCTCGCGAAAGAAAGTTATCGCCTCGCGCACAGTCATATTCAAAACTTCATGCACATTCTTACCGCGATAACGCACGTCGAGAATTTGTTGCTTGAACCGCGTCCCTTTGCACTCTTCGCAAACCAGCTCAACGTCGGCCAGAAACTGCATTTCTACCGTGACTGTGCCGTCGCCCTGGCAAACGTCGCAGCGGCCCCCAGGGAGATTGAACGAGAAATGGGAAGGGTAGAGTCCCCGAGTCTGCGCTTCACGCGTCGAGGAAAAAACCTCTCGGATAGCATCGTAAACTTTGATGTAGGTGACTGGGTTAGAACGGGGTGTTCGTCCAATCGGCGACTGGTCAACCAGAATAACATCGTCAATAAGTTGACCGCCTTCCAACCTGGAAAAAGCCCCGACGTGACCTTGCCAGTCTCCTCTTTGTTTCTTGAGTCCAGCGTAAATGCAATCGTGAATCAAAGTTGACTTGCCGGAACCGCTAACACCTGTAACGCACACTAACATATCGAGAGGCAACTCAAGATCAATCGATTTCAGGTTGTGTTCGCTTGCCCCCTGCAATGTCAGGCGTCGTTTCTGCAAAGGGCGACGCTGCTTCGGTTCTTTAATCTCAGCCTCGCCACGAAGGTAGCGCGCCGTGAGAGAGCCCTCATCCAATAACAAGCCGTCGAAGTCGCCTTCATAGATAACCCGGCCGCCCAGTTCTCCTGCGTACGGTCCGATATCGAGAATGTGATCGGCAGCACGCATCATGTCTTCATCGTGTTCCACTACCAACACGGTGTTTCCGATATCGCGCAAGTTGTGCAGCAGGCGAATGAGTCGATCATTGTCGCGAGGGTGCAGACCAATTGACGGCTCATCAAGGACGTAAAGGGCCCCGACCAGGGAAGAACCCAGATTCGTCGCCAGCTGTATGCGTTGGGCCTCCCCACCTGACAGCGTAGAAGCCAGTCGCTCAAGTGTCAGGTAATCCAAACCGACTTCAACCATGAATCGCAGACGACGACGAATCTCAAATAGGATCCTCTCGGCAATCGCGCCTTGTTCCGTCGAAAGCTGCAGCGATTCGAAGAATACCGCGGCGTCCTTTATCGCCAGCGTGCAAACTTCGGGTAACGTTGCTCCACCAACCTTTACGTCCCGAGCTTCCTGTCGTAGCCGTCCGCCACCGCAGTCGGGACATAGGGTGTAGCCGCGATACCTTGAAAGAAAAACACGAACGTGAAGTTTGTATTTTTTTGTCTCAAGCCAGTCGTAAAAGCCTCGTACGCCTCCCCAATCTTTCTTCCCCTCAACAATCGCGCGCTGCTCGGCACGCGAAAGCTGGGCAAAGGGAACCGTCATCGAAATCTTTTCTGACTTGCAAAACTGTCGCAACTCATCGAGTGCCCACTCGTGCTGAGGCTTTGTCCACGGCTCGATGGCACCTTCTTTGAGACTTAATCCGGGATTGGGAATTACCAGATCGAGATCGAGTCCGATAGTGTTTCCAAATCCCTGGCAGGTCGGGCACGCGCCATAGGGATTATTAAAGCTGAAAAGACGCGGCTCTGGTTGGGCATAAACCGTGCCGTCATATTTGCACTCAAACCTGTCGGAGAAATTGAGACGTGTGGGTGCGGCTTCTGCTGTTTCAATATTTGCCGTGCCGTGACCCTCCTGAAAACAAATTTCCAGAGAGTCAACCAGCCGCTGTCGAATGTCGGGCCCTGCGACCAGCCTATCCACCATCACGAAGACATCGTCGAAATCGTTCCGCGTGTAATCATCGGGCGAATGAAGATCGATTGGCTGCCCAGCGGAAAATAGTCGGGTGAAGCCCCGTTGCATGAGGCTCATAATATGGGCGGTTATGTGTTGTCGCGGAGACACGGAGACGGAGCGACGCGGGGATTTTAAGTATTTGCCTCGCTTCTCAGCGGCCGTACGTCTACGTGTGGCTATTTTCTTTTGGGCTTGCCCGTCACCGTTCGTGCGAACTGCTAACCCGCCGTTTTTTCCTGTTTCCGCTAGTCCAGCCTTTGCGGGAAACAAGACGTAGAAGCGCGTTCCCTCGGGAATTGTTCGCAGGATTTCATCGGCCACAGATTCAGGCGAATCTTTATATACTTCGCGACCACAGACTCGGCAGTAAGTCGTTCCGACTCGGGCGTAGAGCAGGCGAAGGTAGTCGAAGATTTCGGTCTGTGTGCCGACAGTCGAGCGAGGATTTCGGGTGGAGTTTTTTTGACGAATGGCGATGGCGGGAGCAATTCCACGCACTTCATCGACATCCGGTTTGTCCATACGCTCAAGAAACTGGCGCGCGTAGGCGGAGAGCGATTCGACATATCGGCGCTGGCCTTCGGCGTAGATTGTGTCGAAGGCGAGAGACGACTTCCCGGACCCGCTGACCCCGGTAACCACAGTCATCTGGTTAATAGGGATTGAGAAGGAGATGTTTTTGAGGTTGTGGACGCGCGCACCGCGTACTTCAATTGCGTCTTCAAACATGATTAGAAGCAGCGACAGGCTTTACGGACTAAAACTTTGGGCCTTTCGCAAACTTCAAATAATAACGCGATCGGGTCGCTAATGCGAACCGTACCAGGAGAATCAACGATCGGTGAGAATCAACGACCGGGCGTGGTTGGCATTGATGGGGCGCGCGAACCTTGCGTGATTCACGGGCGGGATGCCCATGTCACCTTTTCGAAGGGGGGAGCAACGGTGAGGACTCTGCCCGCCTCTCTAGTGCTCCTCGGAAGGCACGTAGTACGGTCATTCGTCCATAGCCAGATCGAGGTTTATCGAGGGTGGCGTACCAACATGAACACGGAGCGCGTGCTGCGCGGGGCCGGGCTACCATCGATAGCGCCTTTCTGCTATCGTTACGCGCACGCACAGCTAGCTTATCTGCCGAAACTTTTGACGGGTAACTTTCCCAGGGGAGGGGGCGTCCCACTCCTACGAGAAAGCACGACAGCGCGCCAAGTGGGCTCTTTCTTCCGCGGTTCGTTCAAGCTCTCGCCGAACTGCTTCTTGAGAATTTCATTCGCGGCTTTATCTTTCGCCTCTGAGGTGCGGACAGAGGTCTCAAATCTTCCCGCAAAAGGAGACTATTTCAATGAAAAAAATGTTGAAGCCTCGGCGAGCGGCGCTCGGGGCCTTAAGCCTTCTGCTCGCGCTGTCCGCGCTTCTTTTTGGAAACACTAGCGTGGGGGAGGTGAATTCAGCGGCACATGCCGCCGCTGCGGCTCCGCGCCCTGACCTGACGCGGACTATAACTGAGTGGACCATTCCGGGCTGCGTGAACATACCTGTCCCCGACGACCCACCCTTCATCATCCCGGGCTGCGAACCGCTTCACCCGACCGTCTTCTCCGACCGGCGAATTTTCTTCACCGAACGACAGGCCGACAAGATCGGAGAGTTGGACACGGTCAAAAACGTCTTCACCGAATGGGCGCTCCCTCCGCTTGCTAATCCCAACCCGCCCCCTCCCGTCAGACCCGACCTTCTGGCTCGCCCTCACGGGATCGTAAAGTTCCGCGATGGCGTCATGTTCTGCGAAACGGGCAAGGGTATGATCGGGTTTCTTGACCCGACGACCAATGACCTCACGGAATGGCAGATCCCATTCTTACTCTTTGATCCTCCTGGCCCGCCGCGGCCGCGCTTAGTGTCATCTAACCCGCTTCACCCCGACCCGAGGGGCAAACTGGTGTACTTCACGGTCAGTCGTACCGACCGTATCGCTGCGCTTGACCCTGAGCTGAATCAAATCACCCAGTGGCCCGTCCCGACGGTGGACCCGGGCGTCAACGGCATCGCCGTGGACGGTAACCGGGTGTTCTTCGCGGAGGTCTTCGGCAACAAAATCGGCATGCTCGACTTGCGCACCAACACCATCACCGAGTGGGCGCTCACGCCTGACTCGTTTCCCCAGCACCTGGTGAAAGCGGGCAGGTACGTCTTCTTCATCGATTCGGGAGGAAAAGTCGGACGGCTCGACCCGAACACGAACGTCATCACGGAATGGGAGATCCCTACGCCAGCTTCCAACCCGGCTGACATCGACGTGCTGAGCGCTAACCTCGTCATCTTCACGGAATCTAATGGCAACAAGATCGGCCAACTTGAAACGCTCGAAGAGTGCGGTGTGAGCAGGACGGTCCTTCCCGTAGTAACGGCCGCTCCGCCCACGCAGACGGACGTGCCCGTCTCGACGACGATCGTAGTCCCGATCTCGACGCCGGCGCTGCCAGTGAAAACCACTGTCATTGGCATCCAATCCTGCGGCTTTACGGAGTGGCCGATCCCGACGCCCGGAAGCCGGCCCACCGGGCTCAGACGTTTTCGCGGCAAAGGCGCAGTCTTCTGCGAGAGTCAGGAGAACAAGATCGGTGTGCTTAGTTGGGGTGACGATGATGACACCGACTAGGAGCTCTGAAGCCACTCTGGCTTTGGACGGTTGATGTCCACGCTGGAAGCATCCGGGAAAAAGGCTTTGAGATATTCTGATGGGCGCATCTTCGGAGGCGCCCATTTTTTAATCCGGTTCTGCCCGTAAAAGCAGATCGGTCTGATATATGCGAAGTAAACATAGCTCCTATCAAGCATGAGGCAGTGTAGGTAAGGAACAGAAAACTCACGAGCAACGCGGCTAAAACATCGGAGGAAGATCTTTCACCGGGCAATTTATATATTCGCCATCGTGCTACGATGTCTGGTAGTAGTTTCTGGCAAACGGTTAGATTTTCGCAAATTCCGAAGGCTTCAATCCGACGTCAAGGAGGCGTCGGCTCCTCCAATTGAGAGCGATAAAAATAGTTATGAGAACCTGTAAGGGTTTGGCCTTTTGCGCATCCCCAACGGTCGCGATGTGTCTCACGATGATCTTCGCGATGGCGATCTCGGCTCAACAAACGTCTCCCGCAAGCATCATCGGCACGGTAAAGGACCAGAATGGTGCGGTCGTCAGCGGCGCGGACGTATCGCTGGTGCACCCCCAGCAAGTCGTTCTGAAAACCACAACGACAGACGCCAGCGGGCGATTCAAGTTCGAGCGTATCGCTCGGGGTTCGTATGAGTTACGGGTCACTCAGGCCGGGTTTGCCGGTCACCGAGAATCAATACTTCTGAGCCAGGGAAACCTCGAATTAAATGTTGCGCTGGAAGTAGCGCCCGTAGCAAATCAAATTACCGTCACTGCCGAGACAGGTCAGGCACTGGACAAGGATCTTGTCCCCCACGCCGTAAATATCATTTCTGAGAACACGATCCTGCAACGCGCAACGGCAGTCCTCGCACAAGCAGCGGACGAAGACGTCGGCGTGTCGTTACAGCGCACGAGCCCGACAATTGGAGCAATTTCTGTGCGCGGCCTCACGGGCAAGAATGTCGCTACCTACGTTGACGGAGTTCGTTATACAACGTCAGCCGGACGCGGCGGCATTAATACTTTCTTCAATCTCAACGAGCCCAGCAGTCTGCGTGCAGTCGAGATTCTTCGTGGGCCAAACAGCGCGCAGTACGGGTCGGACTCGCTGGGAGGCACGGTCCATCTTGTTTCGCGCACGCCACAGTTTGGTTACCCATCGCCAGAGACTCACGCTGAAGTCAACACCTTCTTCACAAGTGCAGATCTTTCTTTCGGTGGGAACACGCTGCTTACTTATGGATCGAAGAGATTCGGTTTACTGTTGAATGTGGCCTCTCGTCGGGTAAACACACTGCGACCGGGTAACGCCCTTGACTCTCACTCAGCAGTTACTCGCTTTCTCGGGTTGCCGTCGAACATACTTGGCAACCGATTAACGGATACAGCTTTCACACAGTATGGCGGGTTAATTCGCCTTAACTATACGCTGCGGCCCAATCAGCAATTGATCTTTCATTACCAACGTGGACAACAGGACGGAGGCAAGCGTTACGATCAAACAATCGGTGGCGACGGAAATCTCGTAGCCGATCTACGCAACCTGATGAACGACTTCCTTTACGGACGCTATTTGAAACAAGGCTTGGGGTTTTTTGACAACCTTTCGGTCGCGGTCTCATACAACGCGCAACGCGAAGAACGCGTAAACCAGGGAGGCCAGGGAGATCCGTTGGGCGGAATTACACATCAATATGAGCGCACTCAAGCCATTGGTCTCAATGGATTCATCGACAAGCAATTAGCGCTCGGCCACACCTTCCTTGTGGGCGCCGACTTCTATCGTGAGACTGTTAAAGCGCCTGCGTTCACCGTAAACCCGGTGGCAAATACGAGCACGCTTTCACGTCCCCGTGTGCCTGGCGGCGCTCATTACCAGCTTTACGGTTTTTTCCTGCAGGACACTTATGAGGCCATGTCCAAGAAATTACGCCTGAGCGGAGCGCTGCGATTCAATGGGGCAACTTATTTATCAAGCGCAGCGAACAGTCCGCTCGTCGGTGGCAAACCTCTCTGGCCTGATGACAGCCTGCGAGTTCACGATTTTTCCGGTCGAATTGGAGCGGTGGTTACGCCGAATGAACAT
This sequence comes from Pyrinomonadaceae bacterium, assembly GCA_046262375.1. Classification (GTDB taxonomy): domain Bacteria; phylum Acidobacteriota; class Blastocatellia; order Pyrinomonadales; family Pyrinomonadaceae; genus PSRF01. The sequence continues at coordinate 38,486 of JBHEMV010000021.1, forward strand.
CTTAATCTCGCCTTCAACTATAGCCGTGGTTTTCGGGCGCCCAACATCACAGACCTCGGAACGCTGGGTTTGAGCGGAGACGGCTTCGAGGCTGACTTCGAAAGCGCCTCAGGACTCGGTGGCACGATTGGGACGGACGCCGGCCCCACTGCTGTGTCCTCGGGGATTCCGGTGCAAAGGCAGAGGTCGGAAGTTAGCAATAACTTCGACGCGGGCTTTCGTTTTCGGCATAGTCGTTTTGATACAGATCTTACCTGGTTTCTCAATGACATTAATGGAGCAATAGTAAAGCAGGCTCTTATTCTTCCTCAGGGTTCGTTTGGCAGGTTCCTTGGAGATCAGCAAATTAATTTTCAGGATCCAACACGGGGTTGGGTTGCCGTTCCGCTATCAAGCGGTGCGCCGGTTTTAATTCGCGCAAACTTCACCGACGCTCGCATTTGGGGGCTGGAATACACGCTTGATGCGCGCCTTCATCGCGATTGGACCTTCGGCAGCAACTTCACATACATACGAGCGAAAGATAAGGCCACCGGGTTACCACCAAACATCGAAGGTGGAACGCCACCGCCATCCGCTTTTCTGAGTTTACGTTACGAGCCTCATGGCAAGCACTTCTGGCTTGAAGGGTACTCGACGCTGGCGGCTCGCCACAGTCGTCTATCTTCCCTCGACTTGGCGGATAGGCGCACCGGTGCAACCCGATCAACCGGGCAGATTGCGAGTTTCTTCACACGGGGAGCGTGCGTCAGAGGGCTGGTTGCACCCGGGCCGGACGGCCGCTGTGCTACTGGAGACGAAAGGATTCTGATACCGACCGGGGAAACACTCGCTCAAGTGCAGACTCGCGTGCTTGGCAGCCCGACCGCACCGGCGCAACCGCTCTTCTCGTACCTCCCTGGGTACGGGCTAATCAATGTGCGTGGCGGCTATAGATTTGAGAAATCCGAAATCTCATTCGACTTCGAAAACATCACCGACCACAACTACCGTGGGCCAAGTTGGGGAATTGAAGGACCAGGAAGGAGCATTACTGGCCGTTACAAGCTTCGGTTTTAAACATTTATCCGCGTAACGTAAGGGCGCATTGCCGGCCACGCAGTTCTCAGGAAGGAGAATTCAGATCACTCGATCAGCCCGCGGAGCGAGGCGACAGCATAAAGCCTGGGGTGTAGCGAAGCGAAACCCCAGGATCCTCACCACAAGAACATTTGCACAGCCCGCGAAGCGGGCGACAGCGATCGGATGGTGCCGAACAGGGCGGGCTATTGGATGATTCCGAAGTCATCTCAAACATATCGGTCGTCATATTCAATTCCGTTGGCTTCAAGAATTGAATGAACTCGTCCCGAAACGAAACTCTTGCGTGATGCTGCTTCTGCTTCCCAATATACTGACCTACCTGCTTGACGTTTGACTGACTAACCGTGAACGCTCCATATCCGCGTTGCCACGAAAAATCTTCGAGCGCTGGAAAAACCTGATGCATCCATCCTGTGGCATTCGCTTTGAGTTCACGCAGCACAGCCGACAAGGCACAATCCGGGCGAAGCTTGGTCAATAAATGAACATGATCCTCGGTTCCATTGAGTTCTAAAGAGATGCCTCCCAGGCCCCGGATAGTGCCGCCGATATACTCATAAAGTCGCGGTTCAATGTCCGTCGTGATCAGTGGTCGTCGATCTTTGGTTGAAAAGACAATGTGGTAAAGAAGATTTGTGTAAGAGTCAGGCATAGTAACCTCTCGACGACCTACAAAATTATCGAATACCGCGGGTGATTAGGCACTCTGCGATCGCTGTCGGCCGCTTCGCGGGCTATGCAAAATTTCTTGTGTTGACGGTCCTGGGGTTGCGCTGCGCTTCACCCCAGGCTTTATGCTGTCGCCCGCTCCCGCGGGCTGCTTGAATCGTTGCCCTGGGCTTGCAGCGGCTCTGACCCGTGCAGTGCGGTAAAGCTCCGCGTTACGGCAGGCTATTTACTTTAAGTAGGTCAACGCGAAGAGACGCGGGCGGTGGGCAATTCTTGAACACTGGAAGGAAGCGCTTCGGGAAACGGAAGACCCGGTTGCAAACGTCGATTTTTAGCACCGTAACTCCGCATTGCCAGCCACAGAATTCCCAGGGCCAAACCGATCCAAAGTACCGCCCAGAAAAATGCCGGTATCCCAGTGGCATTCGCCATGGCAACTGCATCCGTCGGTACCGAAGGAGCAAAGGGCGAGGACAGGAAAAATACGGTCTTCAGATCGAGGATAGCATTGAGAATGCATTGAACGGCCAGGAAGCCGACAAAGAATGTTGCTACTCGAGCTCTGACAAACCTGGCAACCAGCACCAGACCTGTGGTGATTAATATTCCTGCCAATATTGTAAAGGGAATTCCGGACCACGCCGCGCCTGAGAACAGGGGCACGAAGAGTCCATAGATCAACGTTAACGCCAGAACCAGTCCCGCCGATCCGATGAGAACCACCCGAGCGGCTACGCTTCGCCGAATTAGTACCAGTAGCAAAGCCCCATACGCCATCGAGCCCACATAGCCTGCGCTTGCCACCAGCATTTGTGAAATGGTGCCGCCTTGAGAAGTGAAGGTTTCGCCACTGGCATTCGTGGCCACGCTCAAGCTCCCTACGGAGTTACCAGTTAGCAAAGCCGCAATAGCGTGTCCGCCTTCATGTATGAATGTTACAAAGATGCGGAAGGGAAAGGTCAGAATTTCAGCAAACGGAATAAACCAGAGAATTATGGAAATGGCGGCCGCAGTAAGCAATACGGTTGCTTGTGGACGCGCGTCTTGGGAAATTCCTAACCTCATATCAAATCTCCGCTTAAACTTTTATTCATTGCACCTAACTAAACGCCGGAGAAATTCATGATGTTCCGTGTTTTATCGCCCTGCTCTGCCCACTTACTTAGGAGGTGATGCGCCCCGCCTCACGAT
>JBHEMV010000022.1:0-15251 GCA_046262375.1 Pyrinomonadaceae bacterium
GCCTCCAAAGCCGCCGTTGAGCGCAAGACTTCGGCCAAAGAAAGGCGAAGACAAATTACCAACTGGATTTCCGAGATTTACATGATTGAATAAATTCTGGAAGTTTAGTGAAAACTGAAGACTGTAGCGTTTAGCTTCCGAGCCCCCGCCTGCAGGACCGCCAATGGCCGCCAGACCTCCGCCACCGCCACCCCCTCCGCGGCCTCCACCTCCTGGTCCACCCCCGGGAATACCGCCACCACCACCCGGAATCCTGGGAATTCCGCCGCCTTGTCCGCGACCCCCACCTCCGCCGCGCTGTCCCGTTTGGCCCTGGCCTTCTTGGCCGGCTTGATTGGACGAGGTGGCTGAATGGATTGCCCCAAAGTTCCAGGTCTTGCTGACGCGCATATTGACGGAGATGAATCCGGACCCTTCGCCGAAGTTGCGCGGAATCAACGCTTCTCCCGGGGCTGGACGCAAATTAAAATTGCCGAACTTCGTGCACACGATATTTGCCGTAAGGTTGTTGCAATCCACACCCGAAGTAGCGAAGGAGGGACGCTCGGTGAAGAGACGGTCCCCATTTATGTCCTGCCCAATAGTGATATTGAACGGCCTTCCTGAGCTCGCCAGGATAAATGGATTCAGGCTCACTTGCCCCCATGGCAAATTGATTGTGCCTGCGAAGGTAAACCGGTGACGTACGTCGAATGCGGCGCGACCAAACTCTCCCGACAAGTCATACGAATTAGCCGGGAACAGCCCGCCCCCCGGTCCATCGGTGTCGTTTGTAGTTTTGCTCAGCACGTAACTCGAGAAGAAAGTAATTGCCCTGCTAAAACGGTTATTGAAACCAATGAATAGCTGGTTCTGATTGAATCTGCCGCTCGACTCATACTGATAAATCTCTCCCACGTCTCCAAAAGGACGGGTTCCATTCGTTCCAGGTATCGGCGCGTTGATGTCGCGAGCTCGAATCACTTGTCGAATACGAATCATGAACAAGCCGGCAAACATCGTGAACTTGTACGGTAGCTGGCGCTCAACCTGCGTGCCGCCAAGATAAACAACCGGAGCCTGCAGATCGTCGGCTACACGCCAGGTAATCTGGCGCGCAGTTGTTCCGAGAAGACTCAGCGGCGGCACGTTAGGAAACGTATCAAGTGGCGACGCGCCAGGCGAAACGAATTGCCCGTTCGCGTTATAGAGTGGAATCTCACTCACAAAGAACTGTTGCTGATTGACGCCATTGAACCGATTCGCCTGCAGTGTGTTGCCTTCGCCGAAGCGATTGTAGAAAATGCCGCCGCCACCTCTAATAACCATCTTGGGAGGTTTGGCGCTATTTGCCGCTCCAGGTGACCAGGCAAACGCAAGACGCGGTGCAAAGTTAAACTTGCTGCTGATGTTTGACTGGTTCTCGTAACGCAATCCGAAACTGACCGTCAGGTTAGGACGCAAACGCCAATCGTCCTGGGCGTAGAAGCCCAGGTCTACCTGGGAAACGCTAGCCTGCGGGTTCCCGGAGGAGATGTTGAATTGCGATGGGCCACCGCCCCGTCTGCGAACCTCATCAGGCGAGAAATTGTATGGTGCGCTGCTGAATAGAAGAGTTCGACGGTATCGCTCGATACTGTCAACAAATACAGGCTGGGTCGTGATTGGATTATTGTTGGCATCTAAAGTAGGAACAAGCCCACCCGTGAAAGTGAACGTGCCGCCAAAATTGTTGGGGTTGATGTCGGTAATTTGCACACCGCGCACGCGACCGCCAAACTTAAAGGCGTGATTTCCCCTCTGCCAGGCGAGGAAGTTTTGCAGCTCCCAACGCCGCTCGGTATTTGTGACGTCACCCACTTGCGAGCCGCCGCTTATAAAAGCACTGCTGACGTTAACCGTAGGTCTGGTTATATCGCCCAGGTTTTCATTACGCTGCCGGGTAAACTGGAATTTAATTTCATTAATCATCGACGCATTCAGTACTGCCGTTTCAGTGAGCTGAATGTTCTGTTGGGTAAAGGCTGAAGTGAAGGCACGCTCAGGTAGCGAAAATCCACCAACACCATTATTAGTCGTGGTTGAATGATTAAAGCTGTACCGTGCGATCAGCGTGTTACTTGCGTTGATCTGGTAATCGAAACGCGGGCTAAAGGTAACATTTCGCCTTGGCACGAGAACCCCTAATCCGAGATCGAATGGGTTGAGATTCGCATCAAGAATCGTAGCCTTGACTAACTCGTTGTCGTCAGTTTCGCGCCTCTCGAAATCCACAAAGAAGGATGCTTTCTTTTTTACTATTGGGCCGCCCAGGTTTCCTCCGTACTGCCTGACCTGATATGGCGCGCGCTTGGATGAACTAGTTGCGAAAGGATTGCGCGAATTTAAGCTCTCGTCCTGGAAATTGAAAAAGGCGCTGCCACGCAGTTTGTCTGTTCCCGGACGCGTAAGAATGTCGATTCGGCCCGAGGGTTGATCATTTTCGGCAGCGAAGGGATTTTGATTAATTCGAATCTCGCGGATCGACTCTTTGGGAGGTAGTCGCCCCCCGGAAAAGCCGTCGACGAAAATCTGTCCCCCATTAGGGCCCATCGAGGGCCCGGCGAGTGCCTGCAGCGCCGCCGCCAATTCATCCGGGTCGTCCGGTAAGGCGTCGAGATCCTTTCCGGTGATCAGCGTTTGATTAGCGTTATTGGTGGATTCAGTACTTAGCGGGGTTTGCGCGTCGATAGTTACTTTTTGCTCTTCTATCGTGACCTTCAAAGTGAGGTCCAATGTTTTAGTGAAGGAGCGCCGCACCTCAATTTCGATCTCCTCAGAGACGGCGAAGCCGGTGGCTGAAGCCCGCATGACATATTTTCCTTCCAAAAGATTGGGGAAGGAGTAAAAGCCTTCGCCGTTGGTCGTGGCATTCTTTTCAATGCCCTTGGCATCAGTCAGTGTCACCGTTGCCCCGACGATTGTGGCACCCAGCTCGTCTGTGATTACACCGCGCAGTCCTGCCCGTCCATGCTGCGCAAGCCCAGCCACCGCAGACAATAAAACAATTAAGGCGACGCCTAAGCTCTGGCGAAAAAGATTTTTGGAGAGGTTCATAATCGACCTATGGTTCGAAGCCTGAAACTAAATACAAGAGACTTACGGCAAGCCAATTCCAAATTGAATGCCGCTGCCCAAACCCGCCGACGGATTTGGCGCAGTTTGACCGCCTGCCTGTTGCTGCCTTGCGGCCATCATATTAAGGAGCGTGTCTGCGCCGGAGATAAAAGTAATGGCTGTCAGGCGCGTAGGATCAGCGCCCTTCGTGCTCGAAACAATAATTGTGTCGCCCACTTTTACATCGGCGATTGAAGTTGTCGGCAACCGTTCGAGCATGTCCTGCACATTCATGCCTCCGCCACCCGCGCGCATCCCTCCGCCCGGACCTGCAGCCGGCTGTCCCGGCGCACCTGCAGAACCCTGTGCGACGGTTGGCTGGGGCCTACTCGCTGGCCCTGCCGGCCTAGTCTGACCGGCCGCATCTGCACCTGGACCGCCGCGAGCCATCATCATCATTCCGCCCATTTCATTTGCCGGGGGAAATTTTCGCAACACCGAGTCCTGCTTAACAACGATCGTCAAAGGTTGCTTCGTTTGCATGTCATTGATCTTCACTTCACCGGTCGCAGCGTCGATAGCGGTGATTACACCGGCAACCGTTCGGAACGCACCGGTCACAACTTTTTCAGCGGTGAAAGCGCTGCCATCGGGGCCACGCTCGCCCAGGGCACGAAGCTGATCACCTACTTTCAGATCTTCAAACTTTGCCTGTTTTGCATCCGCAAACTTAATCGAGTCGGGGGCGTATCGGCGCAATTCAACCTTGTCGGACACCGGAATAATTACGGACTGTGGGCCAGCCATTGACCGGCTCGAGATAGTTATCTCTTTCGTCTCGGGCTTAACCGCGGTGATGATGCCGAGAACCCCGCGTCTCTTCCATTCGGCACGTTCCTGCTCCTGCTTCTTCGCGATGTCCACTTTGTTCATCACGATCAAAGCGGAGGCCGGCACTGATTTGTGGTCCTCGGCGACTTTTCCGCGAGCCCACACACGGTCACCTTCACCCACGTCGGGAAATGTGATTTTCGTGGCGTTGGTTAAGGTTTTCTCGCCTGGAGCTAATCGCATGTAAACAGTCTTTTCGCCCAGAGAGACGGAGACTAGAGACCCGGCGTCAGTTTTGACAATCAGTTGCCTAGCGGCCGCGTCAATCACTTTGACTTCACCGATAGCGCCGTTGGGTGTGATGCCCGGATCCTTAGTCTCTTGCGAAACGGCGGCGGATGGGGTTGTTTGTGCGTCCGCACCAGAACCGGCAAGTACTAAAACAAGTACCAGCGCGGTGACGAAAAAAAGCGCTTTCATTACTCCTCCTGTCAGTTGTGAGAACACCGCGAGCGGCCGCTTTATTGCAAATTTTAAGGCTATGGCTGCAAAAAAACCTGGGTTCGCAGTCTGTTACGCACACGAATCGACGAATGTTCTAACTAAGTTGCCCGTTGTCATCGACATGCGGCGCACGCGCTCTTGCGATTTTCACGCGCGGTGTTCGAAAAGGTTGCACAAATCTTCCAGCGATCTGCACCGGAAGGCTTTTGATGCGCCAGGACTTCGATTCGTTTGAATTTTTTGAGTCTTTCTGATTCTAACAGCAAGGCGAGCTTTAGACTTCCTGTCCCCGTTTCCACCCAACCCGATATCTTGCCGTGAGTGCAAGGCCGAGGCTCGTCACCAGAACGACAGCAACAACGAGTGGCCAGACGTACGGTAGTGACGAAAGGGTGATCCAAAAAATTGTGCCTAACAACAAGGCAACCGATTCTGAGTTTTTGCCGAACTTCAGGTACTTTCGTTGCAACCAGCGGCCGGTTGCGGCATAGATGATGACACGCCCAAACAATAAAGCTATGAGTATCAAAAGCAGAGCCATTAGACCAACAAGGACACTGATCATATAAGGCAGGTAATGGAGGCTGAAGGGAACGCCGGCACCGATTATTAACGCTCCAACAAATCCAATGATCGCCACGCGTCCCAGCGTTAATTGCAGACGCGCTATCCCGCGGCTTATCGTCCCCGGCATTGCGGCAGTTAGAGCGAGGGACACGATAAACCAAAACAAAACAGCGAGCAGTCGGAGCCCAATGTATGCGGGGGACCAATGAGGCGCGAGCAAGTCTTTCGGGTTGCGCATTAAGTTTCGCAGCTCCTGCTCATAACCGGCGTACATGACTGTCATGCTGGCAGAGTTGCGATTCGGCATTTTGTCGGCAGGCCGGTATGTCCCGCCTACTACCATGACATCGCCACCTATACGAGACCCTTCGAGTTGAATCACGGAGCCGCCAATCGCAGCCACGTCGCCTTCTACGGTTCCCTGGACTATAACGTCGCCTCCTAACGAAATGGCGCCATTCTTTACCGTACCGTTAATTCTTAATGAGCGACCTAAAGCGTAAGCGATAGTGTCGGTGACACCGTCTACAACGTATGGAGCTTCAGAGGGCTGAGCTTCCGCGAGACTTTGCGCATGAATCACGCCCAGCATGAACAAAATCGAAATTAGCAACGCGCCGGCCTTGAACACGCTTCGTAGCCCAGGCAGATCGTAGCGTTGCTGAAAAATTGATTCAGTCACCATTAGTGTGGAGGACAAGTTCATGCGAACGCGCAGGTTTTATTCGATGCTGTGGGTCCGGTGATAACGTGATATCAGGAGTGAGAGCAGGCCGATGGCGAGAGCTACGAAAAAGAGACCAGCCAAACCCGTAAGACGCGAATCCGCGATCACTCCGCGGCTAACAACTCGCGATATTACGGTAAACCCGGAGGCGGCGTCGTAGGAGGTTTTCGCAAAGAAACCAATAACTCCGAACACCTTGTCAGCTACGACTCGTATGTTAAGTAAGACAGCCTTGCTGGAAGCGACGCCGAGCAATGCAAACGCAGCTAAAGCCAGAATGATGCAATATCGCAAAGCCCTCCTATGCTCCGCTCGATCCCGCACTCCCCTCATGTCGCTCTCCGCCCGAATCGCCACCACCTGGGCAAAGTTTGGGGGAACTTCAAGATTAAAGGGACTAGCCAGGGCGGAATCTAACTCGCACATAAATAAGCGTTGCGCCTGCAATTCTGAAGCGCACCGACTACACTGTTTGATATGTTCTTCCAGAACTGAGAGCAAGGCAGGTTCGAGATCGCCCTCGATGTACGCGGCAATCTTTTCAATTTCGCAAATGTGATCGCTATTAGCCACGAATCTCGGAAAAACTAAATTCCGGTAATCCCTTTATCTAAAAACTCTTGCCGCATCATTTCACGAGCACGAAATAAACGGTTCTTAACGGTTCCCAGAGGTAACCCTGTAACATCGACTATTTCCTCGTAGGTAAGATCCTGTGAATGACGCAAAACAACCAACTCACGGTAAGCAGTCGGCAGAGAACGCACCACAGTTTCAATTTCTATTCTGCGCTCTTCACGCTCACTCTGTTGTTCCGGGCTCAGACCCTCGCTCTCGATTGGAAGATCGTAGTTGTCGCTCTCGCTGCCATTGACGAGAGAACGTTCACGTCCTGTGTTCCGTCTCAGGTGGTCTATCGCAGCGTTATGCGCGATCTTGTAGATCCAGGTTGAGAACTTAAACTCCGGACGGTAGCGGGAAAGCGACCCATAAATCTTGATGAAGATTTCCTGAGTGAGATCCAGGGCAGCCTGGTAATCGCCCACCATCCGGTAAACGTAGGCGGAAATGGGGCGCTGATAACGTTTGACGAGTTCTTCAAAGCCCCCCTCCAGGCCACGGGCCGCACTGGCAACCAGGTCTCGATCGGCCGCTGAACTAAAGCTCAAAGTATCCGGACTTACAGATGCGCGCATGAATTGATATTACGTCTGAGAAATAAGAGATGTTTCAAGCACCCCAACAAGTCTGGAGTCTTCCAGTTTCGAGTCGGGAGTCGCGTTAACCACTTAAACGCCAGAACTGCTGGACTTGTCGGCTCTTACTGTTGCCATGACAAGGTCGCTAATCCCGCCGGCGCCGCGATGGCGTCAAAGCTTAGCTCGTGTGTGAAAAGCTGTAAACCGAGATCTGCGGCGCCAAGTGCGCGAAGGTTTGCACCTAGAGTTTCATTGACGATTGCGCACGCGCGATCTTTGCTCAACATGTTGCCGACGACCAGGACGCGGGAGAGCATCTGGTCCGTTTGCTTTGCCTCTCCGCCTCGGCGGTCGCGATAAAACAGCAGCAGGCGATATAGCTCATCTTCACATTCATGTGAATCACAGGTGACTGTACGAATTATCAGCGGTTGTTTGCCGCGAAACACTACCGCGGTAAATCCCTTCTCAGAAGAACTAAGTAACAGCCCGTCGCCTTTCGAACCATTTATGGTTAACCATTGGCCCTCGCCAATGTGCCGAGGAAGAATCAAGCCCGCGCGCCAACCCAGCGAGTGAATGACGGCCTCGTACTCCCCAAGAACAGAGGTACGAGTAGCGACCGCGAGATAGCGATCTCTTCCCTGCGAGTCCGGTGACAAACGTTCCCGGGAAATGGAAAGTTCCTGGAGTGGAGCGCCGAAGCCGCGTTCCATTTTCCAGGTAAGCACTTCTTCAAGCTCGGAGTTCGAAGTCGGCTGAGACTCCAGAGACAGGATCAAGCTGCGACTGGAGCTATCCGGCAGAGCCACCGACCATCGCTTCTGTCGGATTAAGCCAGCGCTGGTCGCAAGATCAGCTAGAGCGGCGGTCAGTTCCGGAAGGTCAGGAATGTTTGGCTCGTCAAAGCTTGGAACGATCAGAGCTTCCGGCACGGCAACTGTCGCTGCCCGCCGCAGACTTGATGCACCTCCGCGACCGCGCTCGAGCTGAACCATCGTGATCAGTCCCTTTTCAAACCCAACCGCAGTGGATGGGTACCAGGGTTTAATCAGTTTGGAGAGAGGGTTGGGCATTTCAATTTGGGATTACGGCTTCGGATTGCTGATTTCTTTTGCGGATACCGCCCACTCGAATGCGGCAGACAATATTATCGAAACGATGCCGAAATCCGAAATCCGCAATCACCATTCGCTATAGGGTGTTCCCTCCGATGAAATATCGGGAGAGGCGCTATGGACGTCAGTTACACCCTGTTCTCCGGTGGTAGAATTCACATCTTCGCCTGTGGTTACCGTCCAATCCTTCGCTCCGGTTATTGGATCCTCGGGTAGCTCCCGCAAGTATCGCTCAGTCACCAGATCGTCAAGCGATTGCGGTAGCTTCTGTTTGTCGGCCGCATATTGATCGAGCAACGAGCGCATTTTGGAGAGGTCGTCGCGCAAGACAGCCTCGCGGGTGTGCATGATCGTTTTTTGATACTGCGGCAGGGCAATCGCGGCAAGAATTATGATCACCGTAATCACAATCATCAGCTCAAGCAAGGTAAAACCGCGTGGCTGAGCGCAAGGGGAAGGGGTAACGGGTAAAGGGGAAACCGGGACATGGAAGCGGGCTGACACTTTCATCCCGTTTCCCTTTCCCCTTTCACCTTTTCCGGGTCTGTTACCAGTCACTATATTTTTCACCATTCAGAGCCGTCCCTTTTGACCTCGACCGAACGTCGAAAACGTTTTCACCACCCCATGAGCCGGAATCCGGCGCATCGTAACAGGAGCGCAATTCCCATTTGTCTTCTCCTGTCATCGGGTCAATCGGAATCGCGCGAAGGTAAACTTTCTTTTTAGTCGCGAGCTCTCCTACTTTCGTTGCATCCACGCCGGGGTCTCCGCGGCCTCCACCAACTCCTGCCCGAGGCACCACGTTAACCCCATTAACGAGAGTCTCAAGATCCGGTGGATATCGATCGGGATTATCAACACCGAAAATCGTGCAATCAGAAATCTTCACTTTGCTGCGAGGGTCGATATAAGCGTTGGGATTTGGAGGTGGATTAGTACCGGGCGTCAGTGCCGCAGTTCCCGTGCAGGGCATGTCCACAGTATCGCGATGAAACTCATCGATCGCGATACGCATCTCACGCAACGCGTGCCGGAGTTGCTGCTCCCTTTGCCGTTTAACCGAGAGTTTGAGTAACGGAACAATGCCGAGCGTAAGAATGGTCAGCACTGTGATAGTGATGACCAGCTCAATAAGAGTAAATCCCCGCCGGTCGGCCTTTGAGCTCAACCTCTGCGACGCAATAAAGCGTGACATAGTTACCCGTGACGTAGTTACGCGGCGAATGGGAAGCTTAGCCGCTTTCACCGTATCGCCGCGTTCTGGTTTATTCGGGCGTGGCCCCTGGAGGTAACTCACTTCTTACTGCTTCACTGTTGCGCGAACCGGGATCACATCAAGTGCAACATCGCGAGCGTCCGTCCCCAGAAGACGCATGGGCCCTTTATCGAGAACGAGTCCGGCATCACCGGCGGCAAGAGCTTCTACTTCGATGAAAAGCAGTGTCCCGGTTCCCTGGATTAATGCTGCGCCGTTAAGATTTGAAACGGAAATCAGGCAAACCCCCGATGCGTCGATCGACTGAGTGAAACTCGCACCGGGTTCTTTAATATCTTTGACGTTTGCCAGGAATGGTCCTGCCGAGACTGCTCGCACTTTTACGACTTTGGGGTCGAATCGTAAGGCAACGACCGCCAGTGCCAGCGAAGCGTCGGAGTTCACCATAAGTGAAAACCTCCGCGTTTCACCAACTTTGATAGTGTCATCCTCTGAGGTCAACGCTATTTGTGCCGTTCTGGCGGGAGTGTTAATGGAAGTAACAGCCGTCTCAATCGGTTTAGGCATGCTGGTAAGTACGGCGTGCGCATCACCGGTGAGGTTCGTATTCACGGCAGCGACTTCCGACGCCGCGCGATTACTTACCAGGGACTTTGGTGCAGGCACGAACGCCGGCAACTCTTCTGACGGCATGGCTGCCTTTGCAGTTTGTTCCGAAACATTCGTCGTTGCCGGCGCACTCGTATCTTTCGCCACCCCAGCCGCGACTCCAGGGCCGGCAACTTCTTTCGTAAACGCTGACGACGCATTGTTAGTTGAAGCCGTATTGGAAGTTTGCGCAACCTCCTCGGTCTTTGCGGCAGGAACATTCGAAGTGGGCACGGGTTGGGACAGCCTGGCTGTCGCGTTCCGTTTTTCCGCACGAACCGCCGCCAACTGGTCTGCGCGATCGGCTTCGCGCAACATGGCTTCGAGTGAACCTGTCGTTGGCGATTGCAGGGTTCCGCTGGGGCGCATCTCCTCATCACGCGGCGTGACTGCCGGGGCGCGCAATACCCGAGGGGTAACGGCTATTACAATATCTACCCGGCGATTGTCGCGGGTTGGTGATGTAAACAAGCGACCCAAAACGGGAATTAGACCAAGCAACGGCAATCCTCGCCGCCCATTCGTCTGCACGTCCTGAGAGACGCTAGCTAACATCATCGTGCGATTGTTCTGCACGCGCGCTGTCCCGGTGATTATTCGTTCCGTAAAGGTTGGTGTTAACGTACCCGCGCCAAGCACATCCTTGGACTCAATAGACATCTTCACCTGCACATCCTGATTGGGAAACACTTGCGGCGTGAATTTTAGCGTCAACCCTGTGGGCTCGTAGTTAATGACTGGAAAGCCGCCAGTGGGAAATCCGCTCGTCGTATTGGGTGTGCCGGTTTGAATCCCAAATGGGTAGGCCTGCGCCGTTTGCACGGGAACGCGCTGTCCGATGCGAGCGGTGGATTCCTCGCCGTTGAAAGCATGAACCAGCGTTGACGCAATTAGCCTTGTATTGTTTTTGCTTTGGAAGGCAGTGAGCACGGACGATGGGATGATCAGAGCCGCCGCAGCTGCAGTCGGAACGCCCCCAACGATGCCGGCCAGGTTCACACCCGTCTGTAATCTGTTGAGTGTCCCATTGCTGGTAAGAACGGATAAACCCGGCGAGCCGCCAAGGGTTAAGGTACCGTCGGATCCCCCGAGCTGATTACCAAATTGCAGCAAATCACTTTTCGAGACCTCGTAGATGTTCACGTCCATTACAACTTCGGCGCGATCCTTATCGATGCTCTGAAGTAGTTCGCCAATCAAGCGAACGTTTTCCGCCGTATCGCGCACCGTTAAGCTGTTGGTGTCTTTATCCGGAACGACGATGGTCTGTGGCCGGCCGACTGAAGGAGGTATTGCCTGGCCCACCAAAGCCTTTGCTTTGTCGGGATCCGTGTTTGCAAGAAAGAAGGTGCGCAAAACCAGTTGTTGATATTGTGGACGGCGCGTTTGATCCGCGACGAGGATAGTTCGCCGGCTCAGTTTTTGAAAAAACAAACCCTCCTGAAGGAAGATGTAGTCGAGTGCCTGCGAAGTGGTGACATCGCGCAGGTTGATGTCGATGGTTCGCGGTTGAACAAACGATTGGCGGTCGAAGACGACATTAAGGCTGAGTTGCTCAGCGAGGCTGCGAATGAACGCTTTTAAATCGCCGCTGTAGCTAATTACGCGAAGTTGCTCAGTTCGTGCCGGTGGTAAAGCGGCTTCCTCCTGAGCAGTCGCTGGGGTCAGGCTGCCGTCCTGGATGTCGCCGCTCCTGGTTACATTTCCATTGTTGCCGTTGGTCCCATCCTTCACTGCCTGAAGTCGCAACATTCGCTCCATCTCAGTAACCGCCAGCTCATTGACAGGATCATATCCGTAAGCCTGCCGAAAAGCGTTATACGCTCCAACAAAATCCCTCTGCTCGGCAAGGGCACGACCTTGCTGCATATAGGATTGCGAAGCGTTAAAGCTCGCGCGCCGGAAATGGAGTTGATACTCGAGATCTGAGGGATTCGCGGCAACTGCGAGAGTAAACTCCTGGGCTGCCTTTTCCCATTGCTGCGCGGCTTCATAGCGCATTCCGGCTTTGAAGTTTTTCTCCCCTTTTTTGGCCAGCACCGTGGCCGGCAAAAGCAGAAGGCAAAAGGTGAGCAGTAATGAAACGAAAATGCGGGGTTGTGTCTTTATTCTCATGTCAGTCTCTCTTAGCGGAGGTGGACGGTCCGACTTGGCCTTTAATAATGCCGTTCAGGGAGCTAAGATGCAACCGCTCCCGATTAGTTTTCTTACACGCCGCACAAAATCAACAGTTCCTTTAAAGGGCCTGGTTTAGAGTCATTATTGGGCCGGCCGCGTTCCAGAAACGGGCTAAGCCTTTCATCATTAGAGGTTGGCGCGAACTTCCTCAACGAAGGTTACCCGGTTAATCTCGTGCAGAGTTGAAACTCCCGCAAACACCTTTTTCAGCGCCGATTCGCGCAGGCTGGTTAAACCCTCGGCCTCGGCTGCTCTTCTGACCTCCGAGCCTGGCCTGCGCTCCACAATCATTTCGCGGATATTGTCTGAAAGATCGAGCAACTCATGAATCGCGGTTCGTCCGCGGTAGCCAGTGTGGTTGCAAGCATCGCAACCGACATTGATGTAAAACGGTGTCTCTCGATGTTCTTCCGGCCGCAGCCCTGATTCGACTAACTCTTCATCTTTCGCATGATACTGGCGCTTGCAATAGGGACAAAGCAATCGAATCAGACGCTGAGCCAATACACAGTTCAAACAGGAAACAAAGTTATAAGGCTCGACGCCCATGTTAAGGAACCGTCCGATAACATCGATGACGTTGTTTGCGTGTACAGTTGTGAATACCAGATGCCCCGTTAACGCCGACTGGATCGCAATTTGAGCGGTTTCGGTGTCGCGTATTTCCCCCACCATGATCTTATCCGGGTCATGGCGCAAAATGGAACGCAGACCCCGATCGAATGTGAGCCCTTTCTTTTCGTTAACGGGAATTTGCGTGATGCCGTGCAATTGATACTCAACCGGATCCTCAATCGTGACGATCTTGTCTTCTTCGTTTCTAATCTCGTTGAGCGCCGCGTAAAGCGTAGTTGTCTTACCCGAACCAGTTGGGCCAGTGACCAATACCATGCCATAAGGTTCGGCAATGTAGTGGCGAAACTTCCTTAGATCTTCTTCGGCAAACCCGACCACATCCAGGTTGAGATTACGAAACTCTTCGTTTATCTGCTCCTTGTCGAGAATACGAATGACCGCGTCCTCACCATGGATGGTTGGCATGATCGAGACGCGGAAATCTACGTTGCGACCCTTATAGCGAACCCGGAAGCGGCCGTCCTGGGGGACACGGCGCTCGGCAATATCCAACTCGGACATCACTTTTATGCGCGAGATGAGCGTCTGATGATATGCAAGATCAATCGGATCAACTTTGGCGTAGAGAGCTCCGTCAATTCTATATTTCACCTGCACTTCTGTATCGCGCGTCTCGATGTGAATGTCAGACGCGCGAGACTCCATGGCGTTGTAGATGATCGTATCAACCAGTTTTATGATTGGTGACATCTCGGAATCGGTCGCCAGCCGATCGAGATCGAGCACCTCTTCGCCATGTTCAGTTTCTCTTACTAATGAAATGCGAAAGCCGGATGCCGCTTCCTGCAATACGCGCTGCGTCGCATCGCCTCGGCGCAAGATGACTTCAATGGTGCCGGCGGTCGCCACGTGTGGAACGATGCGCGACCGCAAGGCGCTGGCAAGTTCGTCGAGCCGTTCAAGGTCTGTCGGATCGGCCATCGCGATGTGGAGCCCTTTTGCATCGCGCTTGAGTGGAAGAAACTGGTGGCGCACCATGAGGTCAACCGGAATCTCATTAAAGAGTCCGTAGTCGATTGGAGATTCCTGGTCCGCCGGAAGCAGTTCGACAAAGCTCAGCCGGTAGCGACGCGCGAGTTCCTTTGCAGCGCGCACCTCGGGTGGTTCGTAGTTGTCCCCACCCGGAGACAGTCTTCCATCTACTGCGACCGTAGAATCCAAAGTCTTTTGCGACGGGGGAGTGGGTAAAGGGTTTTCCGTTAGCTGTTTCATTCAGGTTCGGCCAGTTCGCAGTTCTAACTAATGATGACTCCGCCTTTCTAGTGGCGACCAGTAACTCCCGCGCCGCTGGAAATTGATTGAATGATGGGCAGGTAAATGGCCAGGAGAATGGTGACGACGATTCCACCCATTACCACAAGAATCGCAGGCTCAAGCGTGGTCGTCAACTGTTCCAGCCGGACCTCCGACTCCGCATCATAAAAGATTGCAACCTCGTCGAGCATCTCGCGCAAACTCCCCGAACGCTCGCCAATTTCGATCATGTCAATAGCCAGCAAAGGCACCCAGTTGGCTAGCTCAAGACTCTCCGTGAAAGAACGCCCTTCACGAATCATTGGCAGGATTGCTGAACTGCGACGACGCAACTCCCGATTTGTTATCGACTCCGCCGCAATTTCCCATGACTCTACCAGCGTAATCCCACCAGCCAGCAGCGTGGCCAGAGAGCGAGTAGCCTGGGCCACGGATAGTTGAATCACCAGTTTACCTGCAAGCGGTATTTTCAATATAAACTGATCGACCTTTAGCCGACCCGAGTTAGTTCGAGACCAGAGAAACAGCACGACGGCGCCGCCAATGAATAGTGGCCCAAACCAGAGCACGTTCGAAGATAACCATCTTGATAGCCCGACTACAATCTGCGTAACCGTCGGTAGATCGGTGCTGAGTCCGGAAAACAAGTCAGACATTCTCGGCACCACATAGAGTGTCAAAAACGTTACCATGCAGCCTGAAGCAAAAAGCAGGAAGAGCGGATAGGCAAGCGCGCCCCGAATCTTGCGGCGCAGGGCTACGTTGCGACGCATGTAGGTCACGTAACGACTAAGAACCTCATCCAGCGCGCCCGAACGCTCTCCGGCCAGGATCGAGGCCGTATAAATTCTTGGGAAGATACCTCCCTGCGATGCAAATGCGTGGGAAAGCGCCGAGCCTCCGCGAATCTGCTCTTCAACGTCGCCCAGTACAGCGCGCAAACGCGCCGACGCTGCGCGCTTACGCAGCATTGAAATAGCCTGCAGAATTGGGATGCCGGCCCGCACCAGCGCGGCCAGTTGCTGGTTGAAAAGAAGGAAATCGTTGGCTTTTACGCGTGCCTGCCCGCCTCGTCCCCCGAGCCGGGTGAGCGTGGTGACACCGCTCGCTTTGGGTGGCGTGACATTGAAAACGCGGAAGCCTTCGCGTTCCAAACGCGCGCGTGCTTCATTGACGCCTGGCGCTTCCACCGTACGCGTAACAACCTCGCCTGCGGGCGTGCCTAATCGGCAAATAAACTCGGCCATTGCATTCGATCCCGGACTTCAAATCAAAGCGGAGTATAACACGCGACG
>JBHEMV010000022.1:15350-31478 GCA_046262375.1 Pyrinomonadaceae bacterium
TTTGACCGCCCTTTCTCGGGCTATCTTTACACGCCCAAAAGGATAAGAAGTTGCGGTCATCGTCTGTAGCATCGGGTACTGGTGGAGTTTGAATCTTGGCGGTCTTTCCCATTAGCACCGTGGCTTTAGCCCGGGTGATCAGTGGTTGGGGTCCAGACGGGAAACCGCTTGAACGGTTTCCGCTTGTGTGGGGCACTAAATTCACCGCGCTAAAGACGATGCTAATGAGAGTAATTGAGCAAACTGCACCACCACCTAATTACAAGTAGTGGGTCAGTTTGGCTGCGAGTGTCCGATAAACTTTAGTTTGTCGCGTCGCCACGACAAGCTAAAAAGCTTATCGGACATCAAACTGACCCACCACGTAATTTCGTCAATTCTTGCGCCTCATGCCCCGCCTGTCCTACAATGAATCTCAGTTGACACAGACTGGAATTGAAAGCAGCTGCGGCCAGGTCTCCCACGTCAGCCATTCCTGAATTATCTTCAGAATTTCAGCTCTCGGGCATCAGTCTTTCCCTCTCCGGCATCTGTGTTGCAGCACCATCTCAAATCAGCTGAACAGCCGGACGTAAGCGAGAAACTCGAGGGTCACATGCACTTATCTCCTGGACGCGCCTTAGTGATCGGTCCCATCTCCTTCCTGTTCATCCTTTTCCTCCTCTCCATTTCCCCGGCATTTTCAATATTTTCAATACTTTCAATATCCGCGAACGCTCAGGACAAGAGCCCAAAGAAATCAGGCGAACCAACAACCGCGCCCACGCCTCCGAAAAGCGATACATCCGCCAGCCAACAAAAGTCCGGCAATGAGCTCGATGGCCCTGTTATCGTTAATACCGACCTGATTACGTTTACGGTGACGGTGACTGACACGTATGGGCGCTATGTTTCAGGACTGGGGAAGTCCGCTTTTACTGTGCTCGACGAGAAAAAGCCCCAGGAAATAACTTTCTTTAGTGATGACGATTCGCCTGTTTCTGTAGGAGTGCTTTTTGACGTATCGGGATCTATGAGTGGTGATAAGGTTAAGCGCTCGCGCGACGCGCTGTCGAAATTCATCCAGACAAGCCACAATGCTGACGAATATTTTCTAATCGCTTTCAATTCACGGGCGCAACTGCTCCTGGATAAAACTCGCGATGGGAATGCGGTCCTGGACAAGCTGATGTTTGTAGAAACTCGAAACAATACTGCCCTATACGACGCATGTTACCTCGGCGTCGAGAAGGTTCAGCGGGGCACCCATCCCAAGCGGGCGTTGCTACTTATCAGCGACGGCCAGGACAACAATTCTCGATATACGTTTAGTGAACTGCGCCGGCTTCTCAAGGAATCGGACGTCGTGCTCTACGGAATTGGCATTCTGAGCGGCGGGGACGCCGGAAGCCCATTGGGCATGGAAGGCCAGGGCATTCTGGACGAACTCGCAAGCGTTTCCGGCGGAAAAGCATTCTTCCCCAGAAGCCACGCGGAAATGGACGATATTTTTGAGCAGATCGCTCTCGAACTGCGTCACCAGTATTCGATTGGTTATAAGCCAGCGGAATTCACAAACGACGGACGCTGGCATCGAATCAAGGTGAAGGTCAATCCTCCCCGAGGCTTACCGAAATTGTTCGTTCGATCAAGAGAAGGCTATTACGCGATTCCCGGCTCTCGTTGAAATCTTTCTCGCCGATCCCACTTCAGCGGATTTCGGCAACTCATTACCTCTCCCGAAGCATCTTTTACAAGTTGGCAGATCGCACGGAAGCGTGCGCTTTAAAACGCTCGCAAGCCGTTGCGAGACGCTCTTCGGAGTTCACATGCGTGCGCGCGAAGGGGTAGACTGAGTGAGAGCTGGACGTACCCAGGTGAAGTTCTGTGGACGGGGGCGGCTATTCGAGGTTTATTTTCTTAGGATTACGGTTTAACGAGTTCTATTAGAGTTCTCTTATGAATAGATTGAAGGAACGAACACTTCTTATAGCGCTGGCGATCGTTTTCGCGATTACCTGGGTAATTGGCTCTAGTTTGGCCTCAGCTGCGAGAACTCAGGATCGACCACGTCGCAGCGGCGTCGTTTCGCCACGACCAACGCCGACTCCCGTATCGCGTACAACTCGGCCAGCTGTCAGCAGACCGGCAACAACACCCACGCCGCCTCCCAGGTCCAGTCCGACCCCTGCTCCCAACGCGAAGCCGACGCCGTATGACCGGATAGCACCTACGCTGGGTGAACCTCCGCCGGCGCCTATTCTTAAACCTAAGCCGACCCCGACACCACCCGAGGACGAAATTGACGAAGGCAGCATCGTTAAGATCAATACTGAACTCGTAACTCTAAACGTTCGCGTTATAGATCGAAACAACCGTCCCATCGACAACGTGCGCCAAAATGAGTTTCATGTTTTCGAAGACGGAGTGTCGCAGCCAATCGAATCTTTTACTCGTGAAGAAGTGCCAATTAGTTATGGGCTGGCGATTGATACGTCAGGATCTTTGCGTTCCCAGTTGCAGGCCGTGATTGATGCTGGAAAAAGTATCATTAACAGCAACAAGAAGGGTGATGAAACTTTCCTTGTGCGGTTTATAAGCAGCGATAAGATCGAAACCATCCAGGACTTCACTGCCAGCAAAGACTTGCTAATGGATGGGATGGAAAGCCTGTATGTCGAAGGGGGCCAGACCGCAATAATCGATGCCGTTTATCTTACTGCTGAGCATGTGGCTCAATATAAAAAGGGAAACGATAGTGATCGGCGCCGGCGTGCATTGATCGTAATAACGGACGGTGAGGACCGCAATAGTTTCTATAATGAGCCCCAACTTTTCCAGCGTCTGCGCGAAGAGGACGTTCAGATATACGTGATTGGCTTTGTCAACGAGCTCGATAAAGACAGTGGCTTTATCCGAAAGAGCCCGCGCGATAAGGCTGTCAACCTGATCAACAAACTAGCAACCGAAACCGGAGGGCGGGCATTCCTTCCCCATTCGCTCTCCGAGTTACCACAGATTGCTAATGAGATTGTGCGCGATCTACGCACACAATACGTAATTGCTTATAATCCCACCAACAAAGCGCGTGATGGCTCATTTCGTTCGATTAGAGTCAATGTTGAAGACGGCACCACCCGCGATAAACGCATTGCGCTTACTCGCAATGGCCGCGTTGCTCCGAAAGGCGAACTCGGTCCCGCCAGGATCCCGTCCACGAAAACAGCAACCAAACCTGTTGCGGGCACCAACAAATCACCTTAACTAACACATCGGAGCACACCTAATAGCCTCGGCCAGCGTTTCAGGTACCGTGTTGTGGGGCAGGTTGAAAGCGCTAAAGGCGCGACATGTAATAGCTTGGGCCATCGGCCCATAGATAAGAGCATGGCCAAGTAGGCGTTTTCTCGTTGGCGTAATAGCCCAACGTCAGCTATTTGGGAGCTGGAAAAAACGCATGGCCTCTCAACAGCGGCCGTAACACATGTTGAGGGCCCGCTAACGTGCTTTCCGCTGATGCTTACTATGCTTGCCTTCGTGACGAGCTTCAGCTTCTTCGATTGAGTGGCTTTGCGTGAGCTTCGAGTCCTTTTTGGCCATGGTCACGAGCTTTTGATAGTGAGCGTGAAGCGTCTGGATTTCTTGTTCGGTAAGATCTTCTACATCGATTAGTCTATTGCTCGCGCCATCGAGGGCAGCCACGATCTCATTGAGTTTCAAGTGGATCGCGAGAGCATCCTTATTCTGGGTGCGCTGAATGAGAAATACCATCAGGAATGTCACTATCGTTGTGCCGGTGTTGATTACCAGCTGCCACGTGTCTGAAAAGTGAAACAAGGGCCCCGTTAGTCCCCAAACCACAATTACCGACAAGGCAAGAATAAATGCCGTCGATGTACCCGTGGCCTTTGTAGCCCTCAGCGAAAACTGCTCCAGAATCTGGCTGAGTTTGTTACTTTTCTTTCGCACCATAATGGCCTCCCTTAACCCTGACGGTCTTTGGAATTGAGTTGTTTTTGTTTCAGAGGATATTAGGAAACGCGAATAATTCAAACGGTTGCTGGGCTGGACTGTCGCAGCACTAAGAAGGAGAAGCAACAGCACGAATCTTAAGTTGGAAAGAGTGTAGGGTTTGGTTGGCTTAGTCATCGGCGGCCCATTGTAAGAGTCGCCCGCATTTGTTCAACGGCACACTGCTCCCGCTATCTTAATGGCATTGGTCGTCGTAGCAGGTTTCGCCCCGCAGAGCCTCAATGCCTTCATCGGCGATGATCGGAGCCATAATAAGTTGCGGCTGAGGAGCTGCCTACCACCAGCCCAGTGGGGCATTCAAAAGCAACCCACGTAATACGATCGCCGATAGATAAGTGCTAGCTGAAATTCCGCCTGGCTCATCTTATGCGGGCGAACTTTCCGGGTTTTGTTTCTTCAATAGTCGCCGCAACTTCATTCGTGCCTTGTGAAGCTGCGATTTCGACGTTCCGACGGCCACTCCTAATATCTTCGCAATTTCCTCATGTTCGTGACCCTCAATGTCATGGAGGACAAAAACTGAACGGTACCCTGGCGGCAACTGTTTAAGCGCACTGTCCAGACTAATCCGATCCAGCACCGGCATTCTATTCGGATTCTCCGTGCCACGGACAATCTGCACCGGAGTTTCACCTTCATCAGTTGTGCGCTCGAGCTTTACGCTTCTCTTTCGGAAGTGCATCAAGACCTGATTTACTGTCAGACGGTGCAGCCAGGTGGTGAAGGCTGACTCGCCACGAAAGCTGCCGATTTTGCGGAACAATTGAATGAAAGCCTCCTGCGCGAGATCTTCGGCCTCGGCCACATTTTGTGTCATACGAAGGCACACGGAATACACGCGACGATTGTGGCGCTCGTACAGCTCTTCGAAAGCCGTCATGTCGCCCTGGCCCGCGGAGTGGGCCAAAGCATGATCCGAACGTGGGGCGGTCTCAGCCTTAGGGTTGACCCCGACTTCCTGACTTGGCCAGAGAGGAAAGACGTCAGTGTTAATCATGGCCTTCGATAGAGCAAATAAAGGGCCATTTGATATGCAACAAATAGGCTGCTAATCGCGCAGGGTTTTGCGAATATCCACCATCTATCAACGAAAGAGGGTCTAGTGAACCGAAAACGTGTAGCGCCCTTTTTAGCCTCTACTCTTCACGGAAATGGTGATTAAAGATGAGTCTCGTAGGCTGCGCATCCTTGACACTCAACCTGTACGGTCGCGTGCGCAATCTTAAAGTCAGAGGTCACCTTCTTTTGCACCGCCGCCAGGACTTCGTCATGCAATGCATGGTCGGCAAGGACCGCGTGGACGCTCATAGCGTTCACTCCCGAAGTTAGGGACCAAACGTGCAGGTCATGAACCTCTGCAACCCCCGTCACGCTCCGAATAGCTTGGCGCAGAGTTGCCAGGTTAACTTCTGTAGGCGTGCCTTCGAGCAGCACGCCCACTGCGTCGCGTAGTAGTAGCCAGGTGCGCGGCAGGATAAAAAGACCAATGCCCGCCGAAATCAAAGGATCAGCGTAGTACCAACCCGTTGTGAGCATGACTAGCGCCGCGACAATCACGCCGATTGACGTCAACATGTCGGACATCACTTCGAAGTAAGCCCCCTTCATGTTCAGGCTCTCTTCCGACGCCGCGCGCAAAAGGTAAATGCCTATAATGTTAACAACAAGTCCGACCGCGGCCACCGCCAGCATGGCTCCACTCTGAACCTCCGGTGGATTGCGAAACCGCTGGTAGGATTCGTAAAGAATGTAAACTGAGATCCCAATCAGAACCACGGCGTTCGTTAACGCCGCCAATATCTCAACGCGATAAAAACCGTAGGTCCGTTCGGGCGTGGCGGGGCGCTCAGCAAACTGTATAGCCATGAGTGCCAACCCTAAGCCGGCGACGTCGGTGAGCATGTGACCCGCATCAGCTAACAATGCCAGACTGTGAGTCAACAACCCGCCCACCACTTCCGCAATGAGGTAGACCGTCGTCAGCGTTAGCACGGTAAGGAGACGCTTCTTGTTCTTACCTGCCGCCGTATGAGTATGTCCATGGCCCATTTGATTTTCTCCCAAGCGTCGTGACCGAGTGCCTACTCCTCGCCGCCAGCGGCTTTCAGTAGATCCACTACCTCGGTGTGATTGTGCGTACGCGCGTGAGCAAGAGGTGTTTCGCCCCTATTATAGTGGTGGCTTCCGCACCGTTTAGATAGGGCACTTGTGCCCCACCGACGGGGCGGACAAGTCCGCTTTCTAAACCATGCGCGGCTGTTGCAATCGAACCAACGCCGCGCAACTAAAACGAAATACTGTAACTGGCGCCAGGATTCCGACCGCGCTCGAAAATCACGCCTAACTGATGTCGACCAAATGAATAATTCAATATTGGATGAACGCGCACGCCATCAAAGAGAATCGTTGAGCTCCAACGTTCGCCAGCACTGATGTTTAACCCACCAATAATCCGCGCGCGATCTTCGTAAGTTCCGTAAGCAACTCCAAAATATGGCGCTATCGGTAATCCCGTGTGATGCTTCAAGCTCTTGCTCAGCGTTGCGTAAAAAGATTGGCCGGATGGGGTTCCTATGCGGTCGGAACTAGTACCGATTATCAGCGCGGGCCGTTGAT
Organism: Pyrinomonadaceae bacterium; assembly: GCA_046262375.1. GTDB lineage: Bacteria > Acidobacteriota > Blastocatellia > Pyrinomonadales > Pyrinomonadaceae > PSRF01. Next base: position 21,978 of record JBHEMV010000022.1, read on the forward strand.
GTGTCTCAGTAATAGCTACAACGTTGGCAAGCGGACTCGCCTTTTTTGCCAGGGGATTGTATTCGACTCCCGCCGTCACTCTCGGATGAAACCTATAGGTTAGGGTGTTACGCCACGTCGCGCGATCGATCTGGTTCGCGATTACGCGTACGCCATAGGTCCACTTGTATTTGTTATCTTCTGCCCCGCTCACGGCGCGGCCCTCGCCGGGTCAAAGCGGTCAGCTGGGAACCGAGGAAACCTCGCCCGCGCCTTTCCTGGCTGAAGCGATCTCCCGGCGGTCCTCCCGTTTTCCTTTTTCACCCATCACTGTGTTACCCGGGGTAGCGGCGAGCATTGTATCAATCAGCTTCTTCAAGTCGGTTTGGTTTATGACTCCGGAGATTACTCGCGCGACTTGTCCCTTCTTATCTATGACAACGGTTCCGGGCAGTGCCGTGCCAAGACCAAATTGCATCATGTGATCCGTGGTTGCGCCCATCCAGATCGGAAAATTAATCTTCGTTTCTTTAACAAACTGCAAGACCTTCGTTCGATCATCGGCTTCATCATTAGAAGCACCGATTACCTGAACACCCAGGGCGGCATACTCATTCTGGATCGCAGCCAGGTCCGGCATTTCCGTGCGGCACGGAATGCAGTAGGTAGCCCAGAAATTAAGAATCACAATTCGACCTCTTAGTGAGGCAAGACTTTGCTCCACGCCGGAAAAATCGTTGAGCTTCAAATCAATTTCCTTGCCGATAACATTTGCGGCCTCACGCTCAGCGAGACTTGGCGCGATCACGGTGAGCGTATCGACGCGCATAATGCTGACGCCTCGTTTATTCTGTTTGGCGCCTGTTACCGCAACGCGTTTGCCGATAAACTCCAGCCAATTCTTACCCGGTAAGCGAAATTTTCCGGTGGCAAGCTGGTAGAGAGTAAATTTGTCGCCTTCGCGAACCGCAAGCAAAGTGGGGTCGCCTCCCTCAACGCACGACCTGGCTTTCAACAGATTCTCAGCCGTCCCGTATTCCACCTTATTGCGGTCAGCTTCAGCCCAGCAATCGGCGCAGCAGACCACCTGTCCTTCCAACGCGACATTGTTCTGCGCCGCTACCGGAGACGTTAAGAGCAGGCAGACCACTAAAGCTACAAACCACATCTTCATTCCGCCGAATTTCTCCGTATCTAGATTTCGAGGCGCAGGGGATCGGCCCTCGTTCGAATAAGAGTGGATAGTACTATGTGAGTATTGGAGTAGCAAAAAGGGCGCTGCCGTCCTCGAGGAAGCAACGCCCTTCTTTAGCGGTCGAGATAATCCTCCTCAAGGTGGTAACCTAGCGCATTTTTATTGTTGAATGTTCCTGGTAGGTGATCGCCAATCTCAGCCATGATGAACGGCTTCACGCCCTCGCGTCCTGTAAGACTCAGCCAGACAGTACCGCCCTCGCGTTCAATCTCTAAACCAAAACTAAAGAACGGACAGCATAGCCGTTCAAGCGCGATGAACTGTGCCGCCGTCAGTAATACGTCAGACTCGTTAGGCAAGCGGAACGTGTAGCCGTTTGGCAGTTCATGGAAGGTTTCAACCGCCCCAAAGAGTTTGTCTATGGCTGCTAGGTGTGCTCCACGTTGATCCGCCGCTATCGCAGACATATCACACGCAAAGGGGGATTCTTTTTCCGTCATATTTGTTTGTTAGCTTCCAGGCCAGAACATGATGATAAACACTCGGCCGCCCTTCCGATCTGCTGCCGGTGTGTCAAGTGCCTGGTAAAGATCTTAACCTCTCACTCAAGTGAGAACGGTCGGCTAATGAGCGCAATAGCGGCCCTTCAGACGTAAATTCCACAACGCTAACCGATCCTACCGGACACACCAGCCGGTAACGAAAGCGCCCAACATCAATGCCTAGCAGGCTACAGAGAATGATTCTTATGGTCGCCTTATGAGAGACGACTAAAACATTTCCGTCTTCGAACCGCTGTTTGATTTCTCGAATTACGTTCAAACCCCGCTGGGCCACTACGACCCCCAGTTCTCCTCCGGTGGGCGCATGCCAGGCAGGATCGGCGAGCCAGCTTACATAATCGTCATGAAACTCCCTTTCGACGATCTCTTTGGTGAGCCCCTCCCATTTGCCATATCCAATCTCTCTTAACTCACTACGTACTGCGGGCTCCATTCCGAGGGTGGCGCAAAGAGGTTGAGCTGTAGCAATCGTTCGCCGCAAACTACTCGAATAAATCGCGGACCAGGATTTTGCCTGGTATGCATCGGTGAAAGCCTGGGCCATCTCCCGGCCTTCCGACGTCAGCTCTGGATCCAGGCCTGAACCACAGAAGCTGTCTTCGCGACTTAACTCTGTTTGCCCGTGGCGAAGGAGATAGAGGCTCAGGCTCATTATTCAGGGAGGGTGGTTCGAGCGGAGACTTTAAAGAAGGAATTCGTTCGTATGATTTACTTCGGGCGGACCGAGCCGCTGATCTTCTTTCTGGTTGTCTGCCCTGTTTCCAACACGGGTAGTCCAATGTCAACGTCGTCATGAGGTTGAGGAATCACGTGAGTGGCAACAACCTCACCGACTCTTCTGCCGGCAGCAGCTCCGGCGTCAACAGCACTTCGCACCGCAGCCACGTCACCCCGAACGATCGCAGTAACCAGACCGGCGTCGATCTTTTCCCAGCCCACCAGTCTTACGTTTGCAGCTTTGACCATTGCATCAGCAGCCTCGATCATCGCCACCAGGCCTCTGCATTCAACCATACCAAGTGCTTCTGCCATATCTACCCTCCGAATCGCGCAGGCGATTTTCGCGTTCTATTACTCCCCAGCTCTGCCCTGGCCAAAGGCGTTAGGGTATTAGGTTTTTGGTTCGATTGCCAACTGATTTTGAGGCAGTTGAGACTGGAGCATTATGCCAAAATACAGAGGGCCGTGTCGAAATCCGTAAGAGGTCTTTCGCCTGCAGAGAAACTCGTCGTGGTGGGAAACTCACCATACCGGCCTGTTTATAGCAATCGGTTTCGTTTAGCCACGGCGGGGGCATGTCTCCTTCCCAACCTTAGAGGCTTCGAGCGTCCCTTAGAGGCTTCGAGCGTCGACTCAAAGCTACGCCTTAAAACCCCTTCAAGACGAAATACAATTCTCTAGTTTTTTCGGCTCGAGGTCAGAAAGCTCGACTTACCCGACTAACTAATGCTTTAAGTCAGCGTTAGAAAATAGTTTCACTCCTCATGATTGGGGCAGGCCTCTGCATTCAACCATATCGAGTGCCTCTGCCATTTTCCCCTCCTATTAGTCGGGGATCCGGCTATAGACTCTTTTCATCTCCGGTGCGTTGGAGGGAACGTAAATAGAGTGCGCCAGCGGGTCCGGCTGGAACACTAGTCTGGTCATTTGCGTTAGCGTCTTGCCGTCGGAGGAAAGTTTCCATGTCTCCACCAATTCGTACTCAAACAGGTGGCCGCCAAGGAAGCTGCGCAGGATAGAGCTTATCAACAGCTTGTTGCCCCTCCAGCGAGTTTTTGATTTCGTTAGATCCTTTTCCCTGTCCGCCGCATTCTGGTTCGTGCGCCCGTCGGTCAAAAATATTCCAGCAGGATTTGTCTCGCCGCGCCCGTCTGTGTAGTAGATCAAGTCTCGCATAACAGCCTGACCACTGACATCGAAGGCGCGGTTAATTTTGAGTTCCGGGTCGCGGTAAACGATCTTCAGCGGCGTTTCAGGTTTGGAAGGTGTGTTGCTGGATTTACTAACATTGCTTTTGCTTCGATCAAGGAGCCACGTGCCGCTGAGGTCAGGCTTGCTTTCAGTTTTATGTTCCTGAGCTAAACCTGCGAACGCCCAAGCAAACATTACGATGCAAACAAAAATAAACTTCTCCATCGAATTTCTTCCTCTACGTGTCAATTCCGCAACGAATGGATCGGCGCCGGAATGCGCCCGCCCCGACGTATAAAGTCGGCCGAAGAAAAGGCGTTCACGGCCATTATCGGCGCGCTGCCGAGCAGGCCGCCAAATTCAATCATCTCGCCCACTTCCCTTCCCGGCACCGGAATGATGCGCACCGCGGTGGTTTTGTTATTCATCACGCCAATTGCCATCTCATCCGCAATGATCGCGGCTATCGTTTCGGCTGAAGTCGAGCCAGGAACAGCCACCATGTCGATGCCGACTGAACAGACGCTGGTCCACGCTTCAAGTTTATCAAGCGAGAGGGCACCAACCCGGGCCGCCTCGATCATGCCAGCGTCCTCTGAAACCGGGATGAATGCTCCGCTCATTCCGCCCACAGATCCACTCGCCATTGCGCCGCCCTTTTTGATCGCATCTGTAAGCAATGCGAGTGCTGCAGTAGTGCCATGGGTGCCGGCTCTCTCGAATCCCATCGCTTCAAGTATGTTTGCGACTGAATCTCCGGGCACCGGCGTGGGCGCGAGGGACAAGTCAATAATGCCGAACGGGATTCCTAATCTTCGCGCCGCTTCCCGTCCCACCAACTCACCGGCGCGTGATAGTTTGAATGAAAGCTTCTTGATGATCTCCGCCAACTCCTGAAGCGGAAGATCCGAAGCCGCGTGTCTCACGGCGTAGTTAACAACACCTGGACCGGATACGCCCACGTTGACGACGGCCTCAGGCTCACCAACGCCATGAAAAGCTCCCGCCATGAAGGGATTGTCTTCAACAGAATTCGCAAAGCAGACAAACTTCGCGCAGGCGATTCCCCCTTCAGTGCTGGTTCGCTCAGCCGCCTCCTTAATAATCACGCCTACCTGTCGCACCGCATCCATATTGATACCGGCGCGGGTCGTCGCTACATTGACCGATGAGCATAAACGCCTGGTAACCGAAAGTGCTTCGGGAATTGAGTCGAGGAACTCTCGCTCAGAATCGGTAGCTCCCTTGTGCACAAGCGCGGAATAGCCACCGATAAAGTCGACTCCAACCGCGCCCGCGGCTTCATCGATCGCACGAGCAAGCTCGACGGGATTGCCAGCTGCACTCTCCGTAATCATTGATACAGGGGTGATGGCAATTCTCTTGTTTGCAACCCGAATTCCGAATTCATCACCGATCTGATCTACAGTTTCAACCAGGCGAGCAGCGAAGCGATGGATTTTTTCGGTTGCACGTTCTGCAGTGCGCGCCATTGACTCACTTGCGCAATCCCGTAAGTTCAAGCCTAGCGTCACAGTGCGTACGTCGAGGTGCTCCATCTCCGTCATAGCGACAGTTTGGAGAATTTCTGCTTGCGAGTATTCCATTCAGCGTGTCTTAGATCTCACCTGGGCTTTTAAGCTACTACTGAATCCCAGGCCTCATATTCGACGAACACATGTCGTTCAAAATTGGACCCTGGAGTTGAGTGACCGAGGTTTACCCGATAAATTTATTAAGCAGTACGATTACGAGGAACAGAACAAGTAAGAAAGCCGCGACGAGCACAAAGCGCAGGCTGGGATCGTAGCCGGCTTCATCCAGGACAACCGTGGAAATCTTACGCAGCTTCTGCACGCGTTGAACCACGTCGCCTTCGACACGGGCCAGCGTGGTCGTTCGTTGAATCCTGGCCCTGCCTGCTGCCGGCGCGGTGCGGGCGATGGGTGCTTGCTGTGGCTGAGTGGCCAGATCTTTTACCTTTGGGTCCTTCAACTGTGGGTCTTTGAACTTTGGTACTTCCATTCCCGGGTCTTTTGGCTTTTCGGCAATGGTTTCAGAAAAATCTTTAGCGCGCTGAAGCACGGGCGGGGTCGGGTCGGCCGCATTCTCTGCATCTGTGGGCGGTGAAACATCAACCAGTGGAGCTGTTATCACAGAAGTGGATGGTTGCGCGGAACCAGATTTTTGTTCGGCTAACTGCTTACCACACTGAGGGCAAAAAAAAGCCAGGTTACGAATTGACGCGCCACATGAAGGACAACGTCGAGCAATTTCGGGTTCAGTCATGCGGGTAAATGGTAAATGGTAAACGATAAATAGTCACTTGTTAGTTATTGTTTCCGGGTCTTGTCTTTATGGATCGGACCTGCCGAGTGGCCTGATCTCCTATTCACTATTTACCATTTACCATTAACTAAATTCGGTGCATCGCATTGAAGAGATCTTCTCGCTGCGCATAAATGCGCACACTCAGGGCTTCCCCTTCGCGCCGAAGTCGCTCCTTCAATTCCGTTGCACTCTCGCGGGCGCGCGACGTGTTGGCAATAATCACCATCGCAAACTTCCCCTGGACCACCGTCTGATTAATGTCAACGATGCTGCATTCCGCTTCGGCGAGTATCTGAGTAACTCCCGCGACAATACCGGGGTGATCCACGCCAAACACCGAAATGATCATCCGGTCTGACGAGCCTTCCTGAGATTGGTGTGCAACTCCGCGGTTGGGGGAAAAAGACTGTAAAGGCGGGTAAGAACTGCCGTTTGAATCAAGAAAGGGTTCGACCTCCCGGTAGAGCTCCGTGACTAACTGTTCGACCGTCTGTTCATCGGCTGTTCCACCCAAACGGCTATAGACAGCCTTCGTAAGTCGATAAATCAAATCTTCATTGGCCATTGCTTCGATTTTAGATTTTGGATTTGCGATTTCGGATTGGTTTTGCGAAGCGCGAAAAAGTTGTTCTGAAGCAGCCGATTAATCGAAAATCCGCAATCCAAAGTGTAAAATCGTTACCGTCTGCCGTTGTCCCGTGCTAATTTTGCCGCAGCCTCGCGCATCTCTTCCGAGACCGAATCTGTGATGTCTACGCGATCAACTATCCCGACAACGGCAGCTTCTATTGCCATGTCCTGATTGCCGATGGCGGTGCGGGCAGCCTTTCCGAAGGCACACATCACCATCTCACCGGTCCCGGCGCCGAGTCGATCCGCAACGATGACGATGTTTCGGGTTGGTTCCTTTTCAAGATCGTAAGGGTGAACAACCAGGAATCGAACACCCTCAAGATCCGGGCTCTTCTTGGTTGACCAAACTGTGCCGACAACTTTTGCCAGGAACATAAAGCGTGAATCGTGAATCGTAAAGCGTGAATCGTGAATCGTAAATCGTAAAGCAAATCAAAACGGGGTCTATCTATTCACGATTTACGATTTACGATTTACGATTTACGAGTTAGGTTTTTGCGAACACTTCGCCGGGCTCGCCGAGATCACGCGCAGCCGGAGTAATAATTGTTTTGGCGTTAATATAAATCTTTTCGCCCTTCTGAATTGCCCGCCGGACATCGTCTTCGCTGACAAAGTCAACGGGTGCCTTTCCATTACTAGATTGCCCCCCGTTCGCCGGTTGTCTCACCGGCTCGGAATCGCTCCGTCCAGGACTCGGGCCCATATACATGCTTCCTGCTTCGGGCTCGACCGGCGTGCGCGGCGATTGTTGCTGTGGCTGGCTTCTTCTTGCTGTTGCCTCAGGTCTCTCAGGTGCTGTTTCTGCTGGTCGCGTCGCCAAAAATCGATCGACTATAGCCGCGATCTCTTCGCGGTTGATCTTCCCGGCGGTGGTACCCGTGACTGCTTGAGGCTGGCGTGGTCGATGAGCAGCAGTCGATGCTGCGGGTGCAGTGCTGGTGGAAAGTGAGACTGCCGGCCGTGCACTCTTCACTGGCCTTGTTTCAAAGGCCACGCGTTTAATATCCAGTAAATGAAGCGGCGAGACGTTATCCGAGGTTACGTTACCACCCCAGGAACCGCAGCCCAGAGTCATTGATGGCGGCAGCGCCGTAGAAAAGCCGATCGCGCCGTGGGTGGTGGGAGTATTGACGGTTATCCGCGATGCCGGCATCTCGCTGCCAAAGCGAACAGCAGCCTCTCGCGAACGGGTATGAACACCGGCGGTGTGGCCCATCCCGCCATAGCGCAATATTTCATAGCTGCGCTCCGCCCCGCGTGCTATTCCATCAGCCACATAAAAGGCGAGTATTGGTGACAATTTTTCCATCGAAAGTGGAAACTCGCGCCCGACGCCGCCGACATCGGCCATCAAGCAGCGTGTCCCGGGGGGAACATTCAGGCCTGCCAATTTCGCAATCACTTCCACAGACCTACCCACGACTCCCGGGTTAAGCGAGCGTTGTGGCGTCGCCACAATCTTGCCCAACTGCTCCGCCTCAGACGCCGAAAGAAAATGCGCGCCCTGCGCCCTGAATTGATCGCGTACTGCTTTTTCAATCGGTGCGTCGCAAACCACGGCTTGCTCGGAAGCACAGATGGTTCCATTATCGAAACACTTTCCCGTCAAAATATCCTGCACAGCTTTGGGAACATCAGCCGTTCTTTCGATGAAAACCGGGACATTGCCCGGACCAACTCCGAATGCAGGCTTCCCGGAAGAGTAGGCGGCACGAACAAGACCAATACCGCCGGTAGCCAGGATAACGGCGGTCTGCTTGTGCTTCATCAACGCTTCAGTGCCTTCGATCGTGGCGGTTGACATGCATCCGATAGCATCTGCGGGCAAACCTTCTTTGACTGCGGCTTCGCGCATCACTCGTACAGTTTCGTTGATACATCGAGCAGCGGAAGGATGCGGCGACAGAACAATTGCATTTCTGGATTTTATCGCAATCAAAACTTTGAAGATCGCTGTTGAAGTTGGGTTGGTGGAAGGAATGATTCCGGCGACAACGCCTCGCGGGCTGGCAATTTCTACAACGTCTTTCGACTCGGAGACTACTCCGACTGTACGCAGACCGCGAAAGTAGTTCCAAACATCTTCGGCGGCAAAACGATTCTTCTCCTGCTTATCGACGGGAATTCCGTAACCGGTTTCTTCTACCGCCATTGCCCCGAGCCGCGCCGATTCACGCAGGACGGCTTTAGACATTGTCTCGCAAATTCGATCGATCTTCGGCTGGTCAAAGCGGGCTACCTCAGCCTGTGCCTTATGGGCGTTTTCCACCAGCTCTCGAGCTTGCTGGACTGATATAAGGTCCTTATCTTCGGACATAACGAATCTCCAGGGCCATTGCCGATTTCCGATTTCCGATTAGAGTTGAAGCGTGGCGTTCCTTTTCAAATCGGCAATTGGCAATCGGCAATCGAAATTTACCTGGCTCTTTCCTTGCTTCCTTCGCGCGCACCGGCCTGAAGCGAACGACCTTCGCCCTGCCCCAGTTGCCCGCGGGCGCCACCTTGAAGCGAGCGCTCGTCCGGACTTAACCCTGTTCGGCCGTCAACCGGTAGGACTCGCTCAACTTCAGCGTGTGGGCGAGGAATTACGTGAACGCTAATTAACTCGCCGACTCTGCGCGCGGCCGCAGCCCCGGCATCAGTTGCCGCCTTCACTGCCCCCACGTCGCCACGAACGAAGATCGTCACATAACCGGCGCCGATATACTCTTTTCCTAATAGCTGAACATTTGCAGCTTTGACCATAGCATCAGCGGCTTCGACGGCTCCGACGAACCCTTTGGTCTCCACCATTCCGAGTGCTTCTAAAGGCATCTCATGTATCCTCACTTTTTACTGTTGTAGAAGTTAAAATCGACTGATTCGGATATCGTCAACGTACCACCG
>JBHEMV010000022.1:31488-40921 GCA_046262375.1 Pyrinomonadaceae bacterium
AGACGCTACTCTATCTGGCACTAAAGTTTGACAGCGTTTAGCAACGCAGATATATTCGATACAACAGTTAAGTTGATCTTGCAGCGAGCTGATCGCCTGGATTCCAATAACAAGTTGCAGTTCACTCAACTGGTATCCAGCGGGGCTTAACATCCACCGAGACAGCAACCGCAGAGGCTGACGCGAATTGGTGATGGCAGCGACGATCGGAGAACAGTTGCGAAGCGCGCGCGAGGCGCGTGGCATTGCGTTGCGCGAGATTTCCGATCAGACTCGAATATCCATTCACTATCTCGAAGCAATAGAACTGAATGACTACAGACACCTCCCGGGCGGGATCTTCAATCGCAGCTTCGTCAAAGCTTACGCGCGCTACGTTGGATACGACGAGAAAGAGGCGGTCGAAGGTTACACACGCCACATGCGCGACCAGGGTGATCCCGACGAAATCTCAAGCACGCCTTATCACTCGAAGGTTTACACTGATGCGCCGGCTACGCGATCCCCGATCTTAACTGTCGTGCTTGCGATTGTGATCCTGGCGATATTGACAGTGGTGGCGCTTGCTGTTCTCCATTGGGTCCAGAAAGGGTCCGTGGTATTGCACAAATCTACTACGTATGAAGCCCTCGCAGAGAATCAAGGTCCTCGTAGCTTGATTAGATATAACATCGTCGTTGATAGTTCTCATATTTGGAAAGCTGATTACGAACTGCTCATGCAATAACAGGTTATTACGGGGTTGTGCGCAACGCACAGCATATCAGCGCGCGCGCGCCCGTCAGCTGGCGCCGGCAAGGCGCCCCGCAAGGATGTCTTATTCGAAACTGCCCGCTGCAAAATGGCGGGCAGTTCTGTTGTTATCATCAAAGCGAGTTTTGATCTGACATTAGAATTGAGGAGTTAAGAGAGCCCATATGATCTCAGCTAATATCCCGGAGGGGCTAACTTTTGACGATGTGCTTTTATTGCCTGCACGGTCTGACGTTCTGCCGTCTGAAACTGACACCTCCACTCAATTCACCCGTAATATCCGACTGCAAATTCCTCTGTGCTCGGCTGCCATGGACACGGTGACCGAAGCCGCTCTGGCTATAGCGATTGCGCAACAGGGCGGCATCGGCGTCATTCATAAGAACTTCAGCATCGAGCGCCAGGCTGAAGAGGTCGACAAAGTTAAGCGATCAGAATCGGGGATGATCGTTGACCCGGTTACCATTCTTCCCACTAAGCCCGTGCGCGAAGCTCTTCAGGTAATGGAGCGATTCCATATCAGCGGCGTGCCCGTGGTGGACGAGGATGGTCACCTGGTGGGCATCATCACAAATCGGGATCTGCGCTTCGAGACACGTTTCGATATTCCGGTTTCAGAAGTGATGACCAAGCAGCCGCTCGTTACTGTTCCGGTAGGGACCACGCTCGACCAGGCAAAGGCCGTACTGCAAAAACATAGGATCGAAAAATTATTGGTCGTCGATGGAGACAAGCGAATCAAGGGTTTAATCACGGTCAAGGACATTCAAAAGGCGATCAGGTATCCTACGGCGGCGAAAGACAATCTTGGCCGTCTGCGAGTCGCGGCGGCTATCGGAGCGACGGGCGATTTTCGCGAACGCGCGGACGAGCTGGTGAATGCGCGCGTCGACTGTCTGGTTATTGATACTGCCCACGGGCACTCAGTACGCGTAATCGAGGCTGTGCGCGAGATCAAACGAAGGCACGGCGGCACAGATGTAATAGCGGGCAACGTGGGCACCACCGAAGGCACGCAGGAGTTAGCTGATGCCGGCGTCGATGCGATAAAAGTGGGTATTGGGCCGGGTTCGATCTGCACTACGCGCGTTGTTACTGGCGCAGGTGTGCCGCAGATAACTGCGATTCAATCTTGTGTGAAAGCCGCGCGCACCAAAGCCATTCCGGTCATCGCCGATGGCGGCGTGAAGTTTTCCGGTGATGTCGCCAAGGCCATTGCAGCGGGTGCTGATGTTGTGATGATCGGTTCGCTTTTCGCTGGGACTGAGGAGGCGCCTGGGGAAGTGATACTGTTTCAGGGTCGTTCATTCAAGACCTATCGCGGCATGGGTTCGATTGGCGCAATGCGCGAAGGGTCGCGAGACAGGTATGCACAGGAAATGGCCGAGAACGAATCTAAGCTCGTTCCGGAAGGCATCGAGGGCCGTGTGGCTTATAAAGGCACCATAGCAGAGATGACTACACAGTTGGTCGGCGGCCTACGTTCGGGCATGGGCTACACAGGTTGTCGCTCAATCAAAGAGTTCCAGGAAAAAAGCCAGTTTATACGAATCACTTCGGCTGGCCTCCGCGAGTCGCACGTTCATGACGTGATCATCACAAAGGAAGCCCCGAACTACCGCCTGGAATAACCCCTTCTTGTTGAGGCGCTTAGGCCGCCTTCTATATATTTGCTAAACACATCTAAGCGCGGTTAAGTCAACATCTCGCAGGTCGGCCGTACGGGCCGGCTTGAAATAAAACGGGCCTGCGAAATCCCAGGTATTTTCGTCAAAATTTCGCTGCGCCCCGCAATTGATACAAACGCGATAAGTTTCGCCATGTCTCGAAAAAGGACGGCTCATCTCCTTATGTGGGCAGCCAAACAATTGGCTGAGCCAACGCCCCAATCCGAACGTTATGTCCGATGCCTTTGTATGCCCCCCGTAATTCTCCAATGTTTCCATTACTGCTGACATAGTGCCTCCATTGCTCAAACTGTTTTAATTTGTGTGCCGGGTACACCTAGCTTAGCAAATGGAGTGCCTCAAGCCGTTCAGCGAGGTTTTTGGACGTCTGCTGGAATGGATGGGAAAGCTACAGTTTCCCGTTCGGAATCGCACTTCAATTCGAGGAATTAAGCATTTCCTTAATGCGGCAGGATCCTTGGGAGGACGGTTATCAGTCACACGGAATTCCTAAGAGCCGGTCAGCCAGGCTTGGCGCAAAGCTTTCTGTTCGGGGGTGGCGTCCCTCTTTTCGTCTATTTTGTACTCAAAGCGTTCGGCCCGCCCGATTTGGAGATTGGTCTGGATAGTGCGACGGTCACGTTTTACAGCGATCGGCACCCGATCACCCTCCCTGAATCGACTTAAAGAGAAAAGCCAGTTTTCAGGTCTGACACTCCTGCGTCCGAGCGAAATAATCTGGTCGCCCGCCTCTAATCCGGCATCTTCAGCCGGCGAACCGTTGCGAACCACGCCGATTGTAAGGCTACCCTTTTTTTGCCAATCAACTCCGATGCCGGCATCAAAAGGCTGACGAGCCGGCTCTCGCACCAGGCGCAATCCCAAATAAGCAAAGGCCTCTTCATAAGGCAGGATTTCGACGCCGCGAATGTACCGCCCAAAAAAATCGCTCAGGTCGTAACCTGCAACTTCGGAAGCGACGCGCTGAAAGTCTTCAGGAGTGTATCCCCGCCCGCGCAGGTAATAGGTCGCATTCGGACTCTTGAGATAAAACTCATCATACATTCGACGCATGACGTCATCGAGCGAAGCCTTGCCGTTGGTCCTTCCGCGAATCATGAAATCAAGTACCATTCCGATTAACTCACCTTTGGGGTAATAGTTGATCGACGTGTTCGCGAGATTGGTTCGTTGCGCATGAGGTGCATCGTCAATAAACGGCGCGGAAAGCGACGACTCTTCCGCACTCATCAGATGGCTACCCATAGCATTTTCGATTGCGGTAATCGTTTCGCTTTCTCGTCGAAACAAGGCAGCGTCGTCCCAGACTCCGGCCCGGCGGAGCATAACGTGTCCGTAATAATTTGTAAGACCCTCGGCGATCCAGAGTGAGCGAGTGTTTGCAGGACGGGTGAAGTCCCATGGACCAAACTCAACGGGTCGCAGTCGTTTGACGTTCCATACGTGAAAAAACTCATGTGCGACTAAATCAAGTGTAGCTCCATAGGCTCCTGGTTCGCCCAGCGCCCCTGGCTCGATAACCTGGCTCGAAGTCAGATGCTCCATGCCATCTTCGGAATGGTCATCGGCAGCGAAGTGAATTAGAAACGTATACGAATCAAATTCCGGCTGGCCCCACATTGCAGTCTGTGCGCGCACAATCTTTTCGATGTCGCGAACCAGGGCTGGTCGTTTCCCCCCTTCATTGCCGAACGAATGAACGATGACGTGGTACTGTTTCTCATCAACCTGAAATTCGTCGTGAGTCCAATCAGGCGCAATTTCCGTCGGCGTGTCGATCATGATGTCGTAGTTGGGAAACTGCCATTCGCGCTGATCGGTTTGGTGCGTTCCCGCGTTGACGATTCGCCATCCCGCCGGGGGATCGATCACTAACTTCACCGGATCAGATTTGTGATTCACAGCGTACATAAAGATGCAACCCCCATTGAGGTTTGCATGACGAGAATTAAGTTGGGAGAAGGTGCCTGAAAGGTCGTTACCAAAAACTTTGTACTTCACTGTCAAAGAACTGCTTCCCTGCGTTGAAACGCTCCAGGTTTGATCGTCCCGTCGCGTCACGTGTCGAGGCGCCATCTTGCATTGCGCCGGCGGCGGGCAGATTCCGGCCAACGCCCGAAACTCCTGCACGTTTTTTGCGAAATCAAAGACTGCGTACCGACCGGGCGACCACTTGGGCATTTGGAAATCTAACGACGCAGTTCTTGAATCTGCAGGCAGTTCCACTTCGATCGACACTTCAAACAGATGTGAGACCGGTCGCGACATCGAAACCCGATACGTTATCGAACGCAGCGGTCCTTCCAGTTGGGCGAAGGCAACGGCGCTCAAAGAGAGAAGGAGGAGAAGAACTGCGGTGCCGCGAAAGAAAACCTTTAGCAAGAAACGATTCATAAAATCCATGTGAACGAAGGAAGTGGCCCCGGCGCTGGAAGCAGTCGCGGATTATGTTGGTTTTTTACAAACCCTGTCAAAGACAATTGCAATCGTAACGGAAGTTGTTGGACGTGAATCATTCGAGTTGCGCAGTCTCATGGTCGGGAAGGTGGGTTTACCCCCGCTCTTTCTTTTAGCCAGCCATTCCTAAAGAAAGTCTTTTGCCGCTTTTCCGCCTGATATGTGGAAAGGCTTGGCATTTCCGGCTAGCTTTCCTTTAAATTCCGAGGCTCTGCCTCTTCATCAACTGCGAAGAACAGCCAGTTCATCTATACTTTGAGTAAATGCCGGCAACTGAACGTCTCTACTACAACGACTCACATTTGATCGAGTTTGAAGCGCAGGTCACCGACAAGACTGATCGCGTCAGTGGGTGGACCGCAGTGACGCTTGACCGTACTGCTTTCTATCCCACCGGAGGCGGTCAGCCAAGCGACACAGGAATACTGGGCGGCGTGCGGGTGCTTGAGTGTATTGATTCCGAGGAAAACGGAGTGTTGCATGTCATCCAGGGGCGGGCCCCGGAAGTTGGTGCAACAGTGAAAGGACGGATTGACTGGCCGCGCCGGCTTGATCACATTCAGCAACATACTGGTCAGCACATTCTGTCCCAGGCTTTTGTAACTCTTTTCAATGCGCCGACGAGGGGTTTTCGAGTGCTGGATGACTCGTGCGAGATCGATGTGGAGTTGACGAACCCTGCCAATGAGCTGGTCGAACGGGCAGTCGAGTTGGCCAACAACGTCATTTGGGAAGATCGCGGGATTACAATCAAAAGTGTCACGTCTGAAGAAGCGGCCCGATTGCCGTTACGAAAAGATCCTTCGCGTGACGGCGAAGTAAGGGTGATTGAAATCGAAGGTTTCGATTTAACTCCATGTGGGGGCACCCACGCTTATCGCACAGGCGAAGTTGGCTTGATTGCGGTACGGAGTTGGCAACGCGCCAAGGGATTAACCCGCATCGAATTTCTTGCCGGTGGGCGGGCGTTGGTCGATTACCGCCGCGCTAACCAGACCGCAAGCGCAGTTGCCGGCCTTTTTAGCGCAGCTCGTGATGATGCAACAAAACTGGCTTTGCGGATGCTCGAAGAAAATAAGGAACTCCACCGGCGCGTGCGTGCGCTCGAAGAGGTTTCGGCCAACGCAGAAGCTGCTGAGTTGCTCGCCCAGACCTCACCGAACCCGGCGGGCACGCGTGTCATCGCTACGATTTTTGACCACCGTGATGCTGAATCACTCAAGCGTCTGGCGCTGGCATTGATAGCCCATCCACATACGATTGCCTTGCTTGGCTCGCGTGAGAAGGAAGCGGCGCGACTCGTATTCGCAAGATCCCCTGACGCAACTGGCGATATGAATGCACTCATGCACGAAGCATGCGTGATGTTAGACGGCCGCGGAGGCGGCAAAACCGACATGGCGCAGGGCGGCGGAAAGAATGTTGAGAAGCTTGGCGAAGCTATCAGCCAGGCAGCGAAGACACTGTCGCCGGAATAGGTAAACTGGAGTCTAGGAAAAGTCCACCTAAGATCCAGCGAGACAGGTTCGTGGGCTTTTTGATTTTCCATTTTTCATTTCACATTTTCCATTTTTTTCATTCCATTTTCATTTGGTATTTAGAAGCGCTTCTCGAAGCGGTTTTTATTCTCAGGCCCCTCAACACAACTCCCCGCCTCTAATCATCAAACCATGCAAATAACAACCACCCTCACAGTTTTTTTGTTTTAGTCGCAATCCAATACCAGATTATGCCTAAAATTTCCTCTTAAATGGCAGATGAGAAATGTGAAATGGAAAATGGAAAATCGAAATGATGACTCCAATGGGAAACCGGGCGGCCGCCACTACAATGGTTTGACACCAGGCTGCCCTCTTCCTAATATGCTTCCGAGTGGGGCAGTAGCTCAGTTTGGCAGAGCGCCGCGTTCGCAATGCGGAGGCCAGGGGTTCGAGCCCCCTCTGCTCCACCAATAACTCCTACCTTCATTCACTTACACCAACTCGCTGACTGCCGATCCTTTTCTCTTCGTGACGCCGTTGTGCCGTGCTTCCAGAAATCTGCTTAACGAAGAACTCAGCTTTTCCTGCCAGCGTGAAAAAGGCTTAGTAAAGTCGAAGTTACCATAACCTTCTTCGGTTGAAGCCTGAAGGAACAAAAAGAGACGTCTAGCTCGCGACGCGGAGGGCAGGACTAGGGTAAACGGGGTGATTCGGTACCAGTTAAGAGTGGTGGGCATATGAATTGCGCAAACTGCAACGCGGAGGTCAGAACTTTTGAAGCGCCCTTGTAACAACTTCTCAAAAGCTTGAGGAAGTTTTCCTGCAAGCTCATCCCAAAAGCTCTTCGATCGAAACAGGGAAAAGGGAATTGCAGTCCGGACCTCGTCAAGATCATTCGTATCAGAGAAAAGGCGCTTCTTCGTAGTGCCTAAGGACATCGTTCTCGAAGACGTTCGCAGGCTCGTGGCTTCGGGCGCGCGGCATATCACATTTGGCGATCCGGATTTTTTGAACGGCCCTGGACATTCGCTTCGCATCACGCGCGCGCTGCACCAGGAGTTTCCGCACCTGACCTTTGACTTCACTGCCAAGATCGAGCACCTACTCAAGCACCGCGCGCTGGTCCCTGAATTCGCGCGGTCAGGCTGCATCTTCGTTGTGTCGGCGGTCGAGTCGGTGAGCAACACGGTGCTCGAACATCTCAATAAGGGCCACACGCGAGACAACGTTCTCGAAGCGCTTCGGATACTGCGCAGTGCGGCCGTAGCTATGAGGCCGTCGTTCGTTTCGTTCAGCCCGTGGTCCACGATCGACGACTACATAGACATTCTCGAGTTTGTCGAGTCTCAGAGCCTGATAGATCACGTAGCTGTCGAGGTTTGAGCCTTAGAAAGCTGCAGAGGGATCGTAGTCTTCTGGCTCTCTCACTCCAGAGTGCAATCGGTGTTGAATTCGGTCTGACGCAGACCTGAGCGAAGCGATTTCACAGCCTCCGATCGATCCAGCCGTCACCAATCGCGATTCTTGGGTCTTCCTATGAGCTGTTGTTAGCAAATGGCGGACGAAGAGTGATACCCTCTCGGCACAGAGATCCTCCGACTTGATCTGGGGCTGCGCGTTCGCGAGTGTTCGAGGTGTAGTCGGAAGGACGGGCTGATCTTTTGTTGGGCATCATAAGCGATTCACTGAAGAACCGTCTTCATATCATTCTCGGAGCATCGGCCGCGAGGACGCAGCCGCAGACAGCGTTTGGGCTTCTATCGGCAGGCTGAAGAGTCGAGCGCAACGGACATTGTCAACAAGCTTGGCTTGATTCTCCCACCGCGGCTTGTCGAGCCCCGAGTATAGATTGAGTTTCCAAACGCGCGTTCAGGACGATTTGAAACAAGGAGCTGGTGTTACTCTATGTGGAAGTCCGTCGAGGGCAACCATAGCCTAACAACAACAAGAGCCAGAAGCGCCCCTGCCCTGACAAGCTTGAGCGCCGCTGGCCCAAACGATAACAGACCGTTGAGCAAACTAATCAACCCGCTCGGTCGGCCCGTCTGTTCTTTACCATAGACGCACAATAGACGCACAGACGCCGGGTTTGGTTTCAATTTTTGCTCAACCCATCTTTCAATATCGAAAGGAGTAGATCATGCTTAGAAAAAGCAGTTTGACTCGCCGGGAGTTTTTCCAAGTCAGTAACAACAAGATCCGGCGCGCGCTTCTCTCGCTTTGTTTTCTATTAGCGGCGATTGGAGCTTCCGTCGTGACTGCTCATGGCCAAAACTATCAAGGCGGCTTGCGTGGCGCGGTTCGCGATGCGACATCGGCTGTCGTCCCCAGCGTCGAGTTGGCACTTATCAATGAGGAGACCAATACCACGCGCACCACCGTGACTAACGATTCGGGCGAGTATGCCTTCACCAATGTGATCCCCGGGACGTATGCATTGACGGCGGCGCGGACCGGCTACAAAAAAATTGAGCGCAGGGGCATCCACATTGGCGTGCAGGATTTCATCACACTCGACCTGACGCTCGAAGTGGGGCAAGTCACTGAGCAAGTCACGGTGACGGGTGAGGCGGGGGTCCTTGAGAATTCAAACCCGTCGGTCGCCTCGACGCTCGAAAAGAGGGCGCTGCAGGATCTGCCGACCCCGGCGCGCAACGTCTTCTTCCTCGCGGTCACGACGCCTGGCGTGGTGCCGACGGGCGACCCGCAGTTCGTACGGCAGCAGGATCAGACCAACTCCTCGCTGCTTAGCTTGGGCGGCGGGCCGCGACGCGCCAACAACTACACCATCGACGGTGTCTCGATCACCGACCTTCGCAACCGCGCGGTCTTCATCCCGAACATCGAATCGGTGCAGGAGGTCAAGGTGCAGGTCAACACTTACGACGCAGAGCTGGGCCGGACGGGGGGCGGCGTCTTCAACGCGACCGGCAAGTCCGGCAGCAATCAATGGCACGGCAGCGGAGTCATCCAGAGCCGCCCGTCGTTTGGCAGTTCGAACCTCTTCTTCGCCAAACGAGCCAACGCACCCAAGCCCGACACCTACTACTATCT
>JBHEMV010000023.1:0-8524 GCA_046262375.1 Pyrinomonadaceae bacterium
GCCCGGTGCGTTGCTGGCAGCACAAGGGAAAGCCGGCGATATTGCCCCTGGAAAAATTGCTCGTGAAGGATTAGCCCCCCTTGGGTAATAGCCAAGCGGTATCGCCGGATACATCTTCATAAAAGCGAAAGGCGCCTGGGGCGGCTGAGGTTGTGCGTAAGGGTTCTTGGGCAAACTAAAGGCAGCAGCCGGTGAGACTGCTGCCGAGAATTGTCCGACAAACTTTAGTTTGTCATTGTTGCGCTTTACTCAACCGGCGACAAACTGAAGTT
Source organism: Pyrinomonadaceae bacterium (assembly GCA_046262375.1). GTDB lineage: Bacteria > Acidobacteriota > Blastocatellia > Pyrinomonadales > Pyrinomonadaceae > PSRF01. Next base: position 273 of record JBHEMV010000023.1, read on the forward strand.
TGTCGGACTGAAGAGGAGTTTATTTAATTGTCTTCACCGGCCCTGGCGGCTTACCTGGCAATCGCACTGGCTGTTTGAGTCGCGCCATCACTTCACTAATGCCGCGCTCAAGCTGCGGATCTCGTCCTTCGATCTCCGACTTGGGATCGTTGTCGACCTCGATGTCAGGATCCACGCCGTAGCCCTCAATGATCCACTCGCCATTCTTGTTAGCAAGTCCGGAGCCCGGTACGAAAACGGTGCCACCATCAACTAGTGGCCCGCGACTTGTAATGCCGACCACCCCGCCCCACGAGCGCCTGCCAATCAGCGGGCCCAGTCCAGCCTCGCGAAACATATAGGGAAAAATGTCGCCGTCTGACGCGGAATTTCCGTCCAGCAGCGCGACCATCGGACCAATAAATACTGCATCGGGATAAGTGTTTGCAGTGTCATCGGTGCGGGAATAGTTGACCGCTAGTAATTTTCGCCGCAGCCGCTCAATGAGCATTCGTGAAACGTTGCCGCCGCCGTTAGCGCGGACGTCAACCACCATGCCTTCCTTGCGAATCTGCGGGTAATACCACTTTATGAACTCACGAATTCCGGCGGCTCCCATGTCGGGAATATGGATATAACCGACGCGTCCTCCGGTCGCTTGCTCTACCTTGCGTCGATTCTGACTAACCCAGTTGAGATAAATCAGATTGCCTTCATCTGTAATCGGACGATACGAAACGATGCGAGCGCCCTCGAAGGACGGAGTCTTATTGACCGTTAGCGATACCGGGTTATCGGCTTTGTTTCGCAGCAAGCGGTAGGGATCGTCGTTCGCCTTCAATTCCTCGCCGTCGATCGCCAGGACATAATCGCCGAGGTTAATGTTCACGCCTATCTCCGTGAGTGGCGAGCGGTAAATGTCTTCTTCGTTTTCTCCTTCCAGGATCTTCGCAATGCGGTAGCGGCCCGACTGCTTATCAAGTTCAAAGCGCGCGCCCGGCAAACCAACGCGCGGCCGGGGAGGAATCTGGAAATCCCCGCCCTCGATGTAAGCGTGCTGAATAGTCAACTCTGAAATCATCTCGCTGATCACATAGTTGAGGTCAGAACGATGGGCTACATACTGCAACAGCGGTTTGTACTGTTCGCGTAAGGCGACCCAGTCGTAACCATGCATGTTAGGAACGTAAAACCAGTCGCGATAACGTCGCCACACTTCATTGAAGATTTGATTCCACTCTTCCGCGGGCACGCGATCGACAAATAGTCCTGCCGTCGACACAGGCTTTTTCGTTTTGTCTCCGGCCGGAGTGGCATCGTAGAGGTTATACCCCGGGCCCTGGGCTACAAGTACCTTCGAGCCGTCATCCGAGAGCGTATAGCCACGAATATCTTCCGCTAGTGTTGCTTCCTTCCGATCCTTGAAAGCAAAGATCTTAAGGAGGGTGGGTCGATCCCCCGTCCTACCATAATAGAAAGCCGGCCCCACCGCATAAAGCAGGTGCCCTGTCTTCGCCGACAGGCCGCCATAGTTATCAGCTGCAACGGGAACTCGAGCTACACGGCTCGAGATGCCGTCAAAGTCGATGACGAGGTTGGTGAGTTTCGGAGTGTCAGGTTTGGTGTCAGCCGGGGTTGCGGCCGCAGGCTTCTCTTTTTCTTTGTCCGATTCCGGGGAAGGTTCTTTATTCAGTTCCTTATTGATGCCTTTCGTAGGATCTGTGGGCTCCTGTGCTGGAGGCGTTCCTTTGGGTTTCGGCGCCTCGTCCGTCTTACTAACCGTGACCTCGTCGCTTTCAGGCGGGAAAGGATGTTTGACATTCTTCCCCAGCGCCATCGCGTAGATGTAGGAGGTGCGATTCGTCGCATAGTTAAACTCGACTTGCGAAATTTGGGGCGCAAACTCGCGGTCGCTGAGAAAGTAAAGATAGTTGCCCTGGGGATCCCACGCGGGGCTGTTGGCATTGAACATATCATCGGTAACAGGCCGCGCTTTTCCATCTGCCGCACTCCAAATAAAGACGGTAGAGTTGCCATTGTCGCCACGAGGATAACTGAAAGCTAAATAGTTGCCGCGCGGCGACCAGACGTAATCACGAATCTGTGTGTGAGGAGAATCCGCAACTTCAATCATCTTGCGATCAGCAAGCGTGATCACATAAATCTTGCCGTCCTTATCTCCGAAAGCGATGCGCTTGCCATCGGGCGCCCACTCCGGTTGGTAACGCATGGCGCTCCCGCCGCGGGTGATCTGCTCCGCAGGCTTTAAGCCATCCTGTCCGACGACATACAACTCTTCTTCACCGCTTATGTCAGAGATGAAAGCAATGCTGCTGCCGTCTGGTGACCACGCCGCCCACTTATCATGTGCGCCGGAAGAATGGGTCAAATTGCGGGTGGGTCCCTTTTCTATCGGCGCGGTAAAAATATCCCCACGCGCAACAAAAAGTGCCCGTTCACCTTTAGGGCTTAGGCCCACCGATTCGATCTGATTCGCTGCGGAGATGCGGCTCGGACGACGAGCCAGCCCTTCATCAGGCACTGTGATGGCAATGGCATTACTCTTGTGATTCTTTGCATCCAGGATCTGGAGCTCGCCATTAAGCTCATAAACGATTCTGTTTTCGTTGTCTGAACTGGGCCAGCGTACGTCCCACAACTTGTTGCTGGTTACCTCGCTGGTTTTTCCGCTACCTGTGTTGTAAGCGTAGAGATTGAAATGTCCGTCCCGGTCGGAATTGAAGTAGATGGTGTCGCCTATCCACATGGGATCGCGCGTGGGACGCGGACCCTCAGTGATCTTTTTTGTTGCATAACTTTTGAGATCGAAAATGTAGAGACTGTTTGCCTGCCCTCCACCGTAACGTTTTTCGGATCGGAAATCCCGCGACTGCGGTGAGTAGACTACTTGTGCGGCATTAGGAGAGTAATCGCCAGAACCTGCTTCCGGCATTGGAAGGGGTTCGGTGGGACCACCCTCGATCGACACTGAATAAAGACGAGCGAGCGGCAATGCCCAGGAGTCGCGCAGTGAGCGGAAAAATATTCGTTGTCCGTCTCTGCTCCAACCGAATACCTGATTATCCCAGCCCCAGCGCGGCGCCAGGGGTCCCTTCGCCGGGAAGAAAGTTAACTGACGTGGTACGCCTCCCGTTGCCGGGACGACATAGACTTGCTCGTCGCCGTCATATTGTCCGGTGAATGCAATCCACTTACCGTCAGGAGAAAACCTGCCAAATACCTCTATGCCCGGATGGGAGGTCAGACGAATCCCCGAGCCGCCTGAAACCGGTGCTGTCCACAGGTCGCCCGCGTAAGTGAAAACCACCCTGTCCCCGCTAATGTCGGGGAAACGCAGAAGTTTCGTCTGCGAATGTGCGGTGGTTACCGCCGCGAATAGCAACGCCACCACGAGAATTGAGGAGCTAAGTCTAAAATCATGTTTAATTCGACAAAGTAACCTTCGATTGAGCAAAGTAAGTTCCTCCTGAGAACAAAACTGTTTCTGCTTGATGTTTTGGGTTGTTCAATCCGGCGTGTCTGGGGATCTACGCGGGACAGCAGGGAACAACGGCTGACTTTCTGCACTGAAAGAATGCGAAGCTTAGCCTAGAACCGGAGCACAGTAAACCGATACACGCATATTTCCAGACTGTTACGCGTGATCGTCGCTGTGAGTTTCACCGCCTCCTGCCTGAGAGTAGACGAGGACGGGCGCGGTTAATGAAGCCTCGCCCGTCTCTCAGATTCGGTAGGAAGCTACTTCCTTTAGTGTTTGCTGATTGCTATTTACTTTTCGCTGAAACGGTCAGGGTGTTTTTTACGCTCTTGACCCCTTCAACTGCCTTGGCGATGGTCTCTGCCTTGGCTTTTTGTGCAGCGTTGTCCACGGATCCACTCAAAGTCACAACCGCATCCTGGACATCAACATTAATCGTTGAATCTTTCAGGTCGTCAGCCGCAGCCAAATCGAATTTCGTTTTAGTCCACAACCAGCCATCGTCGAGACCTGTACCAATCTTCCGTCCTAAGCTTTTAGCCTCTTGGGAGTAGGTCTCCTTGTTCTTTTCATAGTCTGCGCGAGTCGGCGCGCGCTTTGTATTAGTGTTGGCGTTTGCGTTAGCGTTTGCATTTTCATTGACCACCACCGCATTCGAGTTAGCGTTGGCACGTGAATTCGCATTCCCGTTAGTGGTGTAATCGCATCCGGCGAAAGAAAGGGCAAGAGTCGCTATAGCAATTATTCCTGCGAGTTTAAATCTCATTCGAGACCTCCTGTTGTGATCGAAGAATTGAGAGTTCGAAAAACATACGTTCGAACCAAAACCTGCCAGTGTCGGACAAATAGCCCTTCGCTGAAGGTAGTCAGTTTTGGGGGATTTATTCAGGTTCGCGGGTCAGAAACCAGGGATTGGCCGATAAGTCGAAAAAGAAGCAAGCGCTGGGCCAAATAACAACGGGGAATAGGGGAATAGGAGAAAAGGGGAAAGCGAGCTAGAGAATCGGGATCTCGGAAAGCTGAATCGCGCACGCAGGGTAACAAGTTTTTCCCCTATTACCCTGTTCCCCTTTTCCCCGTTTGGAATCTACCACTTCACCGTGCCTTCTTTAGATGTGTCGATCTCGGCAGGCTGCTGCACTTCACCAAACAGGAAACCCTTAATGTTGTCGAAAAGAAAGTTTTGGGCGTCAGGATTTGTGAGATCAAGTCCGTAGTGATTGATGATCTGGGTCTGCTTCTGTAGCCACCCACTCCAGCAAGGCTGACAGATTTCGGTGGCAATTCTTTGTCCGAGCTCATTTGGAAAGGGCGCGAATCCGATAGCGGGTCGCTTCTCACCACAGTGTTGGCACTTGATTGTTTCGGCCATTCAAAATCTCCTTGTGGGATATCAAGAGTTTATCAGTTCGGACGGTGTATTACCTCCATTAGAACCCGGGCCTGTCTGTTCTTATGTTACTCCGTTTAGATAGCGGACTTGTCCGCCTTCGTTCGCACCAAAGAACCCGAGCGTCGAGGTTTCCGCACGCTGGCGCACAAGTGCGCTTTCTAAACGGGGTGGGATAGCGAGGATTACTTGACCCAAGTGCGAGGTCTGATCTTCTGAGCCTCCTCAATTGCACTGATTACGGCGTCGTCTTTCGGTCTAATCAATCCCACGCGCCGGACGTCGCGATAGCGAATGATACCCTTAGCATCGATAACGAAAACAGACCGCGCGACTTTGCCCGGAATCAGGGAGCGCGCGCCGTAAAGATTTGCCACTTCACCCGTCGTATCCGAGAGCAGACGTAACGGCAATCCATGATGCTCCGCAAACTTCTTATGCGACTCGACTGAGTCAGTGGAAATGCCAACCACTTCGGCGCCGGTTGCTGAGTAGTCTTCCCAGCGATCCCGGACGGAGCACATTTGGCGTGTGCAAATAGGCGTTTCATCACCGGGATAGAAGAGCAGCACAACAACCTTCCCACGCCTGGCTGATAGGCGCCAGTCGTTGCCTTCTTCATCCCTGAGAGTTAAGTCGGGCGCTTCCGCGCCTACTTGCGTACTCTTTTGTTTCGCCATAGGTTGCTATCGGAACTAATCGGCCATAGATCAATCAGATGACATGGTTAAGAGAAGGGGCGCAGCCCCGGAATAACCGACCGATCTCCGGAAGGTCGGAGACCTTCCGCACATCAGGCGGCAGAGCCGCAATTAAACCTGCTCTAACCAATAGCTTCGGCAGCCCGTGAAAGATTGATCGCGGTACCATCGCGCGTCTTTGCACGAAGCCACTCGCGGCCTGCCGGACAGATGCCGAGAAAATTACACATGCGGCAATGGGGTGCCGGCCTTACGGGAAACTGACTGGGCTCTCCGGAAGAAATAATTTGCATCATCGCATCATCAATGGCAAGCATGCACGTTTCATGCTTAAGAAGATCATCTGCCAGGTGGAATTCATGATTAGGCTCGAGAAAGTGTAACGTGGAGATAATCGAAGAGCCCGAATTTACCAGGGCCGGCATTAGTTCAATCACTGCCAGAGCATAAGCCTGCATCTGCAGCTGATAATCTGATGCAGCAATGCGAACCCGATCATCGATAGAAAGTTCTGTCGCAACTTCTTCCCTCGTGGTTATGGGAGCATTAAAATCAAACGCAATTTGCTCAACCTTTTCCTGGGACCGCGGGCGCCCTCGCCCGCCACCCTGGATGCCACTCTGCCAGAGTTGACCAGACTCAACTCTGGTCTGATCGAACGCGTCGCTTGAGGCGGGCGATGGCGCCCGCGGTCCCAGTGGAGGAGTCGATGATGAATCGCGGGCCGTCCGCGATCGCATACGATTGGTTTTGAAATCTATGATCTCGACGTCGAACCCTTTACCGTCGGCAGCGGGCGTGATCAGCAACTTATCAATCGCTCCACTCAGAATGCCCAGCGGCCGACGCAAGCGAAAACTCAATTCGCTCCAAAGGCCGCTTTCACCGCGAGGACCCGAAGAGTAGCCATCGGTCGAGCCGGCATACCCGCCCGCTACCCCCACCCCAGCCGGGCTGCCGGGCCGGGGACCCCGGTCCGCAGGTGCTACTGACAAAGCTGCGCGTGCCCGTTCGACGCGCTCGAACACCGCGCTCGACAAATAGTTCCGCGCCAGTGGCAGCAAATCTGCGATTGCCTCATCACGATTTATCTCGACGAGACGGTCTGCAAGCTCTGCCTGCCGCATTCGCACCAGGTCATCAAAGCTTCGGCGCAATAATTGCTCAGGATCGTCTTTTGTGGAATACGTTTCGCAGAAGCGGTGAATAACTGCACCCTTGAGCGTCGCCGTTAAGTTAGCGGGAGGCTCCGGCGCCTCAGCATCATTCCAAAGCGACATCTTGTCGGCAGAAGGTAAATGAAGAACCCGTTCGAAATAATACTGTCGCGGACAGCGCTGGTAATTAATAAGCTGAGTCACACTAAACCGGTGCACAGCGCGATTATGGTCAGGGGCAATCGGACGTAAAAGCGGAAACAGAGTTTCCGGCGATTGACGGAAATCAGCATCTTTCGCGGACAGTTTGGATGAACCCGCGGTCGAAACAATCTCGCTCAGCGACTCGTTCAAAACGTTAAGCGTGAATTGAAGCTGTACTAACCGATCGCCGTGACTGAGATTAACGATTCCGCTAGCTCGCTTGCTTTGAAGTTCAAGTGCCTGCCACACCCATTTCAGCCAGCATTCCCGCCCTCGATCAAGCTTTGAGAGTTCGTCTGTCGCCGCAGACAGGATCAGCCGATCTTTGGCTCGCGTCGCTCCCACATAAAGCAACCGCAGACTTTCAAACTGTTCGCGCTGACTGGCGCGATCACTGAACGTCTGAAAGGTTGAACCGGCCACCTGATCGCCTCGACCGTTCGGCACTCTTAAAGTTAGTCCGAGGTGCCGGTCGAGGATAAACCAATTGTCACGCGGTCCGGAGATGCGTTGGAGGTCGGGAATGATGACAACTGGAAACTCCAAGCCCTTCGCCTGGTGAATCGTCATCAGCTTAACTGCGTTGGCGGTGTCGTCGAGTTGGCCTTCACTCTCGCGGCTGCCTATAACCTCGAAGTCGTGAACATATTTAACGAAGTCGCGGATCAGATGCGCGCCGGAACGTTCGAATCGCTCGGCAAGAACAAAGAGCTTCTGAATATTTGCCAGGCGTTGGGCACCGTCAAAGTTTGCAGCAACTACTGTAGTGAATTCCGAAGTGTTAACGGCAAATCTAAGGAGGTCGCCAACGGGGTAACGGTTTCGCTTTTCTATTAAACTTTGAAGAAAAATTGTTGCGCGCTCAAGCGCCTCCCGTTCTTCGGTTGCGATGAAATCTATTTCCCGTTGTTGTCGCAAAGCACGGAATAGTTTCCGCGGCCGACGCCGCGCTTCTGGTGCCTCGCCTGCGGGTGTCTCCCCAACGCGCGGACCGAGGCGTAGTGCCAGCAGGGCCTCGTCAGAAATTCCGCACAACGGTGACCGAAGAACAGCCGCAAGTGCGAGCTCATCAGTTCGATTATCGAGGAAGCGGAGAAGCTGAATCAGGTCCGTAATTTCTTCGCGCTCATAGAAACCTTTTCCAAGAACGGTCTGGTAGGGTATGCCGGCGCGACGCAAGATTGATTCATAAACCGGCACGTCGGTCATCGCGCGGAAGAGCAGCGCGATGTCGCGATACTCAAACCTGGAAGAGTTCACGTCTGCTTCTTGGTGACCTTCTATGCCCGCTTTCCCGGTAAGCGAATGAATGCGCCGGGCCA
>JBHEMV010000023.1:8534-40419 GCA_046262375.1 Pyrinomonadaceae bacterium
CTGCTGAGCATCTCGTTCCCTTGAGGTTCGCTGAGCCTTTGGGTCCTCCTGGTCAGCGATTGTGTCGATCATCAACTCAACCAGCGGTCCCTGATCCACTGTTTCGCGCTCCGCGATGCTGGGCTCGTGCCGAACGTAGCCCAGCTGGCCAAGCTCTTCCGGATTTATTCCCTCACCTGGCTCAAAGAGTCGCCCAAACAGTAGATTCAAGAAATTGATGAGCGGCGGCTGGCTGCGAAAGTTCAGGTGCAGAGGTTGTGGGGTGCCGCCGGCTTTGACGAGCGCTTCAGTCATTTCTCGAAACACATCAACATCCGCGCCACGGAAACCATAGATCGACTGTTTACGATCTCCCACAATAAAAAGGTTTGCGTCTTTGCGATTACTCAAGGCAAGACGATCCATCAAGTCTCGTTGAATAGAGTTCGTGTCCTGGAACTCATCAACGAGAAAGAATTTGTAGCGGCGGGAGGCGCGCAAGAGCACTTCGGGCTGTTGCAACAGTTGCAATACACGTAATTGCAGGTCGTCAAAATCCAGAGCAGCAAGTTGGTGTTTTGACTCCCCTAGGCGGCGGTCGACATTCTTTATTATCTTGATCGACTCGCAGGCATAATCATTGGCCGCAATGTCAAAACGAATTCGCGGCACGCTGCCGAAAGGTTTTTCTCGGTTGTCGCTCCAAAGCAGTTCGTCGAGCCGTTTAACGATTTCGCCGACCGGACCGCGCGCGTCAGGCCTGGCCGCTTCCCTAAACTCGCTAAGCTCCCGGCAGAAATCGCCAAGCGGTAATTGATCATCGAAAAACAACTCCCGCAAGCGTGGCCAGTTTCGTGCGGCGGCTTCACGTTTGGCGTCTGCTTTGTCTCCCAGCCTCCCGAAGGAGATGAGATCAGTAATTTGACGATCCACTTCGGCTAATCCTGACAGGAACTGCTCCCACGTCGAATGGCTTTTGCTCGATTGTTCAGCAAGGAGCGAAAGCGAAAGTCCCTGGCCACGAATGTGGCGGTAAATTTCGCCGAGGCCGGCGGCGAGCCTTCCGCGTCCCAAACCCGCGGTGAGACGCAAGATTCCTTCGTGACCTGAATTGATAAACTCCGTGAGAGATTCCTCCACCGCGTTTTCAAGAAGTAGTGCAGCCTGGTGTTCATCCAGAAGGTTGAACTGTGGATCGATGACCGCCTCGACCGGGAATTCACGCAACAAGCGCGAACAAAACCCATGAATGGTAGTGATGATTGCGCCTTCAAGCGTGCGTTTATAACGCATCCAACGGGGCCGCTCAGCGGAAGATGACGTGTGCAGCAACTCATCCAGCCTGTTTCGCAACCTTTCGCGCATCTCATTTGCTGCCCGATTTGTGAAAGTGATGGCGACGATCTGATCGATATTAAGGTGTTTGTTTTCGCGCAGGATGTGCAGGTAGCGCTCGACCAGGACAGTCGTTTTCCCTGCGCCGGGACCAGCGGTCACGGAGATGTGGCGATTAAGTGTGTGCGCCGCGATGGCCTGCTCTGGTTTCAGCTCGTTGTTCTTGGGCTTTGTTTTAGTCACTTCTTTTCAAGCTTGCGTTGGATGCGAAACTTCTGGTAGCGACAGACCGCGGCGAAGTCGCAAAAGCGACACGTCTTGTATCCTTCGGAAGGAGTTACGACGAAATCTCCGGCTCGCATGTGATCGAGAAATTCCCAGATTTTCGCAACTACTTCGTCGCGAATGTTTTGCCAATCGTCGTCGCCAAAAACTGAATTCCTCGCCTGCAAACCTGTGTAACCCGCGAAGCCGGCACGATAGATACCTTTGTTTCGCCGGTTACTCCCACCGCGCAGGATGTAATAGCCTCCACCCGCGATCTTGTGGCTCGGCAGGATGAGACGTTCAAGCGCTTCGAGGTAGATTGGTACCTGAAAAGTCCTTCCCGCTGTCATATCCTCCCGATTCGCGCCGCTGGAAAGTTTATAGTCATAAGCAATCAAGGTATCGTCCTGAGAAACGTCGATTCGATCTATTTGACCCTGAATCTTAATCTTCTCTTCATGCGTCAATGTCGAACGTGAGAGTTCAAGGGGCGCTGTGGTCGAAATCGGGTCCGACGGCTGTCGAGGGGTCATACCGAAGGCAACTTCAAAATGGGCTGGGCGCACGTCTTGTTTAGTTTTTTCCTGAATGCCAAGCTCAAACAGCAGTACTTGATCGAGGAGGATCTTGCGAATCTCACGATCGAGCTTCCAGATGTTTGGGTTAAGAGGTGGCACGACGCTTTCATGTTCATCGAACACCTGGTCCGCAATTTCTGCGAGTTCCGCACGTAGTTCTTCCATGTTCTTTTTGAACAGCCGCTCTCGCCGATGACGCTCGAAAAAGCGACGCAGGATGTCGTGCAGGAGTTTGCCCGCGTCAAGCGCTTGCAAGTCCAGTGCTGCCTCGCCGCGCGGCTCCAGTTTCAAAACCCGACTGGCGAAAAACTTGTATGGGCAGTTTCCATACATGCTTAGTCCGCTGGCGCTATGAACAAAATCGGGGCCAAATTGACGGCCCAACAAGCTCAGCAGATTCGGCTCCGTGATTCGTCCGTCATATTTACCGAAGGTGTCGCTCCATCTTTGATGCTCAATCGCGATTCGCCGCAAAGCTGAAGGACTAATAAAGCCTTCCCCACTGGCCCACGAGACAAACCGTTTAACCTCTTGCGGCGGCAACAAATCATTCCCGGCCGCCGTCTGCCGTTGCCTTTCCTGCTGGCGGATGAGAGAACGCGAGAGCTCAGTTGGACTTGATGCGGACAAAACTTCGTTGCCGTCAAAGTCGCGCCGCATCGTCTTAGTTAGGACGCCCTCGGGCGCAACTGCCCGTCTTAACTCGTCGACGTAATAAGAGGCGACGGTTTCCGAGCCGTCCTCCATGAGCAACGGGCGAAGCAGGTAGAGCCGGTCCGTGGCACGACAGGCGGTCTGATAAAAATAATGTTCTTCCTTCAGCAGCGTCGCCGGAGAGATGTCTTCAAGCGTCAAACCAAATTGTTTTAGACGCTCGCGCTCTTCATGCGGATAAATCCAGTCGCGCGAGGCACGCAGCGGGAAACCTCCCTCCACTAATCCGGCAATGAAAACCGCGCGGAAGCGCAATCCGCGTATGTCGGTTGCAGCCAGCACGCGTAGCCCGCTCGGCTGTACTCCACTTGCCTGCTGCACCTGAGAGCTTAAACAGCGAGAGACTTCATTCAGGAAATGCTGAAGTGAAACTGGCGTATTCGGCGTTCGGCTGGGCAGTACGGCTTCGGCAATTTCAAACGACTTGATAGCGGCAACGAAGGCCTGGCGCAACGCTTCCAGACCTCGGAGGTCAAGCATCGCATGCGGCAACTCGTTCTCATCCGGCAACCGTCGCATGGGCTTCCTGGTTTCCGGATAAAACTGAAGCTGACCGAGCAGTCTTACCGCGCCGAGCCGAAGTTCTAACGGTTGACCCTGGCGCGGAACACTCTTAATCAGATCTGAAAGCCGCTCGACGACCAACGAAGCCCAGGCAATCGATGCCGGAGGAATCTCACGCGAAGGCCGTCGCTTTTTTTCTCCTCTTTCCTCGAGCGGTATTTTGTCAGCGTCTTCAATCCGGCTTTCCACCTCATCATCCTGGACATTTCCGGGATCGGGTGTCGCGAGTTTTTTCGTGATATTAACCTGCGGCCATTTCTCGAGCAGGCGGCGTGCTCTTGCAAGCCAGTCAGTTACGCGCAGCTCCGTGCCGACGTATGCAATTACGTTTTCCAGACTGTCGGCATCCCATTGCCCAATACTGAGTTCTGACCGCACCCTTTCTTCGCGGCTGCTATCCATCGTGGCCGCGTCGCCATTGCTCTCGGCGCGCAGCAACGTGGCGTACTGTTGATCGAATTGTGCGGAGAGTGCCAGGAGATCGTCATGTGACAACCGGAAGTATTCCGACTTGATCAGGTCGGCCAGAGTTGAAACCTTGATGCTCCCCATCGTTTCATCAGACAACTCTGCGAGCAGTTCAAAAACTTTTCGTGCAGCGCGAATCGCGGGAATCTGAGGCGTCTCAACACGCCTCTCGAGATCGCATGGAATGGACTCTTCGCGCATTACGCGGGCAATGGTTTCGGCGTAAGACTCACGCTCACGAACTACGAGGGCGATGTCGGCTAATTGATACGACTCTCTGAAAACGAGGCGCTTGATCTCTTTTGCAATCGCGCGAATTTCCGTTTCACGATCGGTGCACTCGAGGAATTGGATTGCCGATCCCTTATCTTCTCCATTCCTATGACTCTCCCTCGGACCATTCTGGGCGGTCTCACCGTTAGGAGGCGCAGGCGACGCAGAGAGACCGTCAATTTCCGGATTGAAAAGGCTTTCCCGCAATCGCGATAGGGTTCCAGTGACGGAGCCGGCTTCTGAATGTTGCTTAACCTCAAAGCTCGTCATACTGCGAAGTTGCTCGATGGTTTCACGAAAGGCCTGGAAGATTTCAATGTTCCTGTCGTCGTGGTTCAGGTTCACGACAACGTCCGGCACTCGAGTAACCAGCATGCGAAGCATCTCGCCCTGCACGGGTGTGAAATCAAAGAAGCCGTCAAGTACAAGCAAATTCACACGCGACAACCAGGGGAGGGTCAACTTCGCGTCGTTCATCCCACCGCGCAGCCCACCACGCAGAATCTTGAGAGCTCGCAGTTGGTCGGCATCCTCCTCAGTCAAGCCGAAGCGGGAAAGTGCTTCGTTATACGACCTGTAGATAAGCGCAACCTCACGATCGAAATCGATCTGCAAGGGGACGGTCGACTCTTGGTCGCCCGAATCTCTGCTGCGCGCAGAGACTATCTCTTCAAGTTCGTCAGGTGTTTTGGCGGCGCGTTCTATCTCACCGATCAGCTTCACGATCGTGTTAACGCAGCCCTCGCTGCCGACCAACGGCGCAATTGCTCTTAGTTTCCCCTGTACCTTCAGCCGCAGCAGCAACTGTGAGATCAAACTACGTTTTAGAGGAAACTCTTCGCGATCGATAGGCGTACGTGGAGCAAGGAAGGCCCCAGTCTGTTCATCAACGGCAGTTGATATGACTCGTCTTACAAAGCCACGAAAAAGGTAGACGGGAAGTTCGCCCCAAAGTCCCGGATTAGTTTTGCCGTCGAGAATTTGTTCAGTGACTAATTCGAGTAGAGGGTGGGAAGCAGCGAGATAGAGGAATGAATCGGACTTGCCCTCGGACACAAAGTCTGCGCAACGCCTAATCAAACGCGAGCGATTGCTGCCGAGGAGCGGACCTAACCAGATTTCTTTTGACACTCAAACTCCAGAACATACTGTCCACAGATTACGCAGATTCCACAGATTACAAGCAGTGAATAAAATGCCGGAAAACTTCGGAACAATCTGGCAGCTTTCTTCCAGTCTGTGTAATCGGCGTAATCTGTGGATAACTCCTGGTTATGTTTCGCCTCCATGGGCTGTCTTCGAACTCAGGAGGGGTAGCGACTCCTCGCCGGCTTCCAGTTCGTCAGCAACCAAATCGGGAAACAAACCACCTTCATCCAAACTCAGCGGCCGCGCCAGTTTGTCGATCGGCTCAAGCGTCTCGATCTCTTCACCGGCGAGCGCTCCGCGTTCTTTAAATTTTCTCGCCGTAACCAGCACGCGTGCTTCGAGCGAACCGACGCCTTTGTTGTAAGAATCGAGCGCGCGATCTAACCCTCGACCAATGTCGGCGAAATAGTTTGTGAAAGTGCGCAGTCGATCGTAGAGATCTTTCCCGAGTCTGCTGACTTCCTGCGCATTCGTGGCCATCTGCTCTTGTCGCCAACCATAAGAGACAGCCTTGAGCAAAGCTATCAACGTCGTAGGCGTGGCAATAATTACTCCCTGGCCCACGCCGTCTTCAATAAGTTTCGGATCAATTTCCAGCGCCGCACTGTAGAAGGTTTCACCCGGCAGGAAGAGCAAAACAAACTCTGGCGTTGGCTGCACAGATTCCCAATAAGATTTCTTGCTCAAAGACCCGATATGCGTGCGCACCAGCCGGGCATGGTCCTTTAGTTTTGCGCTGCGGATGAGATCATCTGTCGTGCAAATCGATTCATAGAAAGCATCGAAGGGAACCTTCGCATCAATGACAATCGTTCTGTTACCGGGCAGGCGAACTATAACATCCGGCCGAATGCGGCCATCCTCCGTGACCACGGTAGACTGTTCGACGAAGTCGCAGTACTGAAGCATGCCCGCCAACTCCACGACGCGTCGCAATTGAATCTCGCCCCAGCGTCCGCGAACGTGCGGCGCGCGCAAGGCGTTAACCAGATTTCCCGTTTCCGCCTGAAGTTGCAATTGAGAAGTTGCGAGAGCTTTTACCTGTTCGCGTAACTCGGAATAAGCCCCAGCCCGCGCCTTTTCCATTTCACCGATTTTTCCGTCAACCTTTTCCAGTGATTCCTTGAGGGGCTTTACCAGCTGGTCGATGGCCTTCTGTCTGGATTCCAAATCTCCTTTGGCACTCTCCTGAAACTTCTCCAGCGTGGAACGGGCCAGCTCAAGAAACGATTGGTTATTGTCCTTCAGCGCGTCGCGCGAAAGCGCCTTGAATTTCTCCGAAAGTTCTTCAGTGGCATTTTTGAACGATGCCATCCTTTCCTGCGCCGCCCGGCGTTCTCCTTCAACCTCTGCCCTTAGTTGAGAGTTTGCTTCGCGCGAATGTTTATGTTCGGAAACCAGAAGATTGAACGACTCCTCGAGCCTTTGTAGTTCTTGATCCTTACCCGCCAGGCGCTCTTTAAGTGTCGCCAGATCTGCGGCACTCGCTGACCTGGCTTTAGTTCTGAGCAGCAACCAACCCACTGCCCAGCCGATCAAAGCACCTACCAGAAAGACGACTATAAGGATAATCTGAGGTTCCATTGCGATTCTTAGAGTCTAACAAAAAGTGTTGCGAAAATGAAACAGTGGCCCGTTAGCGGGCCAAGCTGCTGCGACTAAGCAGCGGGGGCAAGCCCGCCTTCCCAACTTCGAGCTGCATAAACTAGAAATTGAATCCCATCTTGAGAGGCACTCGGCCTTAGTGTCCCGGCTCAAATTTAAGAATCTCTCAGGTTGGGAAGGCGGGCATGCCCCCGCTGGGTTGCCAAACTACTTCATCTGCCAAAGCACCCAACCATGCGCTCGTAAACTTTTCGTGTGACGCGCACATCATTAAGGTTGTACTCGCGAATTTCCGCCAGCTTTCCCGCCTGGTAAAGATCGAACACTTTGCTGCCTTCTACTGTAGCGGTCTTGCTCGACTCTATTCCCAGGGCCCAGGCAATGTCGTCAAGGCTCACAAACCGCTTAGCTCCCAGCCACCAGTTATGCATCGTATCGAATACACCCCGAACCCGGTACTCACCTAGATCAACCAGGGGCCTGGCAGAAATGCAGTGGGCCAGACAGCGTTGGAAAAGAAAAGGAAGATCAAAGCCAATAATGTTATGACCGACCAACTCATCTGTTTCGCGATCGAATCCCTTCATAAATTCGAGAAAGGCCAGCAGCGACTTCTTTTCGTCCTGCTCATTTCCGTCCTGATCTATGCCGAATACTCGCTCCCTCGGAGGTTGCTCAACTCCACCAAAGTCGATACCCGGAATCGGACCCTCGTGAACCGCAATCGATAGAATCCGCCCCGAGGCCGCGCTCAGCGATCCAAGCTGATAGCAGCGGTCTTCTTCGGCAGCGATGTCTTCGAGATAGCGTTGCTGCTGTTCGAAACGCATATTACCCAGCTTCAATAGTCTCTCGAGCTGTGGGCCGACACGTTCGCGAAAGTCGGGAAGCGTCAGCGTCTCGATGTCCATCGTGTAAGCCCGTGGAAGCACAGGCTCTGCACCTTGATGTTCGCGATATTGTTCGATTGTGATCGGCCGATACTCGGCTACCACAAATTGCGAGCGATCCTGGAAGGCTTCGAGCCGTCCGGTCACGCCCCAGAGTCCCGGCTTAATTTCCTTCCAAACCTCGATCGTCTCTCCCCAGATCTTCAGCGCCAGCGAGCCGGTAGCATTACGAGCCGTGGCGTCGCAAAAGAGTTTGCCCTGCTGGGTTCGTCTTTCACGCACCGAAGTGATGACCACCATCAGCCAGAGATCTTCGCCGTGTGGAATTTCGGGGATCGGAACATTTCCGCGCATATTAGTTAACGATATTTGCCTCTTAGATAGAGAGGCGAAGTTAAGCAGTTGAACTCACTATTCTATACTGCCGCCGCAATAAAGGATCGGTCACCTCCGCTTTTTGGTTTTTTATTTACCAGATGCTGATGATACTCAAGGCAAGAACTTGAACCGCAAAGAACGCAAAGAATTCGCAAAGGAACGTAGAGTAGTTGGACACACAATGGGGTTTTTCTTTCCTCTGCGGACTTTTGCGCTCAGCTTTGCGTCCTTTGCGGTTAAGAGGCTGGAACCCCGGAATCAAGTGTAGTGGTCACTGACCCGCTGCGTTTACACGCTCCACTTCAGCGGACATCCTTCCGGTCAACATCATCCAGATCATTTTGTAGTCACCGATGAACGACCACAGCGGATACTGAAACGTGGCCGGCTTGTTCTTCTCGATGAAGAAGTGCCCGATCCAGGCTGCGCCATAACCTGGGATTAGAGTGAGAGGAAAAAGCCACCATCTTCCGACGACGATGAAGAAAATGAGGCAGCCGAGCGCGATTGCAGTTCCAACGAGATGGAGCATACGTGTGAGGGGCTTGCTGTGTTCGGCAACATAGTGGGGCCAAAACTCGGTAAAGGAGTTGTACTGTCGAAGGGTCATTTGGGAAAAGGCTCCAACGAAAGGAAACTGACAGATAAGAATGTCTGTCCTACGTTGCCCCAGGGGGTCGATCGGAAAAACCTCGTTTGGGTTTTCTCTGTGCAACCGAGGCGTCAGCTTTTTCCGACAAACTCCTAGGCTGTGAAAACAACTTCATGAACTGTTGCGGCACTAGCGGCTCCACGCGCGCGAGCTGAAGATTTTTCTCTACATGCTCGCAGCTGCTCATGCCAACAAGTGCTGTAGTTATGCCCGGCGCTGACCTCACAAACTGTATTGCCGTTTGTGCGTTTGTTGGCAAAGAACCGAGCGACACGCGAAGATCTTCTGGTAAATTTTGTGCGACGCGTCCCTGGAAAATCGAGGCGCTGGAAATCACTGTCACTCCCAGCGCGATGGCCGCTTCCAGTGCCGACATCTGCTCACCATCAACAACCTGGTTAGTCAAATTCAGGGCCTCTGGCATCGCGAGATTAAGTGGCAGTTGAATGAAACGAAAACCGTGCGACTCGCCGCCGATTTCACGCGCGACTGTCACCATGCGTTCGAGCGAATGGTATCCGTTGCCTCCAGGCGGAACTCGAAACCCGTTCCAGGTCGCGACGCCATAGAAGCTCAACTTCCCCTGTGCGCGACTCTTCTCCAAACTCTCGAAGGCTGCCTTCAACCGAGCATAAAACTCGCTTTCAGAAACGTGGCCAAGCTGCGCTTCAGGGTTGTGGATGTAATAAACGTCCACACAATCGAGGTTCATATTTCGCAGAGATTGGTCCAACTGATTCTGCAAATACCCCGGCGTCATGCAGTGGCTGCCACCGACGATATCCTCAAAATCCGCTATTCCACGTTTGACAAAGGTCTCGTCAACATAGCGGCGAATATCGCGGGGCGGCTCGCCGTTAAATGGCAGGTAGCCACCCTTTGTGCAGATGATAATTTCATCTCGTGAAAGGCCACGTTCTCCAGTCAAGACGCCCAAAGCGGCGCCGATAGATCTCTCGCTTCTTTGAAACCGGTAGTTTGCCGCGGTATCGATGACGTTGGCTCCCAACTCGACAGCGCGCACCACCGCCTCTGTGTACCTCGCGTCGGTGGCATCGTCAGCATCGCCTAAATAAGTGCCGATGCCGATGGACGATAGAAGAAGGTCCTGCTGTAAACGAAAGTGGTTTTTTGCGCAGTCGTTTTTGGAACGCTCACGATAGCGAGTTGTGCCTTCGAGTGTGGCGGAGTTGGGTGACATAAGTTTGGTACAGAGCCGCGAGCGGAATGAATTCTTAGTAGCGCTGTTAAGGTTTAGGTTGAGCGAGTTTGGCACTCAAATTAAAAAAGTTTCTTAGCGCGCCGTTTAGATAGGGCACTTGTGCCCGGCCGCGGGGCGGAGGCGGACAAGTCCGCTTTCTAAACGATGCGCGGATGTTGTAACGAGATGAAATATACGCGCGCCTTCCCCGAAGCGGCAAGCGCTTCATGGTTGCCGCGGGCTGTGTTAGCTTTGCAATCCACACCGCAGATACAAGGAACCATCCGATGAACTATTTTCTCAACTGGCGCGAGCATGAAGGCTCGATAGCAGAGAAATTCTATAAGACAACACTCTGGCAAAGCGAACACGTCATGGTTGGTCTAAACTGTTTGCAGCCTGGCCAAACCCAGAAAACTCACGCGCATGACGGAGCTGATAAATTCTATTTTGTATTAGAAGGCTCCGGCAGATTTACCGTAGGCGACGAAGAAAAAGAAGCGGAAACCGGAACGCTGGTGGTTGCGCCGGCAGGAATTCCGCATGGCGTCACAAATAACGGACTCGAGCGTTTGTCTCTTCTAGTTGCCATTGCACCACCGTTCAAATGAAAGAAACAGGTAAGACACAACGCCCCAAAGGCTCTTCACTCGACATCTCTGAAGAAGCAATGCACGAGCTTTCGTCGCAGGTAAGTCAAATCGTGAGCAATTACTTTTCTCAGGTTTCGAGCTTTCCTGTTTTTCCTGAAACTTCAGCCGGCAAAACATTAAGCCGTATTGGGGGCGAGCTTCCGATCGAGGCCGAGCCGCTCGAACAACTGATCGAGGATTGCCGCACGATTCTTGAAGGTAGCCGCCACAATGGCCACCCGCGCTTTTTTGGTTATGTTGCTTCGCCTTCAACGCCGCCGGGTGCTTTCGCCGATCTCATCGCTTCTACATTAAATGTAAACGTCACATCGTGGCGTTCCGGGCCGGCGGCAACTGAAGTCGAGCGCACTGTCGTGCGTTGGCTGGGATCAATGATTGGCTACGGAGACGAGGCTGCTGGACTGCTTACCAGCGGCGGCTCGATGGCGAATCTGACCGCACTGATGATTGCTCATCGTGGCAAGTCCGGTCCGGATGTCGCATCGGTGGGTCTTTGGAATACTGGCACTCCAATGACCGTCTACGCTTCCGATCAAATTCATATGTCTATACCCAAGGCAGCCGACATTCTTGGTTTAGGCCGGGAGCAGGTTCGCCTGGTCAAGTGCGACGACGACTTTCGCATGAACGTAGCAGAATTGCGCAAAACTATATCCAGAGATCTGGAAAGCGGGTTAAAGCCCTTCTGCGTGGTTGCCAGCGCGGGAACCGTTAACACTGGAGCCGTTGATCCGCTCAATGAGATTGCAGATGTCGCAGATCAATTTGGCCTCTGGTTCCACATTGACGGAGCTTATGGCGCACTCGCTGCGCTGGATAAAACGAAGCGCCCGCTTTTCCGGGGTCTTGCTCGTGCAGATTCCATATCGCTGGATCCACACAAGTGGCTGTACGTGCCCATTGATTCCGGCTGTCTTCTGTTTCGCGATGAAGCTCAAGCTCGCGCCGCCTTCAATTCTGACGAGGCCGATTACATTAAGGTTCACGAGCAGCACGCTGACGAATCTTTTGCTTTCTGGAATTATGGTCCGGAACTCTCGCGACGATTCCGCGCGTTAAAGATCTGGATGACGCTCCGTTACTATGGAATGCGACGTATCGCCGAGGCCATTAGCGAAGACAATGCTCTGGCTGCCTACCTGGGCCGATGCGTCGAGCAGGCAGAAGACTTTGAAATGCTGGCGCCGCCGGTCTTAAGTATTTGTTGCTTTCGCTATCGGCCGGAGTCATTACAGTCGGAAGTTCGTGGGCACGGACAAGACACATCCGCCGCCATCGACTCTGAATTAGATGACCTCAACACGAAAATCATGCACGCGGTTCAGCGCGGGGGCCGCGCCTATTTGTCGAGCGCAACCATAGGCGGCAGGTTCGCCTTGCGGGCTTGCATCACAAATTTTCGCACCACCCGCGCGGACATCGATGAGACGCTGGAGGTTATTCGTGACGCGGCACGCGAGATTTGCGGCTCCGCCGCTTGATGTGCGGTGGTGGCTACGCCCCACCGTGAATGGCATTCTTAAGTGGGGCTGCGCCCCGTTCTTAATTGAGCGTTGCCCCATAAGTTTAAGATTGCACGCGCGGAAGCTCACAGACGCGGGGTCCCCGGCGGGCAGCCCCGCTGGGGTGCTGGAACTTCCATACATCGGACGGCGGAGCCGCGGTAGAAAGAATGCAGACTAAGCGTCAAACCTATGACCAGGAGATGTCGGTAGCTCTCGAACTCGCGCGGGAGGCGGGCGCGGTTATTCTCGATCTATACGAAGGTCCGCTGGATATTGAGCAAAAGACTGACGCGGATGATCGCGAGCCTGTCACGCAGGCTGACAAACTCGCAAATGAAATTATCGTACAGCGGCTTCGCGCCGAATTTCCCGACGATGGCATTCTGGCGGAGGAATCTATCGATACTGTTCACCGGCTCGACAAATCACGCGTGTGGATGATCGATCCGCTCGACGGAACGAACGGTTTTATCGACGGCAATGGCGACTTCGCGGTCCAGATTGGACTAACAGAAAACGGGCAATGCGTACTTGGCGTTGTTTACCAACCCTTGACTGGCGTGTTGTATCGCGCCATTCGCGGTGGAGGCACCTGGATTGAGCGTCCCAAACATGAATCTGAGCAGGCCCACGTATCCGATGAGACGAACCTGTCGATGATGCGGCTCGCAGCCAGCCGATCTCATCGTAGCCGGCGCATGGATAAGGTTGTTGAGGCTTTCGGCCTCAAGCAAGAGGTTCTTCGGGGCTCAGTAGGCATCAAGGTGGGTTTGATTATTGAGCAGCAATGCGACCTCTACGTGCATTTGTCGACGCGAACAAAACAATGGGATACATGCGCGCCCGAAATCATTTTGCAGGAGGCAGGCGGGTGCCTCACCGATCTCTTCGGACTGCCACTTAGCTACAACAAGGCCGAAGTGCAAAATCGCAATGGTGTTGTAGCAAGCAATAGAGCGGCTCACAGAAAGATCATTGAATCCCTTCGGCCCCTGCTGTCTGAATTTGGCCGCGTGCCTTTTGAGGCTGCGCCGCCCGATCCGCCTTACCCTCAAGCCTAGGCTGCGGTAATATTTCTGCCACCTCCTTTTCCCCGGGGTGCAAACGTTGCAGAATCGACCAAAAACCTTTCTCACTTTTTCTGTCCTTTGCATTCTCCCGCTGCTTGCCATCAGTCTTCTCAGTCTCCTGAGCAACCTAAGATTTAACGGAAACTTGCTGCGTGCGGATCTCGAAAATGAAGTAGTCGTCATGAACGATAGCTTTGCCTTCTCGCTGAGTGGTCGTGAGACCGAGCTACAGGACCTGGCAGCTAGCCCTGCTTTGCGAAAGTACGTTAGCACCGAGCGAGCGCGAGCTTCTCAGTTAAGAGAAAGCGAAAAGTTAACCGTATCTTCAGGTGAACAACGTCCTGCCGGCAACGAAGAGGCGGAAGTAAGAGACAAGGTCGGCCCTCTTCTTCGCAACCGATTCTATGCGACGATCGCTGTATTCTCCCCTAACAACCGCTTGTTGTTTGTCGCGGAGCCTCCCCAGCCAAAAGGGGAGGGCGACATAATGTTTCGTACCACAAATTTGCTGGCCGACCTGTTTCAACCAGACAATGCAGTCTGGACGACGGGCGAACAGAAACCTCGTTGCAGGATTGTCAGGCAAGCGACGCTTGGCAAAACGCTACGATGCACGACGCCAGTTTTTGTTTGGGAAGAAGGGCCAAAGGCGCGCGGCGCTCTTGCCGCCGACCTTAAGCTCGACTCTCTTTTTGCTCCTATCGCCAGCCGGTCGGAGTTATCTTTTTTCCGAAGTGACGATCGAACGACGACGCCACGGTCGGTTGTTATAGTCCTGGACGACTCAGGCGGGATCGTTTATCACACCAATGAGGCCCACAAACATCAACAGGTGGACAACTCGATGCCCTACTTTGCTCAGGTGGCGAATTCCATGCTTGCAGGACAGTTTGGAACGATGTTCTACGCGGCGCCTGACGGTGATAAGTGGCTCGCGGCTTACGGACCGCTCGGGACCACCAAACTCTCGCTGGCCGTGGCCCGCAATTATTCCGTCTTTACTAAGGGCACTCGACGCTTTGGCTGGTTAAGCTTAATTATCGCGTTGCTTGCCGGTACCGGCGCTGCCTTCTTCCTGTCGACTTTTTATCTCAGAAGGACACAAAGCCTCGACCGTGTGGCCGAGGGCGTGGGAGCAATCGCCAAAGGAAAATTGGATCATCGCATCGAATTGCAGTCGAGCGACGATCTCCGTCCGCTTGCAGACAATGTGGGCTTGATGACCAAACAGCTTCGTGAACAGCTCGCGCGGGAATCTGAAACTCGACAGTTTCAATCTTTTGTTAGACTGTCTGCAATTCTCACTCACGATCTGAAAAACGCGATCGAGGCTTTATCGCTTACCGTCACAAACATGGAGCGCCATTTTGATAATAAAGAATTTCGCGCCGACGCGATGAAATCTCTAACCAGCGCCACCGAAAATTTAAGGTCTATGGTAGCGCGTTTGAGCACCCCCATTAATACTCTAAGCGGCGAACACCAAAGGCCAAGGCCTGTAGACCTCGTTCCTATGTTGAAGCGGGTCATATCGATGACTGCCGAGCCCGCTCGGGTCAACCATGAAATCCAGATCAACCTTCCCGAATCCCTTTTTGCCCTTGTCGACGAGGAGCGAATACACAAAGTGGTGGAGAATTTGATCATTAATGCGCTGGAATCCATGGACAGAAAGAAGGGAAAGTTAAGCGTCGCTGCCGGTAAAACCGGCGACGGTAAACCTTTCTTTAGCGTCACCGACACAGGCGCGGGGATGAGTCAACGCTTCATCGAAGAGAAACTTTTTCGCCCATTCACGACAACCAAAATGAGAGGTGTGGGCCTCGGTCTTTACACCTGCCGCGAGGTAGTCAGAGCAAATGGTGGATCGATCGATGTGGACTCGCGAGAAGGCGCTGGAACAACCTTTAGAGTCGTGCTACCATCGGTCACAATCGACGGACACGGTTAAAAGAGCCGCACAGCCAATCTCACAGTTAGTTTTGCCCAGGCTTTTAGAGTCGTTTTAAGACGCTTTCTATTTCGATGAGCGTGCTGCACTCGTTTGCCGGATTCCAGATGGGCAAAGAAAAGCAACCTAACGAAAACCAGCTCAAAGAAACTGTCCTTGTAGTAGATGATGTTGAGGCGGTGCGGCGCGGACTTTTCTGGACGCTCGACTCAGATTATCGGGTACTCGAGTCCTCTTCTCGCGCCGAAGCTCTCACGCTCCTGCAACAAGAAAAGATCGATGTTGTCGTCACCGATCTGCATCTGCCGCCCCACGTGGAAGACATTACCGAAGGGTTGGCGATTATCGAGGCCGCGCGCGATGCAGATCCACCGGTCCAGGTCGTGGTGATTACCGGCACCGATTCCAAACGCGCGGCCCTCGAAGCCGTTAAGCGCGGTGCCTACGGGTTCTTTGAAAAACCCCTGGACGCAGCCGAGGTTCTTCATATCGTGAATCAGGCCGCTCGCATGCGGCGGCTCGAACTTGAAAACGCGCGCTTGCGAAGCGAGCTCGTTGGTTCAACCGGGTTCGGCCGTTTGATTGGATCGAGTCAGTCGTTGGAGAAGACGCTCAGGCAGGCACGAGCGGTTGCTGACACGTGTGCGACAGTTTTACTCATCGGTGAAAATGGAACGGGAAAGGAAATGCTTGCTCGAGCGATTCATGAGGAAAGTCAGCGGGCGCATGGCCCATTCATTGCCGTGAGTTGTGCCGCCTTGCCGGAGTCCTTGATTGAGTCGGAATTGTTTGGCCATGAAAAGGGCTCATTCACTTCCGCAACCCACGCAAGAATAGGGCGATTCGAGCTCGCCGACGGTGGAACTCTATTTCTCGATGAGATTGTAGAGCTGACGCCTGGCGTCCAGGTGAAACTGCTCCGAGTGTTACAGGAGCGAGCTTTTGAGCGAGTCGGAGGCACGAAAACCATCACTGTCGACATTCGGCTGATAGCTGCAAGTAATCGGGATCTGGAGACCGAGGTGGAAGGCGACAACTTTCGGAGGGACCTTTTCTACAGGCTAAACGTGATACCGCTTGTGTTACCGCCTTTGCGCGAGCGGCGAGAAGACGTCCCGGGCCTGGCAGCTCACTTTGCGGCTAAAGCCGCAGAAAAGCATGGACGCGCAACGCCGCGATTGGATCCTGCCCTTATTGATTCCCTTCACGATTACGACTGGCCGGGAAACGTCCGCGAGCTTGAAAACTTGATGGAGAGACTTGTTCTACTGGACCACGGGCCGACCCTCGGCCTCGAGTTTCTTCCCGAAAAAATGCTCAAGGTTTTGCCCGCTCCAGGCGTGCCCAGCGAAACGACTTTTGAAGGTGCGGTTTCTGCTTTAAAGAAGCGTTTGATCGCAAGCGCACTGGAAACAGAGAGTGGAAACAAGATGGCAGCGGCCAAGAGACTTGGAATCAGCCGTTCGTATTTGCATCGACTGATCAGCGAGTTTCGTCTGTAAAAAAGAAGCAGGAAGGCTTTGCACAAAAATCGAAACATTCGCGGCTTTGCCGCTTTCCTTGCGGTAAGCCTCCGGCTTACCGGAAAGGGCTTTTTTCCACGAGGCTATGCCTCCGCCCTGGCTTCGACGTGCAATAGCCAACGCGTTGAGGCGGAGCCTCGGACAAATACCATCGTCTTCGGTAAGCCGGAGGCTTACCGCAAGGAAAGCGGCGAAGCCGTCGGCAGACTGATGAGTCCATCACTCCAAGACTTTCCCAGTCGCTGACGCAACTTCTTCTGGGAGCGCGGGCGCCCTCGCCCGCAAGGTACGGTACCGATCTCTTCACGAAAACCTTGCCCTCATGTGGCGTTGCGGGCGAGGGCGCCCGCGCTCCCAGTGCAACGTTGAGTAATTGTGCGGTACTTCAAACTGACCCACACTACTAATCTTCTTGTTAACTTGAACCGCGCAGGCCGTTACTCCATTATCTAATCAGCTCCAACCAGGGTTTGATTAGATGGCCAACATAGAACAACGCTTGCCGGAAAATGTCCCCGGAGATTTTTATGTTGATGCAAGCTGCATTGACTGCGACACATGTAGCCAACTTGCTCCGGCAATTTTTCGTGACCACGGCGAGCAGTGTAGTGTTTACCGGCAACCTGAAACAGATGCAGAGACGCGCCTGGCGTTGATGGCCCTGGTAGCCTGTCCCACCGGTTCAATCGGCACTACGCAAAGGCACAACGCACACATTGGCATAGATTCTTTTCCTTCCCCCATTGCCGAGAATGTGTACTTCTGCGGTTTCACTTCCGAGTCAAGCTTCGGCGCCTGGAGTTATTTAATAGTGCGGCCCGAAAGCGACGGTGGCAACCTCCTTATCGATTCGCCACGCTTTGCTACACATTTGGTGAAGCGCATTGCCCAGATGGGCGGCCTAAGGCAGATGCTTCTAACGCATCGGGATGATGTAGCGGATCACAAACTATTCTCAAAACGGTTTGGTTGCGAGCGGACCATGCACGCTGACGATGGGGCAGGAAGCTTAGGGCTTGAGCGAATCATAACTGGGGAAAAAGAGATCGAGCTCGATAGTGATCTCGTTGCGATTCCCACGCCAGGCCACACGCGAGGCCACATGGTTTTTCTCTACAAGAAGAAGTTTCTTTTCACCGGCGATCATCTGGCGTGGTCGCCGCAGCGTAAAACTTTGACCGCCTTTCCCAGCGTGGCATGGTACTCATGGACGAAGCAAACAGAGTCGATGGCGAAGCTGGCGAATTACGATTTTGAATGGGTTTTGCCCGGCCACGGAGATCTACATCACGACACAATTCGAAACATGCGTTATCATCTGCAATCTTGCGTCGCCTGGATGAAGACTCGCCGCCAGGGCGTCCGTTAAGTTCACTAATCCGGTCCAAAGAATGAGGTAGACGATGAACAGAAACCAGAAAATTGCGATAGGATGCGGAGTTACAGGTTGCCTCGGCTTGATTCTGCTCGTGATTGTAGTTATTGGACTTTCGATGGCAGGTTATCTGGCTCTACCCGGAGTCGACAACTCCAACCGCAGCCGCAATGACAACGTCAATGTGAATTCCAGCCGGAATTCGAACAATTCAAACACTGACGAAAACTTTAACTCGTCAAGCTCCTCGGCAGGCATGTCCGAGGACGACAAGCATAAACTGATGCAGGCGGCGGGAATGACGAAGGATTCGGAATTGATGCAGAGAGCTTTGCGCAAGATGGGCTTCATCACTGACACCGGCATGTCAGACGACTACCCACAATTTATAAAGGACCACGTTACCTGGGCGACAAACAATCTTGAGTTTATTCGGTCAATAAATACTCCAGAGACCGCACGTGCCTACTTCGACGCGCATATCGACGACTAACACAACCTTCATCGAACTGGATGGGGCCGGGTCCAATGTCTAACGTCAAAAGTCCAACGTCGGGCTAAAAGACTTTGGACCCGGATTTTAGACTTTGGACTCGTAATGAATCCCGCTTTCATTCGTAACTTCTCGATCATCGCTCACATCGATCACGGCAAATCGACCCTTGCTGATCGTCTTCTGGAACTGACCGGGGCGGTTACGGGCCGCGATATGTCTGCGCAGGTTTTGGATGACATGGACCTCGAGCGCGAGCGCGGCATCACGATTAAAGCGCACGCGGTTCGCCTGGATTACAAGGCGCAAGATGGTAAGGCTTACATTTTGAATTTGATCGATACGCCCGGCCACGTCGATTTCTCCTACGAGGTTTCGCGTTCACTGTCAGCATGTGAGGGTGCCTTGCTTATCGTCGATGCTTCACAAGGCGTCGAGGCGCAGACATTGGCCAATACTTATCTGGCCATTGAAAACAACCTTGAACTCATCCCGGTTATCAACAAGATCGATCTTCCCGGCGCCGAACCGGAAAAAGCTATCGAGCAGATCGAGCACTTTATAGGCCTGGAAACCCATAACGCAATTCTCACCAGCGCTAAAACCGGCGAAGGCGTAGCCGAAGTGCTGGAAGCAATTGTGCGCGACGTTCCGTCGCCAAAAGGTGATCCAAACGCGCCTTTGAAGGCACTCATCTTTGACTCGTGGTATGACTCCTATCGCGGCGTAATAGTTCTCTTTCGAGTCATTGATGGCTCGATTCGAACGGGAATGAAGATTCGCTTTTTCAATGCCGGTCGCGATTACCAGGTGGAAACCCTTGGTGTGAATCGCCCTCGACCAACGGCGATTGATGAATTGGGCGTTGGTGAAGTGGGCTTTCTAACGGCCTCGATAAAAGCGGTCGCCGACGTACAAATAGGCGACACGGTCACCGAAGCAGCCCGGCCAACCACTGAACCGTTTCCCGGTTTTCAGGAAATTAAACCAATGGTTTTTGCCGGTCTATATCCGGTGGACACAAATCAGTATGAAGAGTTGCGCGATGCTTTAGACAAACTCCGTTTGAATGATGCTTCTTTCTTTTACGAGCCCGAGTCTTCGACTGCGCTGGGTTTTGGGTTTCGCTGCGGCTTTCTTGGTCTTTTACACATGGAGATCGTGCAGGAGCGGTTGGAGCGAGAATTCAATCTTGATCTGATCTCAACGGCGCCCGGGGTTCGATATGTGGTGACCACGACTGACGGGAAAGTCACTGAGATCGACTCGCCGGCGAAGATGCCGGACCCGGGTCGCATAGTAAAAATCGAGGAGCCGGCGATTCGCGCCGTCATTCTGACCCCCGAAGAACACCTGGGCGGAATCCTCAAACTGCTGGAAGAAAAGCGGGGTGTGCAAAAAGGCTTCGAGTATATAACCGCTACTCGCGTAATGCTTACTTATGAATTACCACTTAACGAGATCGTCCTCGATTTTTACGATCGCTTGAAATCAACTTCGCGAGGCTACGCTTCCCTTGATTACCAGTTTGCCGGCCACTGGGAAAGCGATCTCGTCAAGCTTGACGTTTTGGTTGCGGGGGAACCGGTAGATGCGCTGTCGCTGGTTTTACATCGCGACACGGCGCAATCGAAAGGGCGTGCGCTGGCGGCAAAAATGAAGGAGTTAATTCCGCGCCAGCTTTTCGAAGTACCAATCCAGGCGGCTATCGGTATGAAAGTAATTGCGCGCGAAACCGTGAAAGCGCTCGGCAAGAATGTTATTGCGAAATGCTACGGAGGCGACATTTCCAGAAAACGCAAACTGCTCGAGAAGCAGAAAGAAGGAAAGAAGCGCATGAAGAAAGTCGGCCGCGTCGAAATTCCACAGGAGGCGTTTCTGGCAGTGTTGAAGGTGAATGAGTGAGTGAGGGGTTACAAAGTTGACTTCAAAAAAGCCTCAGTCGCGTCGTGGGCCTGCGTCCATGGGTCCGAAAGAAGTCACGATATTTTGCGACGGGTCAAGCCTGGGCAACGGGCAAGTGTCTACCCGCGCGGCGGCTGTTGCATTGCTCGGTTACCAGGGTGTTTGGCGCGCGGTGGGTGCTTATCTGGGCCAGGCAACGAATCAGCAGGCGGAGGTAGCGGCCGCAGCTCTGGGACTCGAAGCGTTGCTGGAACCGTGTCGCGTCCATCTCTTTACGGACTCGCGTTATGTGGTCGAAACAATGGGTGGCCGCTTTCGACGGAAAACAAATCACGATTGGTGGGCGCGCCTGGATAAGGCGGTCACAAGACATGACGTCAAGTGGGAATGGATACGCGGTCATGACGGACACCTAATTCAGGAGGCTGTGGATCGCGCTGCTCGAAAGATCGCAGCTCAAGGTCGGGTCGATGAAGACGTCTTACGCGACGCGGTAGACAGGGTCGGAGACACCGATCCTCTCAGGATAGCTCCCGAATAACCCGCAAACAGACTGCTACAACGATCTTAACTCCCTTGGGACTAACTTTCAGCAATTGTAAAGACTGCACTTCGACCTGATCCCACGACTATACAAGCGCCATGATTCGCTTTCACATGTCATGATCTCTATAATTCTGACTTCCGTTAAGCCAAGTTTCCCCGAAACCATAAACCTCGTCCGCGATTCAAGAATGGCTCCCGTGCGCTTAGTCCTAAAATTGGTGTTTCCTTCGCTGCCTGACAGTTCATACGCGGCTGCTTTGCTGAGTTTCGCATGCATCGTGCTGGCATTTCCCTCGCTAGCCCTGGCGCAGTCTCAGCCGGGATGGGAATGGCAAAATCCGCTGCCACAGGGGAATACTATTACCTCAATCAAGTTCGCGGCCGATAAGAGACATGGCTGGGCGGTTGGCAGCAACGGAACCATCCTTCGCACCAGCAACGGTGGCTTTGAGTGGGAAGAGCAGGTCTCGCCGGTCAACACTACGCTTTATTCTCTTTACGTTAAGGATAGGTCGCGTGCAGTTATTTCCGGAGCTGGCGGTTTGATTCTTACGACGTCGAACGGCGGCAGCAAGTGGGAGACCAGAATTACCGGAACCAGAGATCATTTGTTCTCCCTCACCTTTGCTGCCGAAGATCCATTGCACGGCTGGGCCACTGGAACTTTTGGCGCAATCATCGTCACCACCGACGGGGGTTTGACCTGGAAGGTTCAGAACTCACACACCACCGCACATCTATTCTCGGTCGCTTTTTTTGATGCGAAGACAGGCATCGCAGTGGGATCGCGAGGCACGCTGCTGGTTACAGACACGGGCGGCGCCGAATGGAAGCAGCATCGCGGCTTGGGCAATTTGGTATTAACCGGAGTGGCTTTTGTTTCTTCCAAACGCGCCGTAGTGGTCGGATACCAGGGAACCATACTTGAAACCGACGACGGAGGTGTGACCTGGCGGCCCATGAATGCGTTTGTTACTACGGACCTTTTCTCAGTTTTCTTTACAGACAAGGATCACGGATGGGCCTCGGGAGCCAGCGGTGTAATACTCACCACCGCGGATGGCGGGACAATTTGGTTGCCGGTCAATGTCCGCACCAGTCCCAAGCTTACGACACTCTTTTTTGCTGATGAGACGGTGGGTTGGGCGGCTGGGGCCGATGGTCTGGTAGTGCGTACAGACGATGGCGGACTTTCCTGGCGGCGCTTGACTGAAGGTGGGCGCGAAGATCTCTCCCATATTTTCTTCTTCGATAACTCCCGCGGTTGGGCGGTGGGCTCGCGTGGAAAACTGCTCTTCACAAGTTCCGGCGGCAAGACCTGGACAGTTCGTCCCTCTGGAACTACAAACCGCCTGAACGCGATTCAGTTCATAAATCAGAAGGTGGGATTCGCGGTTGGGGACAAGGGAACAATAGTTCAATCTACGAATGGCGGGGTGACCTGGGCGCCTGTCACGGTTGCAGCAAACGAAGATCTTTTCAGCCTTCACTTCATCTCGGCAGAGCGGGGCTGGATTGTCGGAGCGCGGGGAACCATCTTACATACCGAGGACGGCGGACAAACCTGGCGCGTTCAACGGGCGAACACCTTTAGTTGGCTCGAAGACGTGAACTTCACCGATCAACAGCATGGCGTCGCGGTAGGCTCCAACGGAACAATCCTGCGCACTGAAGACGGAGGCGAAACGTGGAAAAGGGTTGATAGGAATTTGAAGGAGTGGCTTTATGCCCTGGCGTTTGCCGATGCGCAACGAGGTTACGCAGTAGGTGCCCACGGAATAATTCTTCGCACCGACGATGGTGGAGAAACCTGGAAAGATCTGGAGAGCGGCATCAACGCCAACCTTTTTGCAGTTGCGTTGGGAGGGCGAGACGACGTACTGGTAACTGGCGAGCAGGGAAGAATCGTGCACAGCAAAGACGCAGGAGCGACCTGGCAGATTCAACCAACCATCACGACTTCGTCGATTTTTTCCGTTGCTTATCGAGGAGGTTTCAACATCTGGGTAGCGGGCGGTGGGGGTGCAATCCTCCGGCGCACCGAGCCTATTGCCACTGTCAGAATACCAACTCCAAGACTCCCGCCGGGATTGCGCAGTACCCCGCCAAAGATTCAACCAGAGAACGCTCAGAATGCGATTGACGACGGTGATATACCTCGTGCTGTTCCCTTAGACAAAAAACCTTTGAGACCGCGATAACTGGACGAACCGAAAATTCAAGAAGTTCAGAGTACAACCCCGGGGAGCGCCGCAACCCGCGCGGGGTGGTAGCGTTCAGGTTGCTGGTTGGTCGACACGCAAGCTAAAGCTTGTAACTCTGAACTACAGGACTCTGAACTACCAGACTTCTTACTAGTGTTGCGTCACTTCGCCGCCCCAACTAACTGTACTGCCATCCTGATCGCTTCTTCATAAACATCGTCATTGCATAGAATCTCCATCTCGCGGCTGAGCAATTGGGCAGCGCTGCGGTTTCTAACCGGCAAAACGCGGCCGCGGTGAATATGTGGGCCTAACCTGGCTTCAGCCAGGAGATGAAGATTGTCCGCGCTACGAGTGACCGCGAAAGAAGCAGCTTCTCCAACATTGGATCGCAGTTCAACCCTCGCTAGTCTTCCGGGCTTTCGCTCAGCTCGCTCGACCCGCTTGAGCTCGAGCGCGATATTTCTGCCTTCCTTGCCTGAAAGCTGGAAAGAGATCGTTTCGTCCTCCCGCCGCTGCTCGCTCTGGACGGTCCATCCCAGGCGGCTCGCCAGCCATCCGGCAAGCAGTAATGCCTGGGGCGCGACCGCTGCCGGCGCCAGCTCGGGCTCGACATAATCAATTCGTACATAGTCAATTTCGTCCAGGCACGGTTCATACGCGTGGACGTCATAAAAATCCGCCAGCAACGAACGCCAAAACGTGAGCCGGGCCCAGTTGATGTCGCTAACTCCGAGTGGCCTCCAGTTTTCCTGTGTAAAGAGTTTATATGTTTTGACTAACTCTGAAGGCGGATCTTTAAACTCAGCGGAATCGATAATTAGGCGGTCGGTTCGACGAACCAGAATTTCGAAAACTTTGTCAGAGCCGCGCAAAGAGTCTCGCCACCAAAGGAAGGTGGATAGATCCGCGACCAGAAGCGGCAGGGCGGCACTCGGCAGCTCAGCAGCAAACTTTCCCTGAGCTTTCAACGTTACTTGCTCGCAGCTTAGTCGCCTTGCGCCGGTCCGCTTATCACTCTGGCAGAAGGACGCCACATACATTTCAATGTCGCGATCTGCTGCGTCTTTATCTCCCAGGATCATCAACACGCGGCTGGGATGAATTGCAGTTAACTCGCTCATCATCTGATTTGCGTCGTGCAATGAGGCATCATTCGCGACAAACACAAGAAGATTGGCAACTCGTGCCCGCAAAACTGCTGCGTCACTGTCAGCGTCACGCTCACCTGTCGTCTGTTTCCAGAGTTCCGCAAGTTGGCGTTCGACAACTTCTACGTTAAGAGTGTTCTCGAGTTGGATTTGCTGCATAAACGTACGGCGCTGGTCTTATGCCTTTGGTCTTTGGTCTTTGAGGCAGGCCTCCGACGGCATGCGGAGAGCTCGAAGCTCAAAGACCAAAGACCGAAGACCAATTCTGATCAAAGTTTCCGCCATTGTCTTCCATGGCGCTCAATCAAATCGAATGCTGCCTGGGGGCCCCACGAACCGGCTTCGTAATTTGGAAAATCTTTAGCGGGTTTCTTCCAGGCTTCGAGTATGGGCGCGGCGATTTCCCAGCCGCGTTCCACCATGTCGCGCCTGGCATAAAGCGTCGAATCACCCAGCATGCAATCAAGCAGCAACCGTTCGTAAGCTTCCGGCGGTTTAACCCCGAACGACGAACCATAGCGGAAGTCCATGTTCACCCAACGGACGCGCATGGCCTGTCCGGGAAGCTTCGCGCCAAAGCGCAGCGTGATTCCCTCATTTGGCTGAATGCGAATCACGAGGACATTGGGTTGAAGCGGGGAATCTGCATCCGTAAATAGCCGATGAGGTACGTCCTTAAATTGGATGGCAATCTCAGTGATGTGTTTCTGCAAACGTTTTCCGGAGCGTAGATAAAACGGGACCCCAGCCCAGCGCCAGTTATCAAGATAGAGCTTGATCGCGGCGAAGGTTTCCGTAGAAGAATTCGGATCGACCCCCGGCTCCTGGCGATAAGCGGGCACGGTATCTCCGAGCACTGTTCCGGGGCCATACTGCGCGCGCACGGCAAACTCCTCTATCCGATTCGAAGGAAGCGGGCGCACCGACTGCATAGCCTTGAATTTTTCGTCGCGTACACTGTTGGCAGACAACGATGCTGGCGGCTCCATCGCAATCAGGGAGGTAATCTGAAAAACGTGGCTCTGAATCATGTCTCGCAGGGAGCCGGCCTTCTCATAATACGCGCCGCGTCCTTCAACGCCGAGTGGCTCCGCATTGGTAATCTGAATGTGATCGATGTATTGCCGGTTCCACAATGGTTCGAAGATGCTGTTAGCAAAACGAAAAACCAGAAGATTCTGCACGGTTTCCTTACCGAGATAATGATCAATTCGATAAACCTGTTTCTCATCAAAAACTCCGGCTAGGTCTGTGTTGAGCGCACGCGCGCTCTCCAGGTCGTGGCCGAAAGGCTTCTCGACAATGATCCGCCTCCAGGCTTTATCTTTAGTCTTCGGACGTGCCATTTTGGCCTCGCCCAACTGCCTGGCAATCAATCCGAAGTAGTCGGGCGCAGTGGCCAGATAATAAATCCGATTGCCCTGCGTATCGTATTCGCTATCGATCTCCTGGAGTTTGGCAGCTAACTTCCGATAAAGCTCTGCATCGTTGAAATCGCCTGCAAGATAGAAAATCCGCTTAACGAAGCTTCCCCAGGTGGATTCGTCCAGCGAATCGTCAGGCCCAAACTCCGCCACCGCCTTCTGCATTAGCAGGCGAAATTCGTCGTCGCTCAGTTCCTGTCGGGCGGTGCCCAAAATCGCAAACTCACCAGTGATGAGTCCCTGTTGCGCGAGGCGATAAAGTGCAGGAAGGAGTTTCCGTCTCGTCAGGTCTCCCGTCGCGCCGAATATGACCACCGCGCATGGCCGGGCTGTGGGCGCGAGTCGAATTCCCGCGCGCAGGGGATTTTCCTCAGCGCGATGCGGGTCACTAGTCGCTGCCATTGCCGCTGGTTTTTCTTCTTTTGTAACGATGGTCGGAAGGATAACACGACGCGAGGATTGCAACGGAATTTCACCGCAAGCTGTACTGGCTTTGCGGGGCCGTTTTCAAAGCGCCAGGGGCGCGACATGTAATAGCCTGGGCCGGCGGCCCAGGTTTCACATGGTAGGAATTTGTTTGAAGCGCTGAAGGCGCGGAATATTTCGGTCTTCACAGGGCGAAAAGATCTTTTTAAGGTGTTGTGATCGCAGGGCGTTGCCCTGGGCTCTTACAATGCGCGCTCGACTGAGCCACGGCCCGGTGGGATTGTGTATAGGCTAGGAAGCCGATGAGAAGGCGGGTATTAAACCACTGGTTGTGTCGGAGGCTCGCGTAGAAAAAGGCGCTGCTTGATTTATGGCAGCGCCTTTTCCCTTTATCGAAATGTGGATCTATTTCAATTAGCGGATAGGATGATCTTTAGCGTATGAATAGGCAGTGTACGCGGCAATAACGTGGCAAACCCATCCCAGCATCCCTCCGGTGCCAATCCAGAAACCGGGAGTAATTATGAGCCAAAGAATTCCCGCGAGAATGCGGCCATTGTAAAGCTGGCCAACTCCGGGAATGATGAAGCTCAACAGTCCCGCTGTAAATGGATCGCGCATGTAAATAACTCCTCCGCGCGAAACATACGACAAGGAGATCGGATTTGTTCAGTTGAATCTTAAAGGGGGAAGCTTCGCTCCGCCGCGCTGGCGGAAAATTAGCGCATCCAGGCCGGACGCCGGCTCTCGTATGCTGAGATCTCCGCCTCGTGCTGGAGTGTAAGGCCTATATCATCAAGACCCTTCAGCAGGCATTGGCGCTGGAATTCCTCAACCCCAAAGGCCGCAGAAAAGCCCAGTGAGTCTGTGATCCTGCACTGTTCGAGATCAACCGTAGCTTCGTATCCTTCAATCTCGCCCGCCCGGCTTCCGAGCTCCGCCACCTCCAGTTCCGTCAGAACAACGGGTAGCAATCCGTTCTTCATGGAGTTGTTTGCAAAAATGTCGGCGAAGGAAGGCGCGATAATTGCGCGGAAACCGAAGTCGGCCAGTGCCCAGGGCGCGTGTTCGCGTGAAGAGCCACAACCAAAGTTCTTGCCGGTGACAAGAATTGAGGCCCCGCGATAAAGAGGGTAGTTCAGGGAGAAAGACGTATTGAGCTGGCCGTTTGGCAAATAACGCCAATCATAAAAGAGGAATTCGCCGAAACCTGTTCGCTCGATGCGTTTGAGAAATTGCTTCGGAATAATCTGGTCGGTATCTACGTTTGCTCGATCGAGCAAAGCGACTCTACCAGTGTGTTTGCGGAATGGTTTCATCAGTTATTTAAGGTCCAACGTCCAATGTCCAACGTCCAATGCCCAACCTGCGATGTCGTCAAGGAGTTCAGAGTACAAGCTTTAGCTTGCGTGTGTCGCAACGAGCAACCTGAAGGTTGTACTCTGAACTACTCGAATGCCTTCGACGTTGGATATTGGACTTTGGACTTTGGACATTGGACATTGGACATTGGACTATTCTTTAAATTGCCATTTTCTTACGTCCGTGAAATGCCCGGCTATCGCTGCTGCCGCTGCCATCATGGGGCTTACGAGGTGCGTGCGCCCGCCTCGCCCTTGCCTACCCTCAAAGTTTCGATTGCTCGTTGAAGCACAGCGCTCGCCGGGACTGAGGATATCGGGATTCATGCCCAGACACATCGAGCAACCTGCTTCGCGCCACTCGAAGCCCGCTGCGCGAAAGATTTGATCAAGTCCTTCTGCCTCTGCGGCTCGCTTAACACTTTGCGAACCGGGGACGACCATTGCCTGGACTGAGCCGCTGATTCTATAACCGTTCAGAACCCGCGCCGCCGCGCGCAGATCCTCGAGCCGCGCATTCGTGCAAGAGCCGATGAACACTCGATCGATGGCGATGTCTTCGATACTGGTGCGCGGAGTAAGTGCCATGTACTCCAGCGCGCGTTCGGCACTCCGGCGGTCAGCCTCGTTTTTGACATCATATGGGTCAGGAACTCTTCCCGAAACAGGTGCCACCATCCCCGGACTGGTACCCCACGTCACGAAGGGTTCCAGAGCTGCAGCATTAATCTCAACGACTTTATCGAAGGCTGCACCAGGATCAGTTTTCAGCGTTTTCCAATAATCTACAGCCGCTTGCCAAGGCTTATTCTTTGGGACGAACCGCCTTCCTTCCAGATAGCGAAATGTCTATGTCGTTTCGTCAGGTGCGATCATTCCCGCGCGAGCCCCAGCTTCAATGCTCATGTTGCAGAGAGTCATGCGACCTTCCATCGACAACGAACGCACTGCCTCGCCGTTGTATTCAATGACGTGTCCTGTCGCACCGTCAGTGCCGATTTTGCCGATGATCCCCAGTGCCAAATCCTTAGCGGTCACACCTTCAGGCAGGGCTCCCTTCGTTTTAATCAGCATTGTGTGCGGCTTGTTTTGCGGCAGGCATTGCGTAGCAAGCACGTGTTCAACCTCAGTAGTGCCAATGCCGAAAGCCAGGGCGCCGAATGCGCCGTGCGTGCTGGTGTGGCTATCCCCACAAACGACAGTCATCCCTGGCTGTGTCAAGCCCAGCTCCGGCCCGATGACGTGAACAATTCCCTGCTCGTCGGAATTGATATCGAAAAGCTGAATGTTGAACTCCCGGCAATTCCGAAGGAGCGTATCAATTTGTTTTGCCGCAATCGGATCGGCAATGGGCAACCCTCGGTACGTCGTTGGTACATTGTGATCGGCCGTAGCTACTGTTAAGTCGGGACGACGAACACCACGGCCGGACGCGCGCAGACCTTCAAAAGCTTGCGGTGAAGTAACTTCATGAATCAGGTGGAGGTCGATGTAGAGAAGCGAAGGTTGGCCTGAATATTCTCGCACGACGTGCGCGTTCCAGAGTTTTTCGAAAAGTGTACCTGGCATAATACGTACAGAGGTCAGAGGTCAGAGGTCAGAGATCAGAGATCAGAGATCCCCCGCGCTACCGACTTCTGACTTATGACTTATGACTTCTGACTTCTGACTTCTGACTTCTGATTAAACGGCATGATAAGCATGACGCATATCAGCGAGTTCGGCCACGGCATCGCAGACAAGTTGACCGATTTCAGACGTCCTGGCAATGTACCTTCTGCCTTCGCCATCAATGTCAGGCGTGCGATAGCCGGCTTTCAGCACGACTCGAATCGCCTCCTCAACTTCGTCGGCCTCCCGTTCGAGAAGCCCCGAATATCGCAATAACATTGCCGCCGAAGCAATCGCGCCAAATGGATTCGCAATACCCCGGCCGGCAATATCCGGAGCTGAACCGTGCACGGGTTCGTAGAGACCAACAGCACCGCCGATGCTGGCGGAAGGCAACATCCCCAGGCTTCCCGTGATCACGGCAGCTTCGTCTGAAAGAATATCGCCAAAAAGATTCTCTGTCAGAATAACGTCGAACCTGCGTGGCGTTGTAATTAAATGCATCGCGCAAGCGTCTACATACATATGGTCGAGATTCACTTGAGGATAGTCGCGGGCCACACGCGTGACTGTCTGCCGCCACAGTTGAGATGTCTCGAGCACGTTGGCTTTGTCCACTGAGGTGACTTTTCGGCGACGTTTGAGTGCTGCTTCAAAAGCAATATGTGCGACTCGCTCGATCTCTTCCACGGAGTAACTCATCGTATTCGTTGCCACTGAGTTGCCGTTTGAGTTTAACAATCCCCTTGGCTCGCCAAAGTAGAGCCCGCCGAGCAACTCTCGAACGATCAGAATATCCGCGCCCCGGGCGACTTCTGTACGCAGGGGAGACGTATCAGCAAGTGCGTCGTAAAAGATCGCCGGGCGCAGATTCGCAAAGCCCCCTAGGGCGCGGCGCAAGAGAAGTAGCCCTGATTCAGGCCTTTTGTTTGGAGGGAGCGAATCGTACTCAGGTGAACCGACTGCCCCCAGCAAAACGGCGTCACTGGCGAGACACGCGTCAAGGGTCACCGGGGGCAGGGGCGAACCAGTCTGCTTGATCGCAACCCCGCCGATTGGCTTCTCTGTAAACTCAAATTTATGACCGTGGATGGCCGCGGTCGCGCGCAAGACTCGAACCGCTTCTGCGGTCACCTCGGGGCCAACGCCATCTCCGGGGAGGATTGTTATCTTCATAATCGTATCGGCCTGTTCAAACGGAAAGGCAGAACCCATCAGTAATTAATCCACCTCCCTAAGCGCGGCAGGGTTCTGCCCCAAATGATTCGACAGCCTTACCTGTAACTGGAAACTTGAGCGCGCGGCGCAACAGCGGTCTCAATCATTACTCCTTCAGAGTGGCGCTTCATGTCTGTGGAGAGCAACGAAAGAAGATCCTGATCGTAAATTCGTTTTTTGCGGTCAGCCAATTGCGTAAAACGGCCGTAAGCGATGTCGAGTTCCGTGGGCTCCAGGGAATACCCGAGCTCTTCGAAACGCAACGCAAGCGCGTGACGGCCTGAGTGTTTGCCAAGTACCAGACTATTTGTTGGCACACCCACTGATTCGGGAGTCATGATTTCGTAGCACAGGGGATTGTTGATTACGCCATGCTGGTGAATACCCGCTTCATGCGCGAAGGCATTGCGACCCACGATTGCTTTATTCGGTTGCACATCGCATCCAATGATGTCCGAAAGAAGCCGGCTGGATGGATAAAGCTCGCGCGTGTTCACACGCGTTTCAAATGCCAGCCGATCGGAACGTACATGCATGGCCATTACTAACTCTTCAAGTGAAGCATTGCCCGCACGCTCGCCGATTCCGTTGACAGTACATTCCACTTGCCGTGCACCCGCATCAATCGCGGCCAGACTATTTGCAACTGCCAGCCCGAGGTCGTTATGACAGTGAACGCTAATCGTTACTTCTTTATCACCCACAACTCGGTCGCGGACTGTAGATACCAGATGCGAGAACTCAGCAGGGAGCGTGTAACCGACTGTATCCGGAACGTTAATAATTGTCGCTCCTTCATCTACTGCCACCGAGAAGACTTCACAAAGATAGTCGACGTCACTTCGCGTCGCATCCTCGGCTGAGAACTCTACCTCTTCTGCAAAATCTCGCGCCATCCGCACAGACGCCCTCGTCATTTCAAGAACTTCCCCTCGAGTCTTTCGCAACTTGTGCATGAGGTGTATATCCGACGTCGCGACAAAAGTGTGGATGCGCGGGTGCGCGGCCCCCGAGAGTGCCTCAGCAGCGCGGGCCACATCCTGCGCTGACGTCCGGCAAAGCGCTGCCACTGTCACCTTTTTGCAAGCGGCGGCAACAGCCTTGACTGCCGCGAAATCGCCGTCAGAGGCAATCGGAAATCCCGCTTCGATGATGTCGACACCCAGGTTTTCCAGTTGCCGGGCCATCCGCAGCTTCTCCTCCAGGTTCATGGAACAGCCGGGGCTTTGCTCGCCGTCGCGCAAAGTCGTGTCGAAAATCGTCAGTTTTTCACTCATTCTTTAAGCCTCCGTCAGTTAAAACGCCCATGCTAGGCGGCGCCACGCTCAAAGTCAAAGTTATAATCTTTATGGAAGAATAACTAATTATGATACGATAATTCGCAATAGGGGCACTCATAACTTGGGGGAAGAATAG
>JBHEMV010000024.1:0-428 GCA_046262375.1 Pyrinomonadaceae bacterium
ATACAACTGGGTGGGAGAAAGCTTCGCTGATTCACTCGCAGACCTGCTCATTAAGCCAGGTTTGCTCGTGGTGTCGAGCGACGAGCGCGAACTTGCTTATCAACGGCTTCGGCTTCCGGAAACCGTTATTCCTTCGCGAGCGACAGCAATTAAGCTGGCTCGTGAAGCGAGAGCTTCAATGATAGTCATCGGCACTTATTCAGTAATCTCCGCTGAAGGCGAGGGCAAACCTGATGCGGCAAAACCTGAAAAAGATAAGTCGGCGGCCGAGGTCTACGTCCAACTGACCGCGCGCGTGATTAAAGTCAACGAAGGACGCACCCTGGGCGAGATGTTCGATGGCAATTGGGCTACCAGGCAATTTGATTTCGGCGGTCCTCTTACAACGCTTCAGAACATTCAGGGTCGTCTTGCTTACCAGATTCTTT
>JBHEMV010000024.1:438-16212 GCA_046262375.1 Pyrinomonadaceae bacterium
TCTCAAAACCAGCTGGTTCAGGAAGCGACAAAGGTGCCGCAACGTGCTTTTGAGGCCTACGTCAAAGGCGTTCAGTTGAGCCAGCGTGACTCTAAGCGTGCCAACTACCTTAAGAATGCTTTGCACTTTTACGCAGAGGCTAACGGCGGAGCGATTTATTCCCAGGCAGCCTTTGAGTTGGGACGTTTCTATATGCTCGATGGCAAGTGGAAAGACGCGACGGAGTATTTCACAAAACTGCAAAAGAAAGATCCACACTATGCCGAAGCCGCGTTCTACGCCGGCCTCGGATACGCCAAGATGGGTGATCTTGGCCATGCGCTCGCGGCACTCGTTCCACTTTCGGCTGACGTACCGTTGATTGGTATCTACAACAATGCGGGGGCGGTTGCTGTGCAAGCCTCGCGCGAAGAGAAGAAGGAGGACGAGCGATCCAGGCTGTTGGCCCAGGGCACTTCTTTTTTGGCTCGCGCCGCGGAGTCGTCGCCCGACGATTCTATGGTGCACTTCAACTACGCGCTTGCCCTGTTTTTGTCAGCCAGGTATACCGAGGCCGCGGATCAACTAAAGCCAGTGATTACCGCTGATCCAAGGGATGGTCAGGCATATTTCCTTTACGCCAAATCGCTCGAGAAGATCGGCAAGACGGAAACCGCCAACGCGGCTGACGATCAAGCGCGGCGGTATTTGCAAACTTATGCAAAATGGCAAACCGAATGGCAGAAATCGCAGACCGTCAACGGTATTTCGCTGCGTATGCGCGACGTCTTGAATCGTGATGACGTGTCTGACCTGATGAGAAAGAACGCGATTGCAGCTTCGGCGAACTCTGGTTCAAGTACTGAGGATTTGCTTGCAAAGGCGCGCGATCTTTATCAGGCGGGACGCGACGATGAGGCCTTGCCGGAATTGCACCGTGTGGTCATGCTCGAGCCCACAAACGCCGAGGCTTATCTGCTTAGTGGGCGTATTAATCAACGTCGCGGCGATCAGGAGGCAGCCATAGCAGCACTAAAGACAGCAATCTTCTGGGATCCAAAACTGATCGACGCTCACATTCTGCTTGGCAGGATTTTCCTGGAACGAGGCGATCGCGGTGAGGCAACGAAGTATGCTTCAAGCGCTATGACCATCGATTCCAACAATCAGGAGGCCATCGCTCTCCAGCGCCAGGTAACAATGGGCAAGAATTAAGCACGTCGAGAAGAATACTACTGGGGCAATTCTCGAATGAGGATTGCCTCATTTCGTTTTATAGTATTTTCGAGTGATAGCTAATGAGAATCGCTTTTGTTATTCCAATCGGTTTCATTCTTTTGGTACTGGCAGCACTCTTCATTGCGGCTTTGTCGCGACAAAAGAAAGCACGGTCAACGGACATCAAACTACTTGGCGAGATCGCTAGGGTTGATACGAAACTTGATCCGGTAGGAACGGTGCTTGTGGCAGGCGAGTTGTGGCGTGCAAGATCCAACAGCGGCGCCACCATCTCGTCACGCGTCCGCGTCCGCGTTGTAGGATTTCAGGGCCACATTGTGCTAGTGAAAGGCTGCGATTAGGGTTTTCAAAGGCCTCACGCGATTTCCAGGCGTTCTATAACAACCCCAATACTCAATCACCCCGGGTTTCCAAATCTTTCATTCTGGCACGCCGGGTGCTCTAGGAATAACCGGCATGCACGGGAGACCAAAGTAAAGTCGCAACGTGCCCCCGCCGCCAACTTCCCTCTGAGCGCCGCCTGCCGCTGCGCCAGCCACCCCGCCGAGCTACCCTTCAGTGCTCCCCCCGAAATATGGAACCCAGTCAGCGATGACTGGGTTCTCCCGCATTTAGGGAACCATTATTTTTGAGTTTCGCCTTTGGCTTACTTAGTCTGGATTTAGTTCGTGGGGGTTACTACCTCCATGGTCAGAAAAAGCTTGTACCTTCGGTCATCCTGGGACGGATATTGTCACTCTGAGAGTGACGATTTCTGTCTTTTTGACACCTTTAACCGCGCTTTTGGGGTAACCCTATCTACTGGACGGGTCGGCTTTAAAAAATTTTCTATGACCTTTTTCCCTTAGTCCAGCCCATAGCTTTGCGCATTATTGTTGTAACTTTAGGTTGACACTCAGGCTTTTGGTAAACTCGCTACAATGCAGGACGTAGTTTCTACACCGTCCCGGATCAGGGGGGGACGGCTTTCAGAATTCAGATCGCGGCTTCGTCCTGAAGCGCCCTCACTGACCGACTGTAGCGCAGCAGGAATCTCCGCAGTACTTCTTATCTTTTCATTTCCAGATTTCAATCTTTGGCCCCTGGCCTGGGTCGCCCTGGTTCCATTATTTGTGGTCGTGGCACGCAGCACCGGGCTATGGCGAGCGTTTCTTTTAGGCTGGCTCTTCGGCTCGTTGTTCTTTTATGGCTCTTGTTACTGGCTCACATATTCAATGATCCACTTCGGTGGAATTCCACCAGTACTAGCCTTTGTACTATTAGCACCCGGGGCAGCCTTACTTGGCATTTTTCCTGGAGTCTTCACCATCGTTCTGGCACGCGCCATTCAGAAATGGGGAACGCCGGGTTTGTTTATAGCTCCACTGCTTTGGTCTGCGCTGGAATGGGGTCGGCTGGAGATTACCGGCCAACTTTGGAACGCCATCGGTTATTCGCAAGCTTATCATCCGCTGCTAATTCAATCAGCAAGTTGGGCAGGCGTCTATGCAGTAGGGTTTTTGATCGTTTCTGTCAACGCTGCTTTCGCCTTCGGTCTTATAAGACACAGCATCCGGGCTCTTGTGATTACGGGCGGCGCAATCTTGCTCGCGGGAACTGTAATTCTGCTGGCTTACCGAAAATCACCCTTGTGGCAATGGAAAGTTAATGAGGAAGCAGAGGCTGTTGTCGTGGCTATCCAACCCAACGTGCCAATGGACCTGGACAAGTCAGATGGAGATATGCGAAAGCTCACGGTGCGCCACTTCGAAATGAGTGAATCTGCTCTGCGGGCGCTCTCGCAAGACGGAAAACCTCGATTAGTTATCTGGCCTGAGTCGCCGATGAACTTCGCCTATGGAGGCGACAACCATCTTCGAGAAATGGTGGGGAGTTTTGCAAAGACGAACAACACGTCAATTCTTCTGAACTCCCAGGAGGTGGCGCCGAATGACGGCATTTACAACTCGGCGCTGCTAATAAATCAAGACGGTAGCCTCGTCGCTCAATATGATAAGATTCGCTTACTGCCGTTTGGCGAGTACGTTCCGCTGCCGCAATGGTTGCCGGGAGCGGGTTTGATAAGAGCCATCGTTGGGGATTTTACTCCTGGCACCAAATACCAGCTTATACCCGTAGGAGGCGTACGGGCAGGAGTATTTATCTGCATCGAGTCGGCATATCCAACAGTAGCGCGGCGATTCACCCGAGAAGGCGCCGACGTGCTGATCAATATCTCAAACGATGGGTATCTGGGGCCAACTGCAGTGATGCGACAACACCTGGCGAACGCGGTTTTTCGTGCTGTTGAAAACGGTCGTCCCTTGCTGAGAGTCACAAACACCGGCATCACAGCTTTTATTACGCCGGGTGGCGAGGTGA
This sequence comes from Pyrinomonadaceae bacterium, assembly GCA_046262375.1. Taxonomy (GTDB): domain Bacteria; phylum Acidobacteriota; class Blastocatellia; order Pyrinomonadales; family Pyrinomonadaceae; genus PSRF01. The sequence goes on from JBHEMV010000024.1 coordinate 4,018, forward strand.
ATGACGCAACGGCGGGGTTTCAGCCGGACGTTAGAACGTGGAACATCTCTGGCCCTCAGCAGGCACAGACCTTCTATACGGCCCACGGCGATCTATTTGCTGCCGGTTGCGCTATGTTGAGCCTTTTGATCTTTGTATTTTCGTTCAAAGGGCAGCCAAGGTTTTAGTAGGCCTTTGTCACCAGTAGTTTATTAAGCAGTTAACTTTTGGAGGGTCAATGATCGAGACGTTATCAATTCAGGAATTAAAAACATCTTACGAAGAGTTACGAACGCGCGTTGAACAGCTTGGGAGGTTTCTTTGATGTTGCCGCCGGCAGGGAAGACTTAAAGCGCATCGAGAATCAAGCCTCTTCGCCGGATTTTTGGAACGATCAGGAGGCGGCCCAGAAACTTTTGCAAAAACGCACTGTATTGGAAAAGAAGATCCAGCGCCAGGAGCATTTCGAATCTCAAATTTCAGACGCCGGCGTGCTTTTTGAATTTGCTGAGGAGGATGAAGACTCGTTGAAGGAACTTCGCTCCCTTGTCGAACGTCTTGACCATGCCATCAGCGCAGCGGAAACGGAAATGCTTCTCGGTGGCGACAACGATCAACTTAATGCCATCTGCACAATTCATCCTGGGGCCGGCGGTACCGAGTCGCAGGATTGGGCGGAAATGCTCCTCCGTATGTATCTGAAATGGTCGGAGCAAAGGGAATTCAAAACCGAGATTATTGATTATCAGCCCGGAGAAGAGGCTGGACTCAAAGGAGTGACCTTCAGAGTGGAAGGAGAATATGCCTACGGTTTGCTAGCGGCTGAAGCGGGCGTGCACCGCCTGGTTCGTATTTCTCCTTTTGATCAGGCAGCTCGACGGCACACTTCATTTGCTTCGCTGTTTGTTTATCCGGAAGTAGACGAAAATATAGAGGTTGAAATAAATGAAAAGGATCTGCGCGTGGACACCTATCGCGCAACGGGCGCCGGCGGGCAACACATCAACACGACCGACTCGGCCGTCCGCATAACGCACATCCCCACTGGAATTGTCGTGCAATGCCAGAATCAACGCTCGCAACACCAAAATCGCGCCGTGGCTATGCAGGTCTTGCGCTCGCGTCTCTACGAACTCGAACTGGAAAAGCGAAAAGCCGAGACCGCTGAGCTGGAAGCCAACAAAGCTGACATTTCTTTTGGATCACAGATCAGGAGTTACGTGCTCGCGCCTTATCGCCTGGTAAAAGATACGCGCACAAAGCTTGAGCGAGGCAATGTCGATGCGGTCCTTGCAGGCGACATAGATGATTTTATCAAGGCTTATCTCTTGTCGAAGAAAGCGGCGTAATCATGAGTTTTTGAGTTCAGCTTGAGGCTTGATGCAAGGCAACCTAAAAGACTGAACTCCAAACATTGGTCTCGTTTGTATCGAAATGGCAGTGACTGAGTTTCAGGAGAAGGCCAGGATAATCACTCCGGGAAATACGCGCCGGAATGAGATTGTCGCGATTTTGCTTTTCGCAGTTGGTTTGTTACTCGCGCTGTGTCTCGTCTCCGGAGCATTTTATCCAAGCGATCCGTCGTGGAATTCAGCCGGTCAAGCTGAAACGCACAACTGGGCCGGGGCGATCGGCGCAAATGTGGCGGCACTCCTGTTTCAGTCCATTGGGCTCGCTGCATACCTTCTGCCCTGTCTGTTATTGGCGGCGGCCTGGCGACGGTTTAAGACCCGCAGCATTCGCGCACCCTTTTACCGCTTGCTGGGACTTCTCCTACTGACTCTCGCCGCTTCGGCTCTTTTGTCGATCTCCACAATCCGTCCGATTTTTGATTCCAGCGTCCAGCCTGGCGGGGCCGTGGGCACCCTGCTTTCGCGAGGTCTGGCAAGCGGACTTAATACTGTGGGCGCGACAGTGCTCTTGATCGCCATCGCAGCAACTGGACTGCTCCTGGCGACGAACTTTTCTTTCATTGACTTCTTCAACATGGTCATCAGTCTGATTTCGGACCGTTTTGCGTTTGTGAGCACCCTGCCTGACAAATTTAAAGCCTGGCGCGACGCGCGACGTGACCGGTCGCGGGTGCGCAAGGAAAAGCGTGAGATCCTGAAAGCGGAGCATCTGGCCGCCCTCACCGCCTTGAAAGGTTCGCCAGATTTAAGCCCCGAACAACGCATTGCAGAGTTTATGAATGAAAGTGGCTCAACCCCCCTGCATGCAGAAGCAATCAGTCGCGGCGAAACTGGCCTAACCCAACCGTTCATCACGTTCGAAGGCACAACCGAACCTGCGCGAGCCGCAGCCGCTGGCGCTGGAGTTCGAGGAGCAACCGTAGTCGAAAGCAGGTCGGGTCGCCGCTCGATCTTTCCTGGTGCGCGAGGAGAAACCGCCGTCGTCGATGAAGAGCCCGAAGTTGAAGAAATGGTCAAAGGCGCTTCAGTCTTGCGCCCCAAAGGAGAGGTACCCGCAACGGGAAAACTTCACTTCGATGCTGACCGCGCGCGTGTGTCTTACATCGATTACACGATGCCACCGCTTGAGTTTTTGAATGAAGCACCTCCTCACAGTGAGCAGGCAGATACGGAACTGCTTAGCCTAGCGACGCGATTGGCTGAAAAATGCAAAGAGTTTAATGTCACCGGTCAAATCAAACACATCTGTCCCGGCCCGGTTGTAACCACTTACGAATTCAAACCCGACCCAGGCGTGAAGTACTCTCGCGTTGTTTCTTTAGTGGACGATCTATGCCTGGCATTGAAGGCTGAGTCGATTCGAATCGATCGCATGCCCGGCAAGCCTCACGTCGGCATCGAGGTACCCAATCCCCGGCGCGAAACAATCTTTCTGCGAGAGGTCATTGAGTCGCGGGCGTATCGTGAATCGACTTCCAAACTCACGATTGCACTTGGCAAGACTATAGACGGGCTTAATTACATCGCTGATCTGGCAAAGATGCCCCACCTCCTAATCGCCGGAACGACAGGTTCGGGAAAATCTGTCGGCGTGAATGCTCTGATTGTTTCGATTCTTTACCGCGCGCGCCCTGACGAAGTTAAGTTTATTCTGATTGACCCTAAACGCCTGGAGTTGGGACTTTACGAGGATATTCCCCATCTAGTCGCTCCCATCATCACCGATCCGAAACTTGCATCTCGTTCTTTGAAATGGGCTGTCGCTGAGATGGAGCGCCGGTACCGCGATCTCGCCGGCTGGGGCGTTCGCAACATCGACGGTTATAACACCGAAATCATGCGCCGGAATCTGGTCAAGGAATACGACGAAAAAGGCGAGCCGCATAAACCACTTCCCTACATTGTGATCATCATTGACGAGCTTGCGGATTTAATGATGACGTCTGGCCGCGAAGTGGAGGAATCGATTACCAGGCTAGCACAAATGGCTCGTGCGGTTGGCATTCACCTGGTGCTGGCAACGCAGCGGCCGTCAGTCGACGTAATCACAGGCTTGATTAAGGCAAATTTTCCTTCGCGTATATCGTTTCGTGTTTCTTCCAAAGTTGACTCCCGCACAATCATCGATACGAACGGTGCGGAACATCTGCTGGGTCGCGGTGATATGTTGTTTCTCCCACCCGGAACCTCGCGTCTCATCCGAGTTCACGGCGCATATATCGACGAGTCTGAGATCGGTCGAATCGTCAACCATTCCAAGGCTCAGGGTAGGCCCGAGTACAACGAAACGATTACGCAGTCTGAAGAAGAAGCCCTTGGGTTGGAAACTGGTGACGGCGAGCACGACGAGCTTTTCGAAGAAGCACTGCGGATTTGCGTTGAGATGAAGCGCGCTTCGACGTCCGTGCTGCAACGCCGGCTACGTATTGGCTATGGGCGAGCCGCGGCAATTCTTGACATCATGGAGCGCGAAGGACTAATCGGCCAGGCGGACGGCTCACGACCCCGGCCAGTGCTAGGCCGTGCGTATGAGATGGTGGCACAGTGGGATGAAAGCGGCGCTGACGAGTAAGCTGACCGTAAAATTTTTTATACGGATTAATTCTGATCAGCAAGTGGCCGCACGTTGTCCGGGTTATCCGTGTTTACCTACCGCTAATTTTTCGTAACTCGGCGTTACCGCTCCAAGTTTTGAAGTTCACTTACCTCGTTCGCAAATGTTTCGAGATATTTCCACGGAGCCTGTGGAAATATCTGTGGACAACGCTCCATAAAACATACGAAGTTTTTGAAACTGCTAGACTTCGAGCACACTGCACACTTCAACGGCAGCCTCATAAACTTTTCACGATCAGTCACTTGCATACGTGAAACAGAATCTCTCATCAGCAAAACTTTCAACGCGGCTAGTCGCTTTCCTTATTGCGCTCGCCTTCTGCAGTTCCGGCTGCGCTACGCTGCCCCAACGGACCTTGCCGGAAGCGCAAGCAAGCCGGGAGCTAGCCACGACCGAAAGCAATCCGCGCATAAACATCAATGTCGCTACAGCGGACGAGCTGGAGAAGCTTCCTGGAGTCGGCAAGGTGACCGCCGAGCGGATCGTCGCGCACCGCTCGCAATACGGACCCTTTCGTCGACCAGAGCATGTGATGATGGTACAGGGCATTAGCGATGCGACGTTCCGTAAAATACGGAGAATGATCGTTGTTCTATGACTCAAACTCCGTCTCACTGTAACCTATGCTCATCGACTCGCCATGGTACAATTGAGACCTCAAATAGACGTGCAATTATCTTAAGGAGAGAAACCATGCCCTATTCGGAACTAATGATTCGTCCAATGCGCGAGGAATTGACTCGTATCGGTGTTGAAGAGCTGAAAACCCCTGCCCAGGTAGATGAGACTTTGAGCACCAGCAAGGGAACGGTTATGGTGGTTGTAAACTCGATTTGTGGCTGTGCGGCCGGAAAAGCCCGGCCGGGAATCGCTCGAGCGCTTCAACATAGTGTACGGCCAGACAAAGTTGCCACAGTGTTCGCGGGAGCGGATATTGAAGCTACCGAGAAAGCCCGAAGTTACTTCACCGGTTACGAGCCATCTTCACCTTCTATAGCGCTGCTAAAGGATGGCAAACTTGTATACATGTTAGAGCGTCGCCAGATTGAGGGCAAAGACGCGTTACAAGTTGCCACGGAACTCACGCGGGCTTTTGATCAATATTGTGTCAAAGCTGACGTAACCTCAAATTAGCAAGACACGGCCTCTTTTATCGAGTCTCACCGGTGTCAGATTAGCTACAGATCTACACGGATCAAGCAGATCTACGAATAGTCAACGCCGGGACCACAGTTGGTGATAACTGTCTGCAAGCTGGGGGGGGAATGCGTGTCTATCGGTGGGCCTAGTGAACTTCTTTTGATAGCCTGGCGGGACCGAGCAGCCTGGCAAACTCTGAGTGGGCCAGTACCACCTCCGGCGATTGCTGAACCGAAGCAAAATACTTTCGCTGAAATTCACTGCCTGATTCGGTCGGCGTCAGAAGGATCCGGGACTGCTCGATCAAAGCTACGGCCGTGCTTTCGGAAGGCAGTTCTCGGGCATCCAGAACTTCATCCATTTCAACGATTAGTTCTGAGAGTTGCCGTAGCCACGCAAACCAGGGATTTTGCATCGCAAGGTTTAGGAACTCATAGCTGCTGCTAATTTTTCCGTGTTCGCGCTCGTAAGCCTGGCGCTCGAAGTCAAGAAGCGTCTTGTGTAAGCGAAGCAAAACTCGCCGCACATCTTTGACGCGCTCGCGCGTCTTTTCCGATATCGGATTTTCAGAAGTCACCTTAAATCCTCCCGAGTTCGGGCTTGTCTACCTGGATGTCTGTTTTAACTTGCGCCCAATGTAACGCAACCTTTTAGTTTTGCGCCGCACCTACTGTGAACGGACGCAAGCCTGATCTTTTTCGGCATAAGGGATTCCAGCCCGTTTATCAACCTTCGCTTCAAACGGCTCGCGTTTGAGCTCAATACCTGGAACGTTAATGCAGAATAGTTGCTCGTTCAAGTCTTCAGAACTCTGGACGCATCACTGATTTCACTATGCTATGATCGCGAGAAATGCCACCCCCTTTGAGCCTACAAACGCCGATTGACGAGCTATACCAACACCGGCTTGCACGTTTAGGCCAGACACTTTCCCACAAACTCGCCGTTTCACTCGCCGGCCATTCAGGCAAAAAGGATTACAGCAAGGCGACGGTCGAAGATCTTCTGAACTATCTGCCAATGCGTTACGAAGATCGTTCCAAGCCTGCGCGCATAAGTGATTTGTCAGAGGGCATGGAAGCGTCGCTGGAGCTTTACGTCAAAGTGGCTGGGGGCTTTCAGGTAAGACATCGGCCTTCGTTGGGACGTTCGAGACTGTTCATGTTCGAAGTCACCGCTACTGATCCAGGAAAAACCGGCCGTCCCGTCGTGGTTTGGTGGTTCGTTTCCGGAGCGCATGCACACGATATCCTTCACTATTACACGAAGCGTTTCGTACGAGGTGCCCGGTTCATTACCTTCGGGAAATGGGAATGGAGCAGGCGCCGCGGCACTTTCGCTTTACGTCTGAACAAACCAGCGGATGAATTGGAGATGCTGCCTTCTCCCTCGGGCAGTGGAGACACGAAGACAGAGCGAAGCCCGGAAAACAACAAAGCTGAAGGAATCGGAATTGATGAAGACAGCGGCGATCCTGCGCTCGCCGTAATTCATGTCGGACGCCATGTCCCGATCTATCGAAAGCTCGGCGAGTTTAGTTCCAAACGCTTGCGTGAGATCGTGCATGCGACGCTCGCGCTTTTGCCAGACTCAGCTATTGCCGAGACCCTGCCCACAGATCTTCGCCTCAGGCAAAAGCTTATTGATCGCTCCAAAGCTTTGCGCACGATTCACTTCCCTCCCGAAGCCACTCGACTCGCGCTATACGAGCAAGCGAGGAGCCCCGCTCATCTCCGGTTTATTTTCGAAGAGTTTTTCTGGACTGCGCTGAGGATGAGACTAAAACGCGACCAACGAACAAAAGAAGCCAAAGGTACTTCGATTAAGATTGATCAGGCCGCTAAACTGCGGATCGCCAGGGTGCTGCCGTTTAAGCTTACTGAAGCCCAGCGTCGCGTTGTCAAGGAAATATTTAAGGATTTGCAGTCGGATACGCCTATGAACCGTCTGCTTCAAGGCGATGTTGGCAGCGGCAAGACTATCGTTGCTCTTATTGCGATGCTCGCCACAATGGAAAGCGGTTATCAAACTGCGCTAATGGCTCCTACGGAGATTCTGGCCGAACAACACGCGCGTAACATCAAACGGTTGCTGGCAAAAACGCCATTTCGAGTAGAACTGCTTACTGGCTCGGTGCGCGCCGCCGACAAAAGGAGACTTCAAGTAGATCTCTCCGCCGGTGAAATTCATGCCTGCATCGGCACTCACGCGATGATCCAGGAATCGGTAGCGTTCAAAAATCTCGGTCTGGCTGTTATCGACGAACAACACCGCTTCGGTGTTATGCAGCGCGCTGAGCTGCGCGAGCGTGGCTTTAACCCCGACGTGCTGGTGATGACGGCGACGCCTATCCCACGCTCGCTCACAATGACGATCTATGGGGATTTGGACGTTTCCATTATCGACGAGATGCCCTCGGGGAGAACCGCGATTGAGACGAAGGTCCTCGGCGAGGAACAACGACTTGAGGTTAAAAAAATAATCTCTCGAGAGGTGCAGGCCGGCCGCCAGGTTTATGTCGTGTATCCACTCGTGGAAGAGTCCGAGAAGATGGATCTCAAAGACGCCACGCGTAGATACGAGTATCTACGCGACACAGTCTTTCGAAAGTATACGATCGGCCTTGTACACGGACGGATGAAGACGGCCGACAAAGACGAGGTTATGCGGCGATTCGTTGCGGGCGAAATCAACATACTGGTTTCGACAACTGTGATAGAGGTTGGCGTCGATGTTTCTAATGCATCGCTGATGATTGTGGAACACGCGGAAAGATTCGGCCTTTCCCAGCTTCACCAACTGCGGGGACGGGTGGGCCGTGGCGCCAAAAAGAGTTACTGCGTGCTACTGACTTCTGACAAAAAGACGAGCGTTGCAGAAGAGCGTCTCGGGATTATGGCGAAAACGAATGACGGCTTCCTTATCGCGGAAAAAGATCTCGAGTTGCGCGGTCCCGGCGAACTTCTGGGAACGAAACAGTCAGGGCTTCCCGAATTTCGCATCGCAAATCTCGTCCGCGACCAGCAAATCCTCGAAGCTGCACGAAAGGAAGCCGAGTTCTATCTTAATAAAGGTGATCGATCGCCCGAAACAACGAAGATGATTCAACGGATTAGGACGGACCCTCGCTTCGGCCTCGCGGCTGTCGGTTGATTAAATCCGCAGATTACACAAGTGTCACTAATTGAAGAAGAGGGCCGGGCGCAATACCCTGTGCCAAGGTGTTTTTCTGCTCTGTTCTATCCGATAAACTTTATAGGGTGACCTGCTTAATCTGCGGATCGATGCCTTTAGTGTTCAGGTTAAATTCAGCAATTGCGAATAATCGCTGGAAAATATCGCGGCCGAAATTTGAAAAGCCCTCCCTCTCTTCAGGTGCGGCCTACTTCGGATCGACTGCGCGAAACGCTTTTCAATGTGATTGCTCCGAGAATTGAAGGTTCGCGCTTCTTAGATCTATGCGCGGGCTCGGGAGCGGTAGGGATCGAAGCACTCTCGCGGGGTGCACGCCATGTCACATTCGTCGACCGTTCGCGAAAGATGTGTGCTTTGATCGAAGCGAATCTCGCCCTCTGTCAGATTCCAGAAGATGAAACTCAGGTGGTCCAGGCGGAGGCGGCGGAGTTTCTTCGTCAGGCCATCAATCGTAAACACCTGGCGTCGGAGCGCTGGCATATTGCGTTCTTTGATCCGCCGTACGCTAACGATTACCTGCAGGTCCTCAACAACTTCGGCGCGGAAACGTCTAGCCTGCTAACTGAAAAAGGTTTGCTTATTGTCGAACACCATCACAAAAATGAGTTGAAAGATGCAGCGGGGGGTATAATTCGCAGCCGAATATTGAGACAGGGTGACTCCACGCTCAGCTTTTACGAAGCAAAGAAATACGGGTGCTGAGACAAGCCGGGTGATTGGGAGGTTTGTGGAGGAATTATGAATACAGGGATTTCCCGTCGTGGATTCGCGAAGATTCTTGGTACTAGTGCAGCGTATGCTGCGCTGAGACCGTCACTGTCTGTGTCAGCGCCTGCTTTGCGGCTGGCCAGCATGCCTTCAAATGGCGCGGTCGTAGTCCGTCTCAGCTCAAACGAGAACCCCTATGGTCCGTCGCCGATGGCTGTGAAAGCGATGACTGATGCTTTTAGTCTCGCGTGGCGTTACCCGGATGAGCACGAACGAGTGCTTGTTGAAGCTTTGGCAAAGATGCACAGCGTCGCGTCAGAGCAGATTCTTCTCGGCAACGGCTCGGGTGAGATCCTGAAAGTTGCGGCCGCCGCGTTCACGACCGCGGGTAAGAAGCTTGGGGTTGGCAATCCAACCTTCGAGGCTGTTTTGGCTCATGCCCGAGCTGCCAACGCTGAGGTCGTGAAAACAGATCTCACGACAGATTACGCTCACGATTTGAATAAGATGTCGGCAGCGTCGAACGATGTGGGATTGATCTACATCTGCAACCCAAACAATCCAACCGCTACCATCACGCCAAAAGATCAGATTCGGACGTTTCTTGCGAAGATGCCAGGCCAGACGATTGTACTCATCGACGAGGCTTATCATCATTACGTTGAATCGAAAGACTACGAGAGCGTTATCCCCCTGGTGAAGCAGTATCGCAACCTGATCGTTGCCCGGACGTTTTCCAAGATTTACGGGATGGCGGGTTTGCGTTGCGGTTACTGCGTCGCGAGGCCTGAGCTCGTTCAGCGCATGCGCGCCCAGCAAACGTGGGACAGCGTGAATATCATGGCGCTTGTCGCGGCATCGGCTAGTCTGCAAGACGTGCAACAAGTTGAACAAGGCCGGCGGCGCAACAGCGAAGTTAAGAAGCAAGTGTATTCCGAACTGGACAAGTTAGGCTTCAAGTATATTCCGTCGCACGCCAACTTCCTGATGATTGATCTTCGCCGGGAAGTGAGACCAGTCATCGCAGCCATGCGCAAACGCAACGTCGAAGTGGGACGCGTGTTCCCTGCCCTGCCAAACTTCATGCGCGTAACCATCGGCACGGGGCCGCAAATGGAAACCTTTGTCTCGACCTTCCGTGAAGTGATGAGCTAAAAGTATTCATCCGTTGAGGCGAGGGGCCGTTGCCCGCGAAGCCAGCCGCGGGCAACGTCTGCCTCTAAACGTCCCTGGAACGCCCCCACTTCGCCACCTCACATAATCATTGTTAGAATCCATTCATGCTCGTACTGGGAATCGAAACTTCATGTGATGAAACGGCTGCGGCCATTGTGCGCGATGGCCGGGAAATCGTTTCATCTGTCATTGCTTCCCAGGTGGAAACGCATAAACGCTTTGGCGGCGTAGTTCCTGAGCTGGCATCTCGCGAGCACCTCGATAAAATTGTTCCGATTGTTGAAGAAGCTTTCGCGCGCGCGAAACGTAGTACCCGTGAAATCGACGGCATTGCCGTTACGATTGGACCTGGACTGGTAGGCTCGTTGCTCGTGGGAGTTTCGTATGCGAAGGCTATGGCTTTTGCGCTCGAGTTACCGCTGGTCGGGGTGAATCACATCGAGGGGCACATTTACTCAGTCGCCTTTGAGAACCCACCTGTTGAGTATCCTGCGCTGGCGTTGGTTGTTTCCGGTGGCCACTCGAATCTCTTTTTTGTCGCAAGCGCCGGAAAATATAAGGTTCTCGCCCGCACGCGCGACGATGCCGCCGGGGAAGCGTTTGATAAGGTGGCCAAAATGTTGGGACTCGGTTATCCGGGCGGGCCCATTATCGAGCGGCTCGCACGCGAAGGGGATCCGAAGGCCGTTAAATTTTCGCTGCCCCGAATGGGTGATGGCTCGGCCGATTTTAGTTTTAGTGGCTTGAAAACTGCCGTCACTAAACACGTTCGAGAAGCCGGATTGAAGCCTATTACCTATGGAGAGGAACCAACGCAAGCGATTAAGGATCTGGCGGCGAGTTTTCAGAGCGTTGTTGTACGCTCTCTGATCGGAACTACGGAGCGCATCGCGAAAGACTACCTGCCGCAGGGACTGAGGACCCTGATTGTAGCTGGTGGAGTGGCTTGCAACGGTGCTTTGAGAGAAGCGGCGCAGCACGCTGCGAAGCATTTGGGAGTTCCCGCATATTTTCCTTCACTTCATCTCTCGACAGACAATGCTGCAATGATAGCGGCGGCAGGTACGGTAAAACTCCAGTCAGGCGAACGAGCGGGGTTAGATCTAAATGCTGACGTAACACTACGATTACAAAACGTCGATAACGACGATGAGGCTCTCAGGCGGGCCAAAGTGCGTTACCGGCTTTGATATTTTGGAGTGCGACTCCAGTTCTCGGGAGAGAAGAACTGGAGGGGAGGCTTTATGCCTGCCCGTAAACGAGGCTCCACAACGACGGACGGGGACAAGCCCTGCCTCGGCTTTGCCTCAAAAGTCACGGACCATGTCAGTTCGGCCCAGCAACGGAGGACTTTTAGGGCAAAGCGCCCTGCCCCTACAACAACACGTTAGTTGCGCTGCACGCTCAGCCGAAAATATCACGAACTTTATCGACCAAACCTTTGTCTTCCAGGTCCTTGTTTTCGACTACGGCCAGTTGCTCGAGAAGTTTTCGTTGTTCCCGTGTCAATGAAGTGGGCGTGATGACACTAACTGATACAAAGAGATCCCCACGTCCACGACCGCCCAGCACGGGCATGCCTTTGCCCTTTATGCGAAAGACGGTACCCGTTTGGGTTCCGGTCGGAACTTTGATTTTTTCTTCTGCCTCAATAGTCCCTACGAAAACGTCTGCTCCCAATGCGGCCTGCGCAAAGGTTATCGGCAGCGATGCGTAGAGATTGCTTCCCTGCCGCTCAAAACGCTCGTGCTCGGCAAGATGAATTACAACATAGAGATCTCCTGAGGGACCTCCCTGAGTGCCAGACTCTCCTTCCCCTTGTACACGTAATCGAGAGCCAGTCTCCACTCCTGCGGGGATCTTGACCTCCATCTGCTTTTCGCGTTCGAGACGCCCAGCACCGCGGCATTCCGAGCAGGGATTTTTAACAACGCGCCCGGTACCACGGCAAGGTTGGCAAGTTCGAGC
>JBHEMV010000024.1:16393-39059 GCA_046262375.1 Pyrinomonadaceae bacterium
TAGCGCAGATCGGCACCACGCTGTGCTGCCGAGCGGCGGCTTCCAGCTCGACCACCACCAAAGACATCACTAAAACCAAAAAGATCGCCCAGGATATCTTCTATCCCGCCAAAACCCGGCGCGCCCCAACTTTGACCCGCGCCGCTCGAAACACCTGCGTGACCGAAACGATCATACCGCTGGCGCTGATTGGCATCCGCAAGAACGCTATATGCCTCAGCAGCCTCTTTAAACTTTTCCTCTGCGGTCGCGTCGTTCGGATTTTTATCAGGGTGATACTGCATGGCCAGGCGGCGATAGGCACTTTTCAATTCCTGGTCGGTTGCAGTGCGGCTAATACCCAGCACTTCGTAATAATCTCGTTTACTCATCCAGACTTTCTAAGAACCTCTCGCTTTTTTTATGAATTAAAAATCTTAGAACTTTGTAAATTGATTGGTCGGATCGTCGCCGATGGTTGTGGATTCCTTGGTAGGATTCATCATTACGGAAGTGAGTTGACCGGCAACTCGTTCGAGTGCAGTAAGAGCTTTATTAATAGCCTCACGTCCGTCGGCCGTAGTGGAGGCCGCTTCAGCCTCGCCAAATATACGGTCAGCTATCTCTTGATCGTTTGAAGAAAGCATACCGCCATACTTCGTGAATGCCTTTTGAGTATTTCGGAGCAGCGATTCCAATTTCGTACGCAACACAACGATTTCTTTCGCATCGCGGTCGGTCTCCGCAAAACCCTCCGCCTCTTTGATGAGCTGTTGAATCTCATCTGGAGCCAGGCCAGAACTCGGAGTAATGCGCATTTGCTGCTCGCGTCCGGTAGCCTTGTCCTGGGCTGATACTGAGACGATGCCGTTTGCGTCAACCTCGAATGAAACGTCGATTTGCGGTACGCCTCGCGGGCTCGGGGGAATACCCACCAATTCAAATTTTCCCAGCGAGCGATTGCCTTCAGCAACTTCGCGCTCACCCTGCAAAATATGAATCTCCACAGATGTCTGATTGTCCACGACCGTCGTGAATGTCAGGCTGTTACGCAATGGAATGGTGGAATTCCGATCGATAATCTTGGTAAACAGCCCGCCTCGCGTTTCCAAGCCCAGGCTTAACGGTAAAACGTCGAGGAGAACGATGTCTTTAACGTCCCCGGTTAAGACGCCGCCCTGAATTGCCGCTCCCATCGCTACTACTTCGTCGGGATTGATTTCAGCCGAGGGCTTCTTGCCGAAGATTTTCTCCACCGTGCGTTCCACGATTGGAGATCGCGTCTGGCCACCAACCAGAATCACTTTGCCTATATCGGCAGGTTGCAGCTTTGCATCCTCAAGCGCCTTGCGACAAGGTTCTGCAGTTTGCTCGATCAAGTCCCCGATTAAACCTTCAAACTCGTCCCGGGTTAAGACTTTATTGAAATGCTTGGGTCCCGTGGCGTCTGCGGCGATGAAAGGGAGGTTGATATTCGTTTCCGTAGATGAGGAGAGTTCACACTTCGCTCGTTCAGCTACTTCCTTCAATCTTTGCAACGCGAGCCGATCCTGTCGCAGGTCAATTCCCGTATCGCTCAGGAATTGGTCCGCCATCCAGTTCATAATCCGCTCATCCAGATCCTCACCGCCAAGAAACGTATTTCCAGACGTGGACAGCACCTCAAAGACCCCATCGCTCATCTCGAGAATCGAAATGTCGAAAGTGCCCCCGCCAAGGTCATAGACGGCAAGCCGCTCCACCTCGGCCTTACCAAATCCGTAAGCCAGCGCGGCCGCAGTAGGTTCATTGATAATACGTTCAATTGTTAGGCCGGCAATTTTTCCTGCGTCTTTGGTGGCCTGACGTTGAGAGTCGTCGAAGTAAGCGGGAACGGTGATAATCGCATCGGTGACCGGCTCTCCCAGAAAATCCTCAGCTGCGGCTTTTAATCGCTGAAGAACTATTCCAGACAACTCGGGGGGACTGTAGCTTCGGCCCTGAACGCGCACGCGCGCGTCACCATTGGGAGAATCCACAATCTCAAACGCCGAAGTTTCGTGCATTTTCTGCACTTCAGGCGAATTGTATTTACGGCCAATCAGGCGCTTCACGGCATAGACGGTATTGGCGGCATTCGTCACAGCCTGTCGCTTCGCTATTTGACCCACCAGGCGTTCACCCTTATCAGTAAAGCCCACTACGCTGGGCGTAGTTCTCCCGCCTTCCTTGTTGGGCACAATTTGAACCGTGCCGCCTTCAAGGACAGAAACGCAGCAGTTGGTAGTACCGAGGTCTATGCCGATAGCTTTTCCCATTTGAGTGTCCTAGTTGGCCAGGATTACTTACAGGATTACTTCTTAGTTGCCACTTTCACCAACGCGGGACGAATCAACTTGTCCCCCATCCTGAATCCGCGAACTATCTCTTGCATGACGGTATCAGGTTCGAAATCGTCCGTAGGCTCGGTGACGACTGCTTCATGTAGATGTGGATTGAACTGCTCCCCCTCGGCCAGAACCGGCTTAACACCCAGGGCATCAAGCACGCCGTAAAGCTGCTTATAGATCAGATCTACACCACTCAAAAAGTGCCGAAACTCATCCGATTCGGCGGCTTCAACGGAAGCTTCAGTCTCCAATGCCCTTTTCAAATTATCGAGCACGGGCAAAAGTTTTGCTGCAATATCCGCGACTACTCGATTGTAAGTCTCGCTACGTTCCCGCTCCATTCTTTTGCGGTAGTTCTCAAAATCCGCTTGACGCCGGGCCAGACTCTCTCGCAAGTCCTTAACTTCGCCTTCAAGGCGTTTCAATTCGGCCCTGGTAGCGACTAATTCAGCGAATTCGGGGCCCCCTGACATCGATGATGCTTCACCCGGTGAGCCATCAGCTTGTGGAGAGGGTTGAACTGGAGGATCACCCGTATCAAACGCTTCTTGCTCGTGCGTTGCTGCTTCGAGATCTGAGGACATATCGCTCATCAGCTCCGGCTCATCATCCGCCACGAACTGGTCGGGTGGTTCTTCACTTTCGACGTCCCGATTGGTTTCCTTGTCTGAATCCAGAAAACTAATTGGAATACGGTTCGACCTCTTTCCCTTTTTCTCAGGAGCCATCGGGTAATTTCCATCCATCCAAAGTTTTTCTACTGCTCAAGCGCGTGCTTCTTCGTCGAGTCGCCGCTCAATTAATCGCGCCATGTAGTTTACCATAGCCATAATGCGGGAATACTCAATCCTCATCGGACCGACAACGCCGAGGGTCCCCATCTGTTCGTTTGAGCCGAGCCGGTAGGGTGCGGTAATTAACGCACAATTTCGCATCGACGAGATGGGGTGTTCACGACCGATGACGACGTGGACATCTCCCGCCAAAGAATACTTTTCACGAGCGACGCACTCATTCAGAATCCTGATCAGGCGAGACTTTTCTTCAAAGGTTTTAAACAGCTCGCGCATTCTGTCAACATCGACAAAATCTGGCTTAGCGAGGATATTTGACGCGCCATCGACGTAGACATCACCGGTACTAGACTCTTCCCCATCCAGGCTCATATCACAAAGTAATATAGCGTTCCTTAACAGTCGATCATAAAGAGCCTTTTCCTCGCTCATCACCTCAAGGATTTCCGCTCGAATAGCTACCAAACTTTTGCCGCTATATTCCGTGTTGAGATAACGCGCAGTCCGCTCGAGTTCGTCCTGTGTAATGTTGTCTTCTAACCTGATGATCTTGTTGTGAATGGTGTTTGAGGTAGTTACCAAAACAACAAGGATTCGCTTATCTGAGAGCTGAACGAATTCGATGTGACTTAGTCGATTCTCAGCCAGTGACGGCGAAATTACGATGCCCACGTTCTCGGAAAGCTCTGAGAGGGCGTGAGACATCTTTTCCATAATGCGATCCGACGAAGTTGCCAAATCAAATCCGCTGGAAGTAAAAACTTTGTCAATCGAGCGGAGATCAGCACGAGATAGTCGCGCCTCCTCCAGAATATTGTCTACGTAATAACGATAACCCTTATCCGTCGGCACCCGGCCGGCCGACGTGTGCGGTTGTTCTACGAATCCGGCTTCCTCCAGCTCTCCCATGACATTTCTGATAGTTGCCGAACTCCAACCGGGACTGTTGGAAAAACGATCCGCCAGGATGAGCGAGCCCACCGCCTCTCCCGTCACCAGGTGTTCCTTGATCACGGCAACAAGCACGGCTTGTGCACGAGCGTCGATAATATTCTTTTCGGCGGTTTGGAGCGTTGGGTTGCGACGGGGCATTAAATTATTAGCTTAAGGTGATTGCCACTGGGGTAACCTGGAATTTATGTTCAAGGGGTCGGAAAAATACGACGGATAGCTGGATCGCGACCGCACGGCAGTATAAAGGAATTATTTGCCGGGCTGCAAACGTCAGACCCTAAAAGCTCTGCGCTCTCCACAGGACAGATAATCCACGCTCCTTCAAAGACTTACCTGCGAATCTTCAGTTCTCTCGTGACCCCTGTTGGAGGTGATGGCAGGCTCACCCGACGAGTTTCGCCGGGCCACGCCTCCGGCGCCTTAATCCTAAAAAATAGCGTGTTTTTCAGGGCTTTTTCGGCCGGCCCTCGGATCAATTGACGGTCGGCAAGGGTTCTCCGTAAGATGAGCACACCTCCAGCTTCAGTAACCCAAAGCCCCTGGGGTCGACAGTCGGAGCTAGAGTCACAGATTTCACTGACTCTGCACCTGGATTTAACATTTGAACCGCAATAATTTTGTCGAGTTAGTCAGGAGTAGCGGGCAATGAACGAGGTGAAAAAGTTTTTCATTGATGCTTTTCATCACCTGAGCAGCAGTCGAGGCGTACCAAGTATAGACGTGCGGTTTTATCCTTACGCCGGTTTGCGTCACACCATCAGGATACGTTCTGGACAAGTATACGTGCGTTTGTCTGACGTCTGTAAAGATTGCCCGCCCGAGGTTATGCGGGCTCTGGCCTTCGTGCTGGTGGCTAGATTGCTCGGTAAGAAGGTCCCGGCAGTTCACGACCGAACTTATCGGGACTACTCGCTGACACCGGAGGTTATGCGTTCATCAGACATAGCCCGCAGACGACGCGGCAGGAAAATGATTTCCAGCGCACAGGGCAGCACCTATGACCTGGATAAGATGTTCGCCAGGCTAAATCGCAAATATTTCGAGGCCAATCTCGAAAAACCGACTATTACCTGGTCCCAACGCAAGACGCGCAGCATCCTCGGTCATCACGATCGCGTATACGAAACAATTACGATTAGCAAGTCTCTCGATTCGCCTCAAGTGCCTGATTGGTTTGTTGAATACATTCTTTATCATGAAATGCTTCACATAAAGCATGCGGCTCGGATGATAAATGGTCGCCGGTATTATCACACAGCGGCATTTCGTCTCGATGAGCGCCGTTTTGCTAAGTATGAAGACGCCCAACGTTGGCTGGAACAAGTGGCTCGTCAGCGCCGTGTGCCGCGGGCTCGAGCTGCTTAGCTCAAAATGGAACCTTCGCGGCACTAAGACGTTTACACAATCGAGGTAGGTGGGCTTCCTCAAAAAAGGTGGTTGATCCCGAATTGATTTACGGTTTCGGGGCAGCCGCCTTTTTGTATGTAGGATTAGCAGTTCGGCCTTTTCTCTTACTGGACAAAGCCCCTTAGGCCTCGCTAGACTACGCGTTTCGAAAACACCCAGAACGCGTGTGTGTAAGCTCGCGATTCAGAAACATAGGCACCATGCGGAGACAGAAGTAAATCTATGGCTATCCCAGCAACTCATATTCGGCGCGGAATGCTGATACTTTTCGAAGGCGAACCATGCAAAGTTATGGAATTTCGTCATCACACTCCGGGTAATTTGCGCGCAATGGTTCAGACTAAGCTCAGGAACATCAAAACCGGTTCGTCTTTCGAACACCGCTTCCGTTCCGCCGACACGGTAGAACGAGCCACCCTGGAACAGCATGAAATGGAGTACCTGTATTCTGACGGATCGCATCATCATTTCATGAACACGGAAAACTATGAGCAGGTCGCCCTTAGTGAAGAGGAATTAGGTGATGCAGCGCCGTGGTTGACTCCCGGACTCAAGCTGCAAGCGGAGTTTTACGAAGGAGCCCCCATAGGTATCGACCTGCCGCCGTCTATGGAACTGACCGTTACCCGGACAGAACCCACCATGAAAGGCGCCACTGTTTCTAACGTGAACAAACCGGCGACGCTGGAGAACGGCGTTACAGTTACTGTGCCACCCTTCGTTAATGAAGGAGATCGCATAAGGGTCGACCCCACCGAAGGCCGCTACATCGAACGCGCCAAGTAAACAGTACGAGGAGTTGGGTGATAAGGTAGAAAGCAATTCGCGGTGTAGTCTGGTAACTTTCATCCATCGCCCATGTACTTCATCTACAGCCTTCTCCTTGGCCTGGGTTTTCTCGTACTAATACCTCGCTTTGCATTTGACGCATTTCGCCATGGGAAGTATGTGGCAGGATTTCGCGAGCGATTAGGATCGGTGACGCCAATGCCGAAAGATGGGCGGCCGGTAGTTTGGCTTCACTGTGTCTCAGTCGGTGAAACACAGGCGGCTCGCCCTTTGGTGCAAGGCATAAGAAAGCGATTTCCTGAATATGCCATCGCAATCTCCACAATTACACTTACCGGCCAGAAGCTCGCTCGTGAGATTCTTAAGCATGAAGCGGATAAGGTCTTTTACTTCCCTTTTGACTGGCGCTGGATTGCCAGGAAAACCCTAAAGGCCATTAATCCTGCTGCTGTTCTCCTCGTGGAAAGAGAGCTGTGGCCGGGCTTTTTGCGCGAATGTCAGGCTCAACAGATTCCTGTAGCTATAGTAAACGGCCGGCTTTCGGAACGCTCGTTTCGGCGCTATGGGTGGATCAAGAGCTTCATGTCGCGGGTTCTGGGCGGGATAAAAGTAGCGATAATGCAAACCGAAGATGATGCTCAACGATTCCGCGCGCTTGGGATGGATCCGGACAAGACCTTTGTTTGCGGGAGTCTGAAATTTGATGCCGGGACTACGCCGGTGACTCATTTTCTGACCCAGGAGCTTAATAAGCGATTTAGCCTTGACGGCGGCAGCCCGTTGATTCTGGCCGCGAGCACACATGCTCAAGAAGAACGAATCATTCTCGAGGCTCTCAAACTAATAAACTCTAAATCCGGCTTACAGCCGCGACTATTGATTGCTCCGCGTCACCCCGAGCGCTTCGGAGAAGTAGCTACTCTAATCGAAGCTTCGGGATTTCAATGGACTCGCCGAACCGCGCCTGAAAAGCAGAACGACCAACAATCACAGGTTATTCTTCTGGATAGCATTGGGGAGCTGCAATCGGTCTATTCGCTGGCATCGATTGTTTTCGTGGGTGGAAGCATCGCAAATACCGGTGGACATAACTTACTTGAGCCGGCAGCAGCAGGAGCCTGCGTTATCACAGGCGCGCACACTTTCAATTTTCAGTTGATCGTAGAAAACTTTGTAAATGCCGGAGCTATCATTCAGTTACCACCCTTGTCAGATTCAGAAGCCGCGGTAGAGCTGGCAAACGTGAGTTCCGAATTGCTCACTAACCCTGCAAGGAGAAAACAAATTGGCGATCATGCGCGACGCCTGGTAAAAGAAAACCGCGGGGCCACTGAACGCTCCCTGGATTTGCTGAGTTCTATCCTGCTCTACTCTGGGAACGTAGTGGAAAATGTTAATTCCCGGCGCGCTCAAAGCGCCCCCACGGCATGAACGCTTCTGCCTCATCGATACTCATACCTCTTGGCGCAATTTACAGTGCACTTACGCGAGCACGCGTGGCAGCCTATCAGCGAGGCCTGCTTGCTGTTTCAAAACTCCCTGTGCCGGTCGTCAGCGTTGGCAACATAACCACAGGCGGAACCGGCAAGACACCGTTGGTCGAATGGGTTTGTCGTACGATTGCCAATCTGGGGGCACATGAAGGCGCGCGCGCCGGGAAAAAAATCTGCGTCTTAACCAGGGGCTACGGTAAAGCCAATCCAAAAGCGCAAGTTGTGGTGTCCGATGGAAGTGAGCTCCTGACTAACGAACGCGAAGCGGGAGATGAACCTTTTCTGTTGGCCAACAATTTGATCGGGATAGCGGCAGTCATTTCCAATCCCAATCGAACGGCAGCAGGAAAATGGGCCATCAACAACCTGGACACAGAAGTCTTTGTACTCGACGACGGCTTTCAACACTTACAACTCGCGCGCGATCTGGACATCGTGGCTATCGATGCCACTAATCCCTGGGGCGGCGGCAGCTTACTCCCTCACGGAAGATTGCGAGAATCACCTCGCGGCTTGTCCCGCGCCGATTGTGTGGTGATCACGAGGGCTGAACAGATCGAGGTTTTGACTCCAATAAAGGAAGCGGTTCAGCAATTTGTTATCAATGCGCCGGTCTTATCGTCGCGCATGCTAACGTCAGGTATTCGAAGAGTCGATGTCGAAAGCACGCATCGCGATGATCTACTTCCTCAACCAGTAGGTGCATTTTGCGGTGTGGGAAATCCAGAATCGTTCTTCGAGCGACTGCGTAGCGAGGGAAACAAGCTGGCGTTCACTCGAGCGTTTGCAGACCATCATCAATACAAACAATCAGAACTCGACAAACTGGTTGACGAGGCATCGGTCAAAGGGGCCAGAAGCCTGATAACCACAGCAAAGGACGCGATCAAGCTGAAATCCTTCAGTCACAGGGTTCCCTGCTATGCCCTCGAAATTCAGATCTTATTTGATGAGGAGGATCACCTGGTCGATATCATACGAGGGACAATCTCCCACACGGCGTCTGGAGACTGACGTCCTTCCCCATAAAAACAATCTATTGCAGAGTTCCAGGAGGTGAAGCGCTGGCAGATGGTGGTGTGGGTTTCGGCGCTGGCGGCTTCGTCGCCGCCGGTGATGGTGGGGGCGTTTCAATATTTTCTATTTGGCGCGACGGCGAAGGCAACGGTATTGTCGGAGCCTTCTTGTTACTGTTTTCGTTCGTATTGTCGTTCAGGTTAACGCCAGGAGCGGCATTAGGGTCCTCAGCTGGTGAAGGAGAGGCGGAGATATTAGCGTTGACGTTTGCGTCTGCAGTTGGGTTGGTGACGCCGCCCGCTGGAATTCCGGATTCGGACCGTCCCGTGGGCGGGCTCGCTGGCTCTACGGGTTGGCTATTCGGATCGGCTACCAAAGGTGAGCCCTCTGGATTAGCGGTCGCAGGCTGAGAGTTGCGCGTAAGAACGTAAATCACGCCGAAGATCAGGAGCAACCCAACCATCGAAGGAATCAGAACTCTCCATGGATTAAAACTAGCGGCCGTCGGCGGCATCTGTGCAGGCAACGGTGTGGGAGCGTATTGGGAAACTGCCGGCGCCATCGGCGTCGTTACCATTCGACGCACCAGGGTTTCTTCGTCCGCGTCATCAATCAATGGCCCCGAAACAGATGTGGTCGGAACTACCAGCCGACGGCTATTCCCTGTGGACAAAACGCCGGCAGGCTCCATTCCGGCCGCGAGCGTAAAGTCTTCCACCAATTCACGCGCAGTCTGGTAGCGATCGTCTGGTCGCTTCTCGAGCGCCCGAGTTACTACGCGAGCAACTGCGGGCGGCAGGTCAGTTCTTTCTTCTGATACCGAAGGGGCGGGTTGCTGCAGGTGCTTCAGCATTATTGCCGTGGGCGACTCACCTGTGAACGGCACGTGGCCCACAAACATTTCGTGGAGAATTACGCCAAGCGAGTAGATATCAGAACGCGCATCAATATCTGGCGACTGCGAACATTGCTCCGGCGACATGTATTGCGGCGTGCCGATAACGAGGTCAGGAGCAGTTAAGCCCGGGTCGTAGGCTCCATCGCGTTCCTTAATTTTCGCGATGCCAAAGTCCAGCACCTTCGCGTAATCAGTACCCGAGCTGCTAAGCAACATAATATTGTCGCTCTTTAGATCGCGATGGACGACCCCCTCAGCGTGTGCCGTTTCAAGCGCACCGCCCACCTGGCGAAGGATCTCCACGGCCCGGGGCAATGGCATAGGTCCTTCCTCCCGAATGATCTGCTTGAGCGTTTTTCCACTCAAGTATTCCATCACAAGAAAAACTACGCCGTCTTCGGCTTCTCCAAAGTCGGTGACGCTCAGCGCATGTGGATGGGAAATTCGGGAGGCTGCGCGCGCTTCTCGCGAGAACCGCGCCACAATCTTCTCATCGGCGGCAAGCGAAGGACGCAAAACTTTGACCGCAACAGTCTTGTCCATCAAGACATGAGTGCCGCGGTAAACCGTGCCCATGCCGCCTTCGCTAAGACGTTCTTCAATGCGATATTTTCCGGCCAGAGTTTTGCCGAGTAAGGAATCACCCGTTTTCTCGAGAGCAACACCATCGGAAGGGCACAAGGTGATTGTGTCCGGATATTCTCTTCCACACTTCGGACAAACTTTCATCGGTCGGTAACGTCCTCGCTAACCTGTGTAGGACAGGCATTCAAGCCTGTCATTTGTCTTCAATAAACCGACAGACAAGAATGTCTGTCCCTCTTTATTCGGGAGAATGTTTTTCTTGGGGAGATATGGAGAGCGTATCACAGACGTTTAGATGGCGGCAAAGATACGACCAGACACAAAGATGCAAGCGAAGCATCAAGCGCCGCCCCATCTGTTAAGACTCCGACTTTTAGGTAGTGGGTCAGTTTCGCTGTCCGATAAACTTTAGGAGGCTCTGAACAATTAGTTTCGACGCGTAGCGTCGGTGTGAATTTTAGCCCGGCCTTTCAAAGGCCGGGAAAGGTCGACGAAGTGTAGCGTCGCGTAGCGACGCCTGAAGTTAGTGCGAATTCAATCGTCGCTACGCGACGAGAATCCTCTAACCATCTGATCCCCGGCGCTACCACCCCACGCGGGCTGCCCGCGCGGGGACCCCGGTTTGAAACGCCGGGCTAAACTCATGCCGACGCTACACGTCGAAGATACTTAATTAGCTTCCTTTAAGTTGTCGCGGCGTTACGACAAGCTGAAGCTTATCGGACATCAAACTGACCCAGTACCGACTTTTAATTTGACTAGACTTTCACGAACACAATGACCAGGGCAAACAGAACCAGCGATTCAATTAGCGCTAGTCCCAGGATCATCATAGTCTGAATCTTAGCTGCTGCACCGGGATTACGCGCCGCACCCTCGCAGGCTGCCGCGCCGATGCGTGACTGGCCAAGCGCGCCTCCAAACACCGCAATTGCAAAGCCCACGCCTGCTGCAATGGCTTTCAGCCCGGCGCTGTTATCGGCCGCGGGCTGCGCGGCTTGTGCGAAAACTGGCATTGCACTCAGCAACACACCAACAAGAACCATAAAAAGTAAGTTGAGTTTTCTCATTCGGTTTCTCCTGCTGAGATTTAAACCTCAGACCTCATTGAATGCTAAACCGGAAACACAAAGAAGTGATCACTGGCTGTTATGATTTCGCCTGCATCCGGTATCCACCGCCCCTCGAACAACGGCGCTCCAGCGAGACAGACATTCGCCTCCCAAGCAAAAGGTTAATAGTTATCAGTTCACTTCCGGTGTGTAAGGCTGCATCCTTCCCAGGACTTGCGTGCCAACGTGTGCAGACGCGTCTGTCCGCACCGCTCGACCCGCGACAAGAATTGATATTCAAGAAGCTGCAAGGGCCGCAGGCTCCGGGTGCACGTGGCTGGCACCAGAGGCCTCCGCATGTTCGCCATGCTCGTCATGCTCCTCATGAGGGCTATGGGAAACTTCGCTTAAATAAAGCTGCGAAAGAAGAACAAAAACAAAGGTTTGAATAAAAGCTACAAACACGCCCAACGGCATAATGAATACCGGAAGCAGCCAATGCGTATATTTTGGATAAAGACCGGCAACTGTGTGGGACACTTTTTCGTCGGCAAACATGTTGCCGAAGAGACGTATTCCAAGGGAGAACGGACGTATGAAGTTGCTAATTAACTCGATCGGGAAAATTAGGGGCGCAATCCACCAGATCGGGCCCGCCAGATGTTTGATGTGGCCTCCAAGTCCGTTCTCCTTGATACCGACCCAGTTGTAATAGAGAAACGAAGAAAGACCGAGGGCAAAGGTCACGCTCACCGCAGCTGTAGGAGACATAAACAAGGGAAATAAACCCATCAGGTTGGAAACGAGAATCAGCACCGCAAATGTCAATACCACGGGAAAGTATTGCAATCCCTGCGGCCCAATAATGTCTTCCAGCATGCTGCGAACTGCAAGCACGCCAACTTCGAGCGTTTGTTGTCCGTGACCTGGTTCTTCTTCCGACAACTGGCCCTTAAGAATCCAAACGATCACCACGCTGAGGATGCAGGCAATCACAAACATCACCGTGTACCACGGGATCGCAGTTTCCGGAGTGTATGGACCAAACACCGCTTCTGGAGTGGTGTTAAACTTCGCAAAGAATTTAGTCCACAACGGGTACGTATAGTTCATTTCGAACTTATAAGCCCATTCGCCAAAGTAGTGATTAACTAACTGCACGACGATAGGGACGTGTTCCGCTGATTCCTCAGCGTGCTCCGCACCCTTTTCGGCGGCTTCCTTTAACCAGAGCATCAACTGATTTCCTCTCCGTGAATGATTGCGATGTAAAACTCTTTAAAGGCTTCCACAAATAGTGCAACAACGAAACTGCACAAGCCGATGATCGTAGCAATAAGGGAAACTATGCCCAGCTTGTATGCAATGAAGACCACAGCAGTGACCACGAAGTATCGGAGAATGTATGGCGCTACTTTAAGTCGCGGCCTAACCCCATTCGGACTTTCAGTAGATAAAACGACACTAAATGCCGCGGCAGTCGAACTGCTCAACCAGTGGTGATTAAGCAAAGAAAGAAGCCCACCCACTAAGAGACCTGTCGTAATACGCCACTGTCCAAACGGCAGACTAGCAATAACACTGACGGCTGTCGCAAACAGCATCGTGCGGAAAATCCGTCCCTCAATACGGCGGCTGCGGATTCGTGAAAACATACTTCGGCCTGGACTGTCTGGAGTTTTATTCATAGCAAGACGCGTTAGCAAAGCTGGGGATTTTACACAGGAAATCGCCCGATTGTCGAGATGAATGCGCTACTTATCACAGCCTTCGTAACGCAAATTGCCGGTTTGCGTCTCACGACTACGCCCCGAAGTCCGCACAGCATGTGAAGGAAAGTAGACCGTCAGAGGTTGCGCTGGTGAGAACCTTCGCATCGTTTAGAAAGCGGACTTGTCCGCCTCCCGAGGCGGGGCACAAGTGCCCTATCTAAACGCCGCGCGGAGAAATTTGCATCGTTTAAAAGCGGGAACAGAGAAATTGTGATTCGTTTAGAAAGCGGACTTGTCCGCCTCGCGAGGGGGGGCACAAGTGCCCTATCTAAACGGCGCGCGGAGAAATTTGAGCCGCAATTTACAAGAAACGACAAAGGGTATTTTCTAAAGTTTTGAAGTCAGACGGATGAACTGATAAAAGCCCGAGATGGCGCCCATGACAAGACCCGCCACTAGAAGCCACGGCGCCGTACCCAGCCAGCGATCCAGTAACCATCCCACGCCAGATAGGGAAGCAACCGAGAAAAACAGCGCCAGCCCTGCGGCATAAGCGATTCCGCTCTTGCGATTGGTTTCACCATTGTCTGGACCAGGCATTTACGATTGCCAATTCTCTCGGCTGAGAAAGTTCCTGGGAACTTCATATAACATTGCGCGACTCGAATGGCGCATCGAGTCGTGTATGAAGCAGACATGAGTGCACCAACACGCCTTGCCACCATCAATAGCGTTCAGTTCTGCAGCGTGTCCATTTGCAGCCCAGAGCGCACCAAAGTCGTAATCAAAATCTGAGAGCGTGGCAAATTTTTCGCGCAACTCACAGGCACGCACGTCCCCGTTGTAATCGATCACAGCCGTCGTTTCACCGGCCGTGCAGGGGAAGGGCCAGGGAGTTGAGGCTTGAAAGTTTGCGTGTTGAGTACGGTAATGAGTTGTAATCGCTCCGACGTAAGCGACGTTTTTGACGAACCGTTTGGTTGCGTCATCTTCCGCGAACATACGATCGCCGTAACGCTTTGTAAGCTTGGAAATATATTCATACATTGGCGGCAAGACTTTTAGGGGCACCTGCTTGATTTGGTCGCCCACCAATGTTTCGCCTCGGACGATGTTGAAATACTGGCCGTCGAGCCGGAAGTTTTCCCACATAAACTCACCAAGCTTTCTAATCTCGGTGTAGTTATCGGCGCAGACAACCGTGTTGACATTAAGACGGAATCGATCTGTGTACTTCTCTTTCAAGGGATAGAGGGAGCGAATGCATTCAAGAGCCTTCTCCCAATTTCCCGGCACGCCGCGAATCTGATCGTGAGTTTGGCCGTAACCGTCGAGAGCGATGTTGAGATAAAGATCGAGTTCTGGATGGCAAGCTAACGCCTGGTCAACAATTTCATGGACGCGAGATTTGATCAGTCCATTGCTCGGAATGATGACGCGCCGGACTCCATTATTTTTGACAAAGGTGGCGATGATCCTGGGAACGTCTCGGCGCAGGGTTGGTTCGCCACCTGATAACCAGAGATCTGTTATCGCAGGCATGGTGTGCGATATTTTCTCAATCTGCGCGAAGGTCATATCGCCTGGCTGATTCAACTCCTCATGATAGAAACAGGTCTTACAAAACGCGTTGCAGCGCGAAGTGACAAAAAGAATGACCGTGCCAAGCCGTTTTTCACGGTTAGTTGACCGGAGTAGTTGTATTAGCTGTACGGCTTTGTTTGGCATTTGTTAGGACAGGCATTCCTGTTTGTCGTTACCTACTTAATAAGGGCTAGTGGTGCAGTTTGCCCGTAGTCTCATTAGCACCGCCGCTTTAGCGCGGTGAATTTAGTGCCCGACAACGACCGGAAACCGTTTTAAACGGTTTCCCTTTAAACTCCATCACTAATCACCGGGCTAAAGCCACGGTGCTAATGAGAGACTGCAAAGATTCAAATTTGCACGGTACCTAATTGACGGACTTGATGTCTGTCCTGCGTTGACAAACAAGAATGTCGATCCTACTCGCGAGAGATGATGACAGCTTCGGTAGCTGATTTCAATTCGTAGGTTATTCCCCGCCACCTGAGTCGCCGTGAAAATGCCGCTGTGATGGCATTGCAAAGGAACAGCAGGGAGGCAATGGGCCATAAAAACAAGTGCGCCGGCAAACTCTTCCCCAGGTGCTTTTGGTAACTTACGAGGGGGATGGCCACGGCTTT
Source organism: Pyrinomonadaceae bacterium (assembly GCA_046262375.1). GTDB lineage: Bacteria > Acidobacteriota > Blastocatellia > Pyrinomonadales > Pyrinomonadaceae > PSRF01. The sequence continues at coordinate 31,647 of JBHEMV010000024.1, forward strand.
CAGACGGATGTAAGCCTTGGCTGTGCCCAGGGCGTAGATTATGAAAAGGAGGATAAGCGGTATTGCATAAGGGAGTCGCAGAATTGCGCGAGCGACCACTAAGGCGAACCCGCCGAAAAACACTGCATTAAATAAGAGGCTGCCTATGAAAACCGCTTTCCATAAATGAGGGGCGTAAACTCGAGTAATCTTTAACTGTCGATTTGTGAATTCAATAAGCTCCCGTGCGGTGCAATTGTCCACAGAAGCGACCAGACAATCTGGTACAAAGTGTATCGGTAGCCTGGCTTCCCCAAGGACACGAGTCATGGTGAAGTCGTCGGAGACTGTGCCGCGCCAACGCTCCCTGATTTGCAACCTCTCGAATGTCGACCTTCGCATCGCGGTTGATCCACCCCAACAAAAATTCTTGTCTTCGCGCCCGCCCAGGGCTGAAGCAATCGATGCATTCCACACTGATCGCAAATGCGAACTTAAACTGCCATTCAAAGGGATAAACCAGCGATAGCCGGTAGTCGCGCCCATATTTTCATCGCTCAAAGGCGCGACGAGTGATTTCAACCAACCGGCATGTGGACGAGCATCAGTATCGACAAAAACGAGGACTTCGCTGCGCAGATCAACTTCCGAGACAGCTGCTCGCAAATTGTGCACTTTCTGCCCGCTATCGATGGCGTCTCCAGCTATGACAACCCGCGCGGAAACCCGTCCCGGTTCCCTGTCAGTATCAGCGATTTCCTTCATCAGAGGGAGCGCTGGATCAGCTGCTCGATCGGTGACTAAGATGATCTCATATGCCGGGTAGTTTTGTTTAAAAAGTGCCGCGATATTTTCACGCAGCCCCTGGTCCATCCCACGATTAGGAGCAATCACGGAAGCAAACGGCATGAAGTTGGGAGGCGGAGTTGTTGTTTCGCGTCTCACGTATGAAGCGAAGGTAAGGCCTCCGCGAAGCGAAAGAATGCCTAGCCAGATGACAATAGCCGCAAAAAAGTAGAAGACAAACATAAAGATAATGGCGATGCTTTGATACCAAAACATCGCCAGCAGGTAAACCGATTACCGTAACGCAAATCGTTAATTTGCGCTCGCAAGCTGACCCGGAGGGTAGGTCATTGCGTGGTTTTCTGTGCTCCATCTGTGTCCTCGGTGTCTCCGTGGTGTCTTTGTTAGCAGTCATTCACCACCGAGGCACAGAGAGCACGGAGATTGCACAGAGAAGACTGAATTAGGAGACTACCGACCGGGAGTCTATTTAAACTGCATCGGTGATAAGGCTGCTATCGGCGCGATCAGTCTCTGAACAATCTCGATCAAAGGCTGTGGATAAAGGCCGATAAAGAGGATACCGACAAGCGAGGCTACCAGGGCGGTCCGCAACGCCGGAGAAAGCGATAGCGCTTTGTCATCCGCGACGCGGTCGCCGAGATACATCACCTTGATGAATCGCACATAGTAGTAAAAAGAAACGACCGTGTTGATTATTGCCCAACCGGCCAGCCAGTAGTACCACGATTTGCCGTCTGCCTGGCCGCGCTGCAACAGGCCACCGAAAAGGAAATACTTGCCAATGAAGCCCCCGGTCATGGGCAAACCGCCCAACGACAACATGAAGACCGTCATCATCGCCGCCATGGCGGGAGCTTTTTGCGCGAGCCCGGTCATATCGTCAACGTTGTCGCCAATAATTCCTCGTCGCCGCAAGCTGATGATAATGCCAAAGGCGCCCATGTTCATGAGCGTGTAGACCAGCAAATAAATGGTTAGACCGATATATCCGTAGAGGTTTCCTGCGACCAATCCCAGTAAGAGATAGCCTGCATTTGAGATCGAAGAGTAAGCCAGCAACCGTTTTGAATTCTCCTGCGTTACTGCGGCCCAGTTTCCTACCATTATGGTGATTGCAGCCACCAGGCCCAGCAACGGAGCCCAGTCGGCGCGAATGCTGGGAAGGGCTTCGATGAAAATGCGCGCGTAAAGAGCGAAGCTGGCAGCTTTTGATCCGGTGGAAAGGAATGCAGTGACAGATGTCGGCGCGCCTTCATAAGCGTCTGGCGCCCACATATGAAATGGCACGGCGGCAATCTTGAAGAATAAACCCGCCGCCAGGGCGATCATTCCCAGCAGCAGCATCGGTCTAAGCGTTCCGACAGAGTCTCCGGTATCTCCAAACGTTCCTGCGATCGTGGCGACGCTGCGCCCAATTTCGCCCAGGTTGGTTGAACCGGCAATTCCATAAAGCAGCGACATGCCGTAGAGCAAAACGCCAGACGAGAATGCACCCAGTAAAAAATACTTCATCGCAGCTTCGTTGGAACGCTTTTCACGTTTCGTAAAAGCGACGAGCACGTAGAAAGTGAGGGCCATCAGCTCAAGGCTTATGTAAAGGGAGATAAGGTCATAGCCGCAGGCCAAAAACATCATGCCGACGGTGGCAAAGAGGACCAGGGCGTAGTATTCGCCATGCTGTTCGCCCTCAATATCGAGATAGCGAGTGGAGATGGCAATTGCAAGTGCAGCAGAGACGAGAAAGATGCTCTTGAAGAGGAGGGCGAAACCGTCGAGGCGCACCATTCCGTAGAATCCATCCAACGGCAAGACATCGCGGCTATACCAAAATTGAACGCCAAGTGAGAATGCGGCGAGCGCCACTCCTACGAGTGAAAAGTATGCGATGAGTTTGCTTTTGCGATACGGAAGGACAACTTCCATCACCAGTGCCAGGCAGGCACAGACAGTCAGAATCAGCTCAGGAGCGATTAACTGTAAGTCGGCTATGTTGAATAGCGCTGTGGAATTGGCCTGTATTAAAAACATGTAGTCAGTAGTGGTCAGTGGCTGGTAGTCAGTTAGGACTTTGGTCTTGGGACTTGGGACTTTGGTCCTTCGGCGTCAGTCACCTTTCTCTTATCACCGCTGCTCTCCGTTGTGTTTCGGCAGCCGGAGGCATCCCCGGGATCGGATAGTTTGGCCGCACCTGACGAACAACCGCATTGACTGGCCGCTCGATGTAGTTAAGAAACGGCTTGGGATAGATTCCGATCCAAAGAGACATGATGACGAGTGGCGTCATATAGAGCCATTCGCGAGTGCTGAGGTCCGTCAACTTTTCATTTCTGGGATTATCGATCGTGCCAAAAAACATCCGTTGGTAAAGCCAGAGCATGTATCCGGCATTCAAGATAATGCCAAGAGCGCCCCAGGCTGCCCACATAGGATTGGCTTCGAAAGCGCCGCGCAAGGATAAAAATTCTGAAATGAATACACATAGCAGCGGTAACCCGATCGCCGTCATCACCATTGCCAAAAAGATGGCCGCATATCCCGGCATGACATGCGACAACCCGCCGAATTCCGCCACACTGCGCGTATGCCGCCGCTCATAAATGATGCCCACTAAAAGGAACAGCGCCGCAGAATAGATCCCATGATTGATCATGTGAAGCACTGCGCCGTTTAAGCCATTAGGATTGAGTGCAAACAACCCGAGCATGACGATGCCCATCGATGACACAGAGGAATACGCAACGAGTTTTTTAACGTCGCCATCTTTTTTAACTACGAAATACATTGCCGCCAGCGCACCATAGATGATTCCTACAATGGCCAGGAAAATCATTATGGTGCGCACACCGAATTGATGGCCTGTTCCGGCAAAGAAAAAACTTTCGTCGGCCGATGCCGCGGGAAACATGGGAATGTTGAAACGGTAGAATCCATAAGTGCCCAGTTTGAGCAAAATGCCGGCGAGCACAACCGAGCCGGCAGTAGGCGCCTCTACGTGCGCATCGGGAAGCCAGGTGTGGAACGGAAACATTGGCACCTTGATCGCAAAGCCCAGAGCAAAAGCGAAGAACAGGAGTACCTGCATCGCGCCCATCGGCATCACTGAGCCGAGAGCCTGCATGTAAAGAATATTAAAAGTACCTGTTCCATTCTGTGCTGCCGCCTGCACAGTGCTGGAAACCATAGCCGCCGCGTCCTTGTTTCCCGCCAATAGGTCGATCGTTGCCTGGGTGATCTGGCCGGTCAGAGCAGTGTCTTGCGTCAAGAAATATATTTTCAAAACGCCGAGCAGCATCACAACCGATCCAACTAGGGTATACAGGAAGAATTTTATTGCCGCGTACAGGCGGTTTTCGCCACCCCAGATGCCAATCAGGAAATACATAGGCACGAGTGAAACTTCGAAGAACAAGTAGAAGAGGAAGAGATCCATCGACGTAAAGACGCCGACAACCGCAGTCTGAAGGAGAAGCAATAGAACGTAATATTCTTTTTCGCGCTTCTGAATGTAATTCCATGAAGACAAGGCTGCGATAACGCCCAGCAGTGTCGTTAGCACAATCAGCAAAACCGCCACGCCGTCAGCGCCCATTTGATAGCGCGCGCCAATCACAGGGATCCACTGGTAATCCTCGAGAAACTGCATTCCAGCAATCGCCCGGTCATACTTAAGGAGAAATAATGAGGCGACAAATGCGAGCCCAAACCAGGCTGTGGCAAATTTCTTAATGAGGCTCGCCTGGTCTTTCTTAAAAAGGGCAAGAATGACGATGGCTCCCAAAGTAGGCAGCCACGTAACGATGGAAAGAATTTGCAGATTGTTCATAAGATGTCCGTAGTTAATAGTAAGAAATCAGCAGTCAGCAATCAGCAGACACTTTCAAAAACCAAAAGCGAAGAAACTTCTAAATGCCTTCAAGATGTCGGCGCCAAAAAACATTGCCACCGCAGCCAAAAGCCCAAACACCATCACGAGCGCGTAGTTTTGTGCGAAACCGGTCTGCGCGGCGCGGAATAGCGGCGACATCAGACGGACAACAAAAGCCGCCACGGCGTTGACCAGTCCATCCACGAAATATTGATCGGTCCCGCCAGTCACACGGCTGGAAAGTTTTGTCAACCAGGCTGCTCCATTAACGCCGCCATCGACTACCTTCGAATCAAACGCGAATACCGCGCGTGCAACATCCATAGTTCGTCTTGTGACCGCCCACCCAAAAAATTCGTCAACCCAATATTTGTGGTAACTGGCTTGGTATAGCGGACGCAGTCTGGAGGCCCATATGCCTGGCAGCCGGGTGTCTTTCACGTAAAAGAGGAATCCGAGTCCAATGCCGATTCCCGCAACGGCAAGTGAAATGATGATGAACAACCACTCGGTTGCGGTCTCGCTGCCGAGTTTAGACTCGACTGTATGTGCAAGATTTGATCCTTCGCTGCCATAAGGGGGAGGGACTTCAGTTGGCTCGGCTTCCAGTCTCGAATCGACGGCATGAGTCTCGAATTCCACCGGCTTGCCATAGCTGTCCACGATCTCATGTGTGCCAAAGTAATGCGTGGAAGGATTCCATATGATTGGATCAAGAAAGTTAACTATGTTCATCCTGCCGCCGATGTGTTTGCCGCCGGTGAAAGCCGTGCTGATTCCAACAAAGCCGCCAACTGTTGCTAACACTGCCAGCACTGCCAGCGGCACCCACATCGATGGTGGCGATTCGTGCGGCAGGTGCGCGCCGTGCTGGTGATCCACTCCACCTGCAGGGTGAACATGCGCGGCTACATCTTCGTGAACTGGTCCAACGTGTTCGCCCGGTTCATGACGCGGACGATCTCCAGCCGATTCCATTCTTGCGTCGTGAGGGGCCAAACCTTTGTCATATGCGGCAGCATGTGCTTCATCCGCTTCACCACCGGCAGGCTGCTCCAGAAATCTTTCCCTGCCCCAAAATGTCATGGCGACCAGACGAGTCATGTAAAACGCCGTGCAGGTTGCTGCAATCGTCCCCACGATCCAGACAAGCCAACCGACAGGAATGTACCTGGTAGACGCCGCGTTCCAAAGAATCTCGTCCTTGGACCAGAATCCGCTAAATGGGATGATGCCGCAGATTGCCAACCACCCGGCGAGGAAAGTCAGGTAGGTATAGGGCATGTACTTCCTGAGACCGCCCATACGCCTCATGTCCTGCTCGTGATGCATGCCGTGGATGACGCTGCCTGCGCCGAGAAACATCAGGGCTTTGAAGAATGCATGAGTCATCACATGGAAGATTCCGATCACAAACGCGCCTACACCGCAGGCCATGAACATAAAACCGAGTTGTGACACGGTGGAATACGCCAGAACTTTCTTGATGTCGTTTTGGGTTATACCAATTGTTGCCGCAAAGAGGGCTGTGGCCGCGCCGACTAAAGCAACGACCATCATCATTGTCTGTGAGTGTTGAAAGATAACGTTTGTCCGGGTAACCATGTAGAGACCGGCGGTCACCATTGTCGCGGCGTGAATCAAAGCAGAGACAGGTGTCGGACCAGCCATCGCGTCGGGCAGCCAAACGTGCAGCGGCAACTGTGCTGACTTACCACAGGCGCCAATAAAGAGGCCTAGTGCAATCCACGACAAGAGTCCCCAGTGTCCCAATGTTTCCAGGGGATAATCCTTCGCCTGCGCGAAAACGTCTGTGTACTGGGCTGTGCCGAACGTCGCAATGACGCCGAAGATAGCAAGAGCAAACCCAAAGTCGCCGATGCGATTTGTGATAAAGGCCTTGCGTGAAGCATTAGCTGCCTCTTGCCGATCGAAGTAGTAACCAATTAGCAGATAGGAACAGAGTCCAACTCCCTCCCAACCCACGAACATCATTAGGAAATTCGAGCCCATCACCAGTACGAGCATCGAAAACATGAACAAGCCCATGTACGCAAAGAATCTGTAGAATCCCGGGTCGCCATGCATGTAGCCTGTCGCAAACACGAAGATGCAGAGACCCACGCCCGTCACAATCAGCATGAAGATCGACGACAGCGCATCGAGTTGGTAGCTCCACTCAACGTCGAGAACGGAACCAGTCTGCTCCTCGCCGGCGCCTACAAGAATTGGCTCGTGTTTCTCCTCTGGTGGCAGCGCAGCACGTTTGTTTTCTGCTTCTTCGTGAAGTTTGATCTCTAATCGTTCGTGAGAACCCTGTGTCAAACGCACCGCGCCGCCGGGAATCCATGAAAACCTAAATGCCCCGTCCTGGCTGGTGACGTAAGCGTGGGGCCATATGGCGTGGCTGCTGAATGCGTAGGAATAAACAGCGGCGACGGTAATTAGGAAGGCTAACGCTATAGAACCGACAGCAATTCCGCCGATGAGCTTTTCCGAAAAACGGAACTTCCGCCCGAACAGGCCATTAATGGCTGCACCGACGAGAGGCAGAAGTGGGACCAACCAAATAAAACGATGCATCGGGATTTCGGCGATTTCGATCTTCTGAACTTAGTGCTTTGATCTTTGTACTTTGTCAGCTGTCGATCCAAGCACCTTCTCAGATAAGAAAACAAAGCTCAAAGGACAAAGTTCAAAGTACATTCGTTTACCACTTTAGGATATCAATCTCGTCTACCCAGATGGTTTCTTTGTTC
>JBHEMV010000025.1:0-436 GCA_046262375.1 Pyrinomonadaceae bacterium
AAGCCATCTGTAGCTCGTATTCATAGTCAGAGATAGCTCGGATACCGCGCACGATCACGTGGGCCTGCTGAGCTAGCGCGTAATGGACCAGCAGCCCCTCGAAAGCATCCAAGCGAAGCACGCAGTTCCGCCGCTGGATTTTCTTGAGCACCTCTTCAAGCATCCCGCGGCGCTCCTCGATCGAGAAGAAAGGCTGCTTTTCGGGGTTTAAGAGAATAGCGATGATTATCTCATCAAAGAGTTTGCAGCCGCGCTCGATGATGTCCAAATGTCCATTGGTAACTGGATCGAATGAACCGGGGTAGATGGCGCGTCGCATGTCGCTGAATGGTAGTTGGTAAACGGCGAATCGTAAATAGCGAAACCTTATGTTAGCTGGCACCCCGACAAGGATCAAACCATGCCTTGACAGGCTACAGGCTCGATGTTTCAATAA
>JBHEMV010000025.1:446-38636 GCA_046262375.1 Pyrinomonadaceae bacterium
TCCCCGCGTTGTTTAGCGCGGGGCTTTCTTTTTCTAACGGGAAACGGTGAATAGTAGGTAGACCGTTCGCCTCCGAGTATCCAGTTCTTACTATTTACTTTCTACGGCTATGGCTAGTTTTCTTAATACTCTAAAAGAGCGCATCGTCGTCTTTGACGGCGCGATGGGCACGAATATTCAAGTGCAGAATCTGACGCCGGAAGACTTCGGGGGGCTGGATGGCTGCAATGAGTACCTCGTTGTAACCAAGCCTGAGGCTGTCGAGAGAGTACATGCTGGTTTTTTGGAAGTTGGATGTGACGTGGTCGAGACTGACACGTTTGGCGCGGCTTCGATTGTCCTGGCGGAATACGACATTGCCGATAAAGCATACGAGCTAAATCTCAAAGCTGCCCAACTGGCAAAGCGCGTAGCGTCTGATTATTCGAAGAAAGATTGGCCCAGGTGGGTCGCGGGATCGATGGGGCCAACAACGAAGCTTCCCTCTCTTGGACACATCTCCTTCCTCGACATGAAGAAATCTTACTACGATCAGGTACGGGGACTGGTTGATGGGGGAGTCGATCTTCTCATTGTCGAAACCTGTCAGGATCTTTTGCAGACAAAGTCTGCGTTAGCCGCGATCTTCGATTACTTTGAAGAGCTCAAGCGTCGCATACCCGTGATTGCCCAAGTAACGATCGAAGCCTTCGGGACGATGTTGATGGGCACTGAAATCTCCGCCGCGCTTACCGCGCTTGAGCCCTTCCCCATCGATGTAATTGGCATGAACTGCGCGACCGGCCCCAAGCAGATGGGCGAAAACGTTCGTTACCTTTGCCAGAATTCTACCCTCCCCGTTTCTGTCATCCCGAACGCGGGGATTCCGGAGAATGTGGGCGGTCATGCTCATTACAAAGAAACGCCTGAATCGCTAGCCCAGGACCTCGCGCATTTCGCGCGCGACCTGGGCGTCAACATTGTCGGCGGGTGCTGCGGCACGACACCCGCACATCTGCGCGCGGTGGTGGAAGCCGTAAGGAATGTTACGCCGATAAATCGAAGCGTCGCGCGTTTACCAGCAGCCTCGTCAAATTTCATTCAGCAGCCTTACCTGCAGGACAGCTCATTCTTAATTGTCGGCGAACGCGTTAACGCCAGCGGCTCTAGAAAAATGCGCGACCTTTTGAGCGTCGCAGACTGGGACGGCCTGGTGTCTCTGGCTAAGGAGCAGGAGCGTGAAGGTGCGCACGTGCTTGATGTGAATGTGGACTTCGTTGGCCGTAATGGCGAGAATGATATGCACGAGCTCGCCTCACGACTCGCCACTAATATTAAAATTCCACTGATGTTCGATTCCACTGAGTGGCAGAAGATGGAGGCGGGACTTCAGCACGCGGGCGGCAAATGCATTTTGAATTCCACCAACTATGAAGATGGCGTGCCGCGTTTTGCAAAGGTAATTGAGTTAGCGAAAAGTTATGGTTCCAGTATTGTCATCGGCACTATCGACGAGCAGGGCATGGCTCGTACTGCGGACGGCAAGGTTGAAATAGCCAAGCGAGCTTATGAGCAGGCAACGTTGGAATTCGGCCTTCCAGCATCCGACATTTTTTTCGATCCGCTGGCGTTACCGATATCAACCGGGATTGAGGAAGATCGCCGCAATGCGCTGGAGACAATCGATGGCATTCGCCGGATCAAGCAGGGACTTCCGGGCTGCTTCACAATACTAGGTGTTTCCAATATTTCCTTCGGATTAAATCCCGCGTCTCGCGTGGTGCTCAACTCAGTATTTCTGCATGACGCGGTGGAAGCGGGACTCGACGCCGCAATTGTCAACGCCAGCAAGATTGAACCGTTGAATCGCATTGGCGAGAAAGAGCTGAAGGTCGCGCGAGAATTGATTTACGATCGACGCCGATTTGATGGAGACGTCTGTACTTACGATCCGCTCACGGAATTTACTAAGCTTTTTGAGGGAGTGAAGGCGAAAGGAACTAAGAAAGCTTCTAAAGGCGCGACTGTCGAAGAGAGACTCAAGAATCACATCATAGACGGCGAGAAAATCGGTCTGGAAGACGAACTGAAGGCCGCACTCGAAAAGTATTCAGCACTCGACATCGTCAATAACATTTTGCTCGAAGGTATGAAAGTCGTGGGCGACTTGTTCGGCAGTGGGCAAATGCAGCTGCCATTTGTTTTGCAATCGGCTGAAGCGATGAAAGCGGCCGTGCGTTTTCTCGAGCCGTTCATGGAAAAAAAGGGGGGCGCCACCACTAAGGGCACAATGGTACTTGCGACTGTAAAAGGCGACGTGCACGATATCGGTAAGAATCTTGTTGATATCATTCTGACGAACAATGGCTACAAGGTAATCAACCTTGGTATCAAGCAACCGATCGAAAACATTCTCCAGGCGCATGAACAACACAAAGCTGACGCCATAGGAATGAGCGGACTGCTTGTTAAGTCAACGCTGGTCATGAAGGAGAACCTGGAACTGATGAACGAGCGCGGCATCAATGTGCCGGTAGTGCTCGGCGGCGCAGCCCTCAACCGCCGCTATGTCGATGACGATCTAAAACCACTCTACAACGGCCAGCTCTTCTACGCCCGTGACGCATTTGCCGGTCTACATACGATGGACAAACTTGCGGGTAGCAATGGCGAGAATGTAATCGCCACCGATTTGGCGAGAGCTGCGGCCGCATCTGGAGAAGACGGCGAGGTGCCTGAAGATGTGGAAGATCTCGTCGGCGAGGAGGCAAAACTTGGGATTCGTAAGGCGGCGAAGCCACGCGGCACGTCAAAAATCGTCGGTGATACCACGCACACCAGCCGCTCAAAAGTCCGCCTGGATGCCGCGATTCCGCCAGCGCCGTTTTATGGGTCACGAGTAGTTGAGGATATCCCGCTTGATGAAGTGTTTTCCTTCGTGAATGAAACCGCGCTATTTAAAGGACAATGGCAGTTTAAACAAGGCCGTCGCCCCGCGGACGAGTATGGGGCGTTTGTCCGCGAAACGGTGCGACCGATTTATAAGGAGCTAAAGGAAAGAAGTAAGCGAGAGCAGCTCCTCAAGCCACGGGTTGTTTACGGGTACTTTCCCTGCCAATCATCCGGTAATGAGTTGATCATTCTCGAGGACGATCAAATTACTGAACGGATGCGTTTTAATTTTCCGAGGCAGCCTTCTGGTAAGCACCTTTGCCTGGCAGACTTTTTTACTGCGAAAGATTCGGGACGAATTGACGTTGTAGCGTTCCACCTTGTAACGATGGGCGGCCGAGCGAGTGAGTACTCACATGAACTCTTCAAGTCAGACAATTACGCTGACTATCTGTATTTTCACGGTTTGAGCGTCGAGAGTGCGGAAGCACTGGCTGAGTTGTGGCATAAGCGAATTCGGGAGGAGTTAGGCATCGCGGGAGAGGATGCCGAGGACGTCAGGAAGCTGTTTCATCAACAATACCAGGGCTCGCGATTTAGCTTTGGTTACCCGGCCTGTCCAAACCTTGAGGATCAATCCAAATTGTTTGAGCTACTTGATCCTGGTCGAATCGGCGTTGAACTCACTGAAGAGTTTCAGCTCGATCCTGAACAATCAACCTCCGCGGTCGTTATCCATCACCCGGAAGCGAAGTACTTCTCCGTTGATTAGAGCGACTTCCCGACTCGTGTAAGTAGTCCAAAGTCCAATGTCCAAAGTCCAAAGTCCCGAACCTAAAGTCGTCGCGGCTGACAATGTAACTCGGGGCAAAACAGACGTTGGACCTTGGACGTTGGACGTTGGACAATCTCTCGAACCTTCGCCCGAAGAGTTCGCCGTACTATCTTCGTTCGAACGCTTGGCTCTCCGTTTAGTTCGGCGAATGAACAGGGGCAATTGGAAGCGCTTTTGGACTGCGTGCCAAAAGACGTTAGGCGCAGGCTGGATCCATTTTTCTACCTATAATCTCATGACGGTTTACGGCCTGGAGCATGTCGACGCGGCCTCGAGAGACCGTCCTATTTTGTTAGTTGCCAACCATCGTTCATTTTTTGATATGTACACGGTATCGACCGTGCTTTTCCGCAATACATCCTGGCGCAAGCAGCTTTTTTTCCCTGTGCGCGGACGATTTTTCTACCAGTCGCCGTTAGGCCTGTTCGTTAATTTGGTAATGGGGTGGTGGTCCATGTATCCGCCCTTCTTTGCCTCTGGCGAAAACCCGATTTCCGAGAAACGTGCTTTCGACAAATATTCATTTCGCGTGTTGACTGACTTATGCCGCAATGGACCCGGTAACTTAATAGGCTTTCATCCTGAGGGCACGCGGAACAAAGGGTCCAATGCCTACTCTTATTTGCCCGCACAGCCCGGGATCGGAAAACTAATTAAGGACGCCGAACCCCAGGTGGTACCGGTTTTTATCGCCGGCTTGGGAAATGACTTGCCTAAACAAGTAGTTGGTAACTGGCGGGGTGGTGAAAAGATTCGGATACATTTTGGCCCGCGGCTCGAGCTATCAAACTTCTTATCAAAACCAGATCGGGTGCGAACTTACAAAGAGATATCGGAATTTGTGATGAGCAAGATTGCAGAACTTGGGGAACAAGACCGCGCGATGCAGCAAACAGTAAACAGCAAACAGTAAACAGCCGGAAGAACCAGGTTCAAATACTGACGCAAAAGTGTAACCAATCAATAGCTTAGCCGTTTTCTGTGTTTGCTTTTCGGCTGTTCACTGTTTGAATTCTATGTCCCTTCCGCTAGTAATCGTTAATCCTGACTCCGCCGGGGGCGCCACGCGCAAGGCGTGGCCAAAGATAGCCAGTGATCTCGCGACTCACTTCGGACCATTCATTCCTAAATTCACTACTAGAGGGGGCCAGGGAATTGAGCTCGCTGCCGAGGCAGCTCGAAAGGGCCAAAAACTGATTGTTGCGTGCGGCGGCGACGGCACAATCTCGGAAGTGGCGAACGGGATTTTATCTGTTGGTAGTGAAACTGAACTGGGAATTCTTCCCAGTGGAACGGGCGGCGACTTTCGCAAGACGATTGGCATACCGGTTCGGTCTGCCGATGCGGCCAGGATTCTACGGGAGGGCCGACCACGTCAGATCGATGTTGGTCGAGTGACATTCCTGAATGACCAGGACGAGCATGAATCGCGCTACTTCCTGGGTGTGGCATCGTTTGGCATGAGTGCCGATGTGATTGCCAAAGTTAAGGAGGGTGGATCTGAATGGCTATCCGGCAAAGGGCCTAAGTGGCTCACGGGCCGGCTCTCTTTCGGTCTCTCGACGATAGAAACGGCCTTACAAACTTCGGCAACTCGGGTCATCGTTCAATTCGATGAGGATATCGCACGCCAACTGACGGTCGCGAATCTTTGCATAGCGAATGCCCGATACTTTGGCGGTGGTATGAAAATCGCACCCAATGCGAAGCTCGATGATGGGAGGTTTGACGTAATTAGCATTGGCGATCTCGGGGTGGCCAGGATTTTGGCTAATGCGCCACGATTGTATACAGGTTTGCATCTCAGCATGCCTGAAGTTGGTCATGCTTTTGCAAAGAAGTTATCGGCCGCCCCTGTTAATAAAAATCGGCGCATCGACATTGAAGTTGACGGCGAACTCCCCGGCCATCTCCCGGCGACGTTTCAAATCCTTCCTAAAGCTCTCCGCGTGCGTTGTCCGTGAGCGTCCTGACGGCAATCTTAGAAATTTCTTGCCAGTAAATTGGGAAACAGGGTATAAATACGAGCACCGAGCCCCTTTTATAAGAACTTGATTGGCCGGCGTTCTTCATGTATAGCCGAATATTTGTTCTTGCGCAGAGAGTGTTCCCTGCAATGCGGGGAGTTGTATAGTTTGCACTCGATTGCAGGCTTGAGGTGTATCTGCTCCCTAGAGCCGCGCGAGGGCAGCGGCGTGGGTTGGTAGCAAATTTAGTCTACGGAGGATTTGAGTAGTGGATAGTCCGCTCAATCAAGAGCTATCCGCCAAAAGCGACACTATGGCGCAACCCGGCGAGACTGTCGCCCCGGGAATCCCGGCGCGGGAGCCCACGGCGGCTAAACCGCCGCTGCCAGCCGTCGCGAAAACCGCATCCCCTCCTGCTGGTCCAGTGGCCGAAAGCACGCCTGATCCGCCGGTAAACAAAATGCGGAGGAGAATTGTTTGGGCCAGCGTCACGGGATTTCTTGCCACTTCTTTCCTGATGTTTCTGCGGTTTTTCCTGCCCCGGTCAATTCTGGAGCCCTCGAGCGTTTTTCGCGTGGGCTTTCCGGCAGATTATGCGCTGGGTGTCGATACCAAGTGGCAGCAGCAGTATCGCATCTGGGTGGACAAAACTTCCGATCGAATATTTGTGGTCTACGCTCGCTGCACGCATCTGGGTTGCACGCCAGATTGGAAAGCCAGCGAAAACAAATTTAAGTGCCCCTGCCATGGAAGTGGCTACGACAGCGAGGGGATTAATTTCGAAGGTCCGGCACCACGGCCGATGGACCGGGCTCACGTTGAACTCGATGCCGAAGGACAAATTGTGGTGGACATAGCCAGACTTTACGAGTGGCCCAAGGGCGAGACAAACGAATTCAACGAACCCGGTGCTTACATACCATTATGAGATAGCTGGCGGACAAAGTTTCGCTCAAGGGCGCACAACCGAGTGCGGCTACAATTCGTAGGATTGCAAACGAGTCATGGACGAAAAGCCTGATCAAAAAGAAACTAAGCAACTGACCACGACTGAAAAGAGTAGTGCCGGTCTGATCGAGAGGGTTCGTGAGGAAGGCACTGCGCTAAAGCAGAGGGCTATAGAAGAGGCGAAGGGCTACAAAGACGTTCAGGACACACAACTTTGGAAGTCGATTTTTCGCGTTTCCCATGATCGCTCCGATCCCCGCAACCGCTCATTGGCTGTTCTTTCGAACGTCTTCCTTCATCTGCATCCGGCAAAAATCAATCGCGACGCTGTGCGCTACCGATATACGTGGGGGATGGGCGGCATAACGTTTTATCTGTTTATTGTGCTCACTTTTACCGGCGTTCTCTTGATGTTTTATTACCACCCGACGAAAGCTGATGCCTTTCGCGACATCCTTTATCTGGAACATGACGTCCCCTTTGGCAAGCTCCTCAGAAATATGCACCGCTGGGCTGCCCACCTGATGGTGATCACCACATGGCTGCACATGTTTCGAGTTGTGCTTACCGGTTCCTATAAACGCCCGCGAGAATTCAATTGGGGAGTTGGAGTCGTTTTGCTGGTCTTGACGCTCCTGCTTTCGTTCACCGGATATCTGCTGCCGGACGACCAACTCGGTTTCTGGGCGGTGACGGTCGGCACAAATATGGCTCGCGCGACTCCGATGTTGGGTTCTGAAGGGCCCTTTGGCGTTCAACTCGGAATGACTCCTTTTAATGACGTGCGGTTTGGGTTACTGGGCGGATCGATAGTGGACTCGAATGCATTGTTACGTTCCTACATCTGGCATTGCATCGGGATACCTCTAGTTGCTTCGATTTTTATGGCAGTGCATTTCTGGCGCATACGAAAGGATGGCGGCATCTCCGGACCTGCGCCCGTGATGCTTGAATCAGAAATGAAGGCGGTGAAGAAGAAATAGTTTTTGGGTCTTACAAAGTCAGTCAGTTGATCGAACGACTTGTGATTGACTGATGATCTACAAACTGAAGCTTGTCCGACATAGAACCAGATGGTGAAGAGCAGATTCAACTTGAGCAAAGGTAAGTTGATAACCCTGGGAGCGGTCATTGTTCTTGTGGTTCTCGCCATCTTTTTCGTTCATGACTGGCATCAGCTATGGGTAATATCGTCGGCGCCCGACAACGTCCCTATCGTAGCCATGCTTTTCCTGGTGCCATTCTTCACCTGGCTGGGGATCAAACAATCGAGAGCAAACGATAGGTTGATTGAGCAACTTGAACAAGATCCCAAGTTAGCGAAAACGCATCATCGAAAAGCAGAGCCGTGGCGGCCCGGATGGGCAAGAGAGATCCACGTGTGGCCTTATCTCGTGCGGATCGAGTTTCTCGCAGCTGTGATTGTAACTGTCGTCCTGTTTATCTGGTCCATTACGCTCAATGCTCCTCTGGAAGCGCCTGCAAATCCGAATCTGACGATGAATCCGTCAAAGGCACCGTGGTACTTCCTCGGATTGCAGGAGATGCTGGTCTATTTTGATCCCTGGATCGCGGGCGTTGTCATGCCGTCACTCATCATGGTGGGATTGATAGTTTTTCCTTACGTCGACTCCAATCCGTTGGGCAATGGTTACTACACGCTAAAGCAACGACGTTTCGCTGTGGCAATGTTTGGTTGGGGTTTTTTGATGTGGATTCTCCTGATCGTTATTGGGACTTTCATACGCGGACCCGGTTGGATCTGGTTCTGGCCGGGCCAGACATGGGATCATAATGCGGTTGTGTTCGATAAGAACGTCGATCTCCATGATTGGATTGCCATCAGCCGTATCGGTAAGGCCCTTCATTTAGGGTTCCTTTCAGTCAATCCCTTTAAGTTCATCTTCGGCTTGCTGGTGGTCACCGGCTTCTACATTTTGGGAGCTTTGTTCTTTCATTGGTTGATGACGGTAGACTTCAAAAGACTTTCCCTGCGCCCGCTTCGGCTGTTTCCGCAGGACGAGTTTGAGAAAAAACTTTTGGCCAGAACGAGCGTATTGCAATATGTCACATTTCAGTTTTTTGCCGTAAGCGTATTGCTGGCGATGCCGGTGAAACTTGTGCTTCGGCTTGCACTGACTATCAAGTATGTATGGGTAACACCCTGGTTCAACATTTGAGCAGGTTTAATAATCGCGGAGGAATGATCCCGAGTGGCCGAGTCTCCTGAAACTACTGAGGCGCTGGTAAAGAAGGAGCCAGAGGTCCCGGCAAAGGATCCGATCGTGAGCCGTTCTACGAGCGGCATCATGCTGATCTGTGCGTTGCTTCTCACTGCGTCTCTCGCCTGGTCACTTTACGACGAAGCCTTTGGCCAGCGCCCCTGGAAAGGCATACAGCAACAGTTTGTCAGCCGTTACACCCGATACTTGAAGAATATTAAGCCTCAGGCCGGCGAGACTGAGGCCGAAGTAAAAGAAAGCCCTGAATACCAAACGCTTGAGGCGGAATCGCAAGCGGCACTTGAACGAGTCAAACCCGAGATAAGCGAGATTGACCGAAACGTTACTCAGATTCAAAGACGGCTCGATGCAGTAACAGACCCTTTCCAGAATCAACGCGGTCACCTTACAGTTATTAATTACAACGTTGAAATTGCGTCAGGCTCTGCAAAGGACAAATATCGCAAACAGGCTGAGCAAAAGAGAGCTGAGTCGGTAGAGGTGGATCTACCGGCAGCCAATGGTTCGGGGCAAACTACAACCCAGAAAATGAATTACGAGCAGCTCGAAAAGCTCTTTAACGACCTACGTGACGAAAAGGCCACATTGCTCGGACAAAAAGCGGAATTGCTGAAAGAACCAACGGAGCTGGCGAAGAAGCGTGACGATTATCTGAAGCATCACCTGACTGGGTTGGGAGCGACCCAAATCGACGGGCTGATTCGCAAGATGAACCAGTTTGACTACTCCATTCTGCCCCATCAGATCAGTGTTAATGAATTCAACATAGTCGATCGCTGCCAGGTTTGCCACGTCGGAATACGTGAGCCTTTAGACCTACGACCCGAGGACCTTGCGCCCGACGGTCCAGGGAAGAAACCAGACAGTCTTTCCCGGGCTTTTGTGAGTCACCCCAATAGAGAATTACTGCAAATACACACTCCCGAGCGATTTGGGTGCTCGAGTTGTCACTGGGGAAATGGTCGCGCGACGACTACTGAGGTGAAGGGTCACGGGCAACACAAATATTGGCTGTGGCCAATGTTTGAAAAGGAAAACACCGAGGCCGGCTGCCAGCAGTGCCACGCAAAGGATCGCGTCACACAGGGTGCCGAAACAATAAATCTTGGTCGCGATCTTTTTAACGATCGCGGCTGCGTTGGATGTCACCGGTATGAAGGATTTGATCGCGAGACGGACGCGTTGGGTAACTCGCGCCAGAATATTAACCAGCTCGAAGACCAAATCACTGCTAACCAGAAGCAGATTAGAACCGGAGAGAGCCCTCCGGAAGGCACCAGTGACGAGGATGCGCAAAAAATGCTGGCACAGTCGCAAGCGCTGAAGGTAACAAATAGCATCCTTGCTGCCCGCATAGATCAGTTGAACCTGCAGTCAAAGTATTTGATGCAAGACCAAAAGAAGGTTGGGCCAAACCTCAAGGATGTGCGGCTGAAACTACGCAAGGAATGGATACCGGTGTGGTTATCCAATCCGGAAGGTTTTCGTCCGGGCACCAAGATGCCCACGTTTTGGCGTTTCGCCACCGCCCGCGACAATGGCAGGCCGTCGCTGCGCGATCAGGATGGCGAACAGCAGATACAGGCTATCGCTGCGTATTTGTGGCAAGACAGCTTCGAGGGGAAGCTTCCAGAACAACAGCGAGGCGATGCCGGCCATGGAAAAGAACTGTTTGAATCGCGCGGCTGTATGGCGTGCCATTCGATCGGCGATGAAGAGAACAAGACGAACGCGACGTTTGCCGCAAATCTGCAGAAAGTCGGGGAGAAGGCAAACTTCGATTACATTGTGCGATGGATTCATAATCCGCGCGAACGCTGGGCGCCTTACTGTCCCAAAGAAAAGCGAGACTTAACGCCAGACGATTACTCGAAACACAACCTGCCTTACGTGTTTGATACAGAACTGCATTCGCGTTGCCCGAACGATGGGGCTGAGTTGCAGGTACAGAATATGACGGTGATGCCAAACTTCCGTTTGTCGGAAACGGATGCGCGCGATATTGCTACCTATTTGTTCTCGTTATCATCGCCGCCACAGTATGCAGATGCGTCCTTCATGGATAGCGCAGAGCTCAAAGACAAAGGTCGCGTACTGATCAAACAATACGGCTGCGCAGGCTGCCACGAAATTAAAGGCTTTGAAGATGAACAACGCATTGGAAAGGAATTAACAGTTGAAGGTGCGACTCCTATCGAGCGCCTCGACTTCGCGTTGCTGACAAAGGATGCTGAAGAGGGACACGATCCGCTTAACTTGCACCCGAAGGAAAAAGAGAAACCCTGGTATAACCACAAGGGATTTTTCGAGCGTAAAGTCTCAGAGCCTTCCCTTTACGATCAGGGCAAGGAAAAAGATCCAAAAGACCGGCTGCGTATGCCTCGCCCATTTCTAACTCCCGAATGGCGGAATGCGTTGACTACTTTTCTTCTCGGAAGTGTAGGGTCTGAGGGTTCAAATGTGCCGCGATCGCTTTTCTACAACCCGCAGGATCACCGTCGGCAGGACATTCAGAACGGCTGGTGGGTCATCAAGAAGTATAACTGCATGGGCTGTCATCAGGTGCAGGTGGGGCAGCGCTCGGTTCTGATGGATCTGCCGTTTTATCAAACGCCGGAAGGGAAGGATCTATTGCCGCCTCGTTTGTCGAGCGAAGGAGCGCGCGTCGATCCAAACTGGCTTTTAAGGTTTCTCCATGATCCCTCACTTAGCGGTGAGAAGACCCCACCACAGGCTGCGGCGATTTCTAATGCAGAGCGGGTCGCACTCGGCCCTACCAAACCGCCGGCCGGTTCACAAGGGGAGAATGCAGGCACCCGACCGTCGGCGGCCACCCCAGACGCGCCAAAGGCCTCGGCTAACGCAGGTAAGTTAAAAGCACAGCCGGGTCTCGATCGAAATGGGGTTAGGCCCTACTTGAAGTTTCGCATGCCGACGTTCAATTTCTCGCCAAACGAATTGCAGACGCTGGTCCGTTTCTTTATGGCAATTTCTGGTCAACAAGAACCTTACATCAAGGAACCTCTTCAGCCTTTAAGTGAACAGGACAAACTCGTAGCGCGACAGATGTTTACGTCCGGAACGCCCTGTCTGAAGTGTCATATCACTGGTGATCCGGCTCACGATGCGAAAGCCATAGCGCCAAATTTCCTTCTCTCCGGCGAACGGTTAAAACCTGAATGGACCTTCCGTTGGCTGCTCGATCCGTCACAAATCGACCCGGGCACAGCAATGCCTACCGGACTGTTCAGGCAGGAAGGAGAGCGTTGGGTGATTAATCTTCCGAATCCGCCGGCCAGCGCGAATGAGTATCGTAGCGACCATGCAAGGTTGTTGGTCCGCTACATGTTGTTGCTGACACCCGACGAGCAAAGACGTTTGCTGGCTACTGCGCCGGTGGCGCCGGCAGCTGCAGCGCAGCCCGCGCAGAAGGCGCATAACAATTCTAAGAGTAAGGGAGGTGAGGCCGCCTGGAACAGAACGCGGCGCGCGAAGCGGCCTACTATCGCGTTGAGCCGCGGTGTGAAACGCAACGCGCGTCCACCGGGCATGTAGTGGCACGGGTTTATTGTGATGGGTCTACTTCTCGTAGCCTTCCCGTGCTAAAGTTATTAAAAGTTATTCTGATCTGGAGGAACTGATTATGTTTACGAAGCAGACGAAAGTCTGGTTGATTTTGACAATCGCTCTCTCGCTGCTGACACTGGCGTCAGCGTGTAGCAAATCCGAAACGCCCGAGACTGACACGAGTAGTGCGCCCACAAAAGCCAGCAAGACTTATAGTGGCGACGTCGGTTCAATTGCCGGCAGCATTGCTTACAACGGCGCAGCACCAGCGCCCAAAAAGATTGACTCGTCGGCCGACCCGGCTTGTGGATCGAAAAATCCTAATCTTACGACCGAAGACAATGTGGTGAAGGACGGCAAGCTGGCGAATACGTTTGTCTATATTAAGGATGGAGCGGCGACAGACGGGACGAAGATTAGTGAGTACACCTGGACCGCCCCTTCGAATCCAATCACGCTCGATCAGGTGGGTTGCCAGTATAAGCCACACGTTATGGGCGCGATGGTGAATCAGGTCATCACCATCACGAACAGCGATCCCACGACGCACAACATCCATTTTACTCCCAAGAACAATCCTGACTGGAACCAATCGCAGCCAAATGGCGCGCCTCCTATGACGCACAAGCTGGCCCGAACAGAAGTGCTGGTGCCGGTCAAATGCAATCAGCATCCCTGGATGAAGTCTTACATCGGCGTCTTAAAGCACCCGTTCTTTGCAGTTAGTGGGGACGATGGCAGCTTTACCATCAAGGGCGTGCCCCCGGGAACTTATACTGTTGCAGCGTGGAAGGAAGGTGGAGCAACGGGAACAGAGAAGACAATGCAGGTCACCGTGGCTGCAAATGGAAGCGCGAAAGCCGACTTTGCATTTGGCGAGGCCGCAACTGCTGCCGGCGCGCCCGGTCTTCAGATGATGCCGGCCATCGAGTTTCCGATGCTGGGTAAACACTAAGGTAATGGGATTGCTGGTTGCCGGTTTGAAATGACCGGCAATCGGCAATCGCAAACTTGAAATGAGCAAGGGCGTGCATCGGTTTGCATTGCTGGTTGCCTGCGCGACGTTTTTTCTGATCATCGCCGGCGCGCTGGTGACGAGTCACGATGCCGGCTTGGCCACGTCTGATTGGCCGCTTTCGAATGGCCAGGTTTTCCCAAAGATGGTAGGAAATCTTTTTTGGGAACACGGACACCGGATGGTTGCCACTACCGTCGGTTTGTTGACAATCGGATTAGTTATTTTTCTTTTTGCAAAGGAAAAGCGAAGCTGGGTGCGGCGGCTCGGGGTCTTTGCTCTTGCAGCGGTGGTTGCTCAGGGCTTATTGGGCGGCTTAACGGTCAAGTTAATGTTGCCCCTTATAGTATCTGCGGCTCATGCCACGCTGGCCCAGCTCTTCTTCTGCGTTACCGTAAGCCTTGTGGTTTTCACTTCGTCCGGCTGGACTGAAGACCGGCCTGCGATTGAAGAGCAGGGAAGTTTGCAGCTTCGTTACCTCTGCGTTGGCGCGGTGGTGGCGATCTTTTTGCAGTTGATAATCGGGGCGACGCTGAGGCATTCAGCAACCTGGGACAAACCGCTGCCGGTGGATCTATTGGTGACACACGTGGGCGGAGCAATTGCAGTAACGCTCTTGTTGGGGAGCGCTGTCTTGATCATCCTTCGACGGCATCGCAACGAGACTTTTTTGACCCGCCCGGCGAAAGTTGCTCTCGCGTTGTTGATACTGCAGTTATTTCTAGGCATCGCGGCGTACTTAACGAGGGCAGCGTCACCAAACGATCCGCAACCGTTGAATCCGATGGTGGGTGTGACGGTGGCACATGTAGCGTGTGGCGCTTTGGTATTCGCTACCACCATAATTTTAACGCTTCGGTCATTCAAGGTACTTCGTTCCAACGTATCATCGTTTAAGTTTGCCACTGCCGAACGTTGATGAATTTTAGAGGTTAAAGTTTTAGTTTGCCGAGTCGCCGGAGTCGAGCTTGGGGAATCAGCAACCTGAAGGTTGAACTCTGAACTTCGGGCTTCTGAGCACAGTTCAAATATGGAAGAGTTCGCAATAGAACTTAACAATGTGGCGGTGGTCCCACTCGAGCGCGTGAGCGCGCGCGAACGATTGTCTGCTTACGTCGAACTTACAAAGCCCCGCATTACGTTCCTGATCGTCTTGACGTCGGCCGCCGGATTCGCCCTCGGCTCGCCTGGTCTCCTGGACTACGCGGCCCTGGGCAACACAATATTAGGCATTGCGCTTTTGTCCTCAGGGATTGCCACACTTAATCAGTACATGGAGAGAGATCTCGACGCTCTCATGAGGCGCACAGCTACCCGACCTCTGCCATCGGGAAAGCTCTTGCCGTGGGAGGCTCTGGCTTTTGGAGCGGGATTAACGGTTTTTGCCGAAATCTATCTTGTTACCCTGGTGAATCCCCTGGTGGCCCTGCTGGGCCTTGCGGTAATAGCGGGCTACCTGTTTGCCTACACTCCTTTGAAAACCAGGACGTCTCTTTCGACGATGGTGGGCGCCTTCCCCGGTGCCGTGCCGCCACTTATTGGTTGGGCTGCTGCGCGGGGAAGTATAGGTATAGAGGCATGGGTACTCTTTGCGATTCTCTTCCTTTGGCAGTTTCCCCACTTTCTGGCCATTGCCTGGATGTATCGGGAAGATTACGGCCGCGCCGGAATTCTCATGCTGCCGGTGGTTGAGCCCGATGGCCGAGTGACAGGTCAACAAATAGTTGTCTACACCGTGCTGCTTTTGCCCGTAAGCTTGCTTCCCGCTGTGCTGGGTATCTCGGGCAGAGCATATCTCTATGGGGCGATCGTTTTGGGCTTGCTCTTCCTTTACAGTAGTGTGCGGGCAGCGTTCACCAAATCGAGACAAGAGGCGCGGCGTTTGTTACTCGCCTCAGTTATCTATCTACCGCTTCTGTTTATTCTGATGGTTTTGGACAGGTAAATAGTGAATAGTGAATGGTAAATGGTGAATGGAAAATGCCTTTGGAATTAAGAAACTCAAGTTTCGGTTAACGCTCTAACTATTTACTATTTACCATTTTCTATTTACCAGAAGGAGAAGTAACCGATGGGACGAGCTCTGGCGGTTATTATCTGGATCCTGACACTGGGTTCAGTAGGTCTCTTTTTCATTAAGAAGTGGTGGTTTCCTTCCGCCATCTCTTCGCACGCTCCCGCTCTCGATCAACAGTTTCTGCTGACAATCATCGTGGTGGGTATTGCCTTCACGGCCGCTCAGGTGGGTCTGGGATATATGGTCTGGAAGTATGGAGACCGAGGCGAGGGCGATCGTGCGGTCTACTCTCATGGGAGCAATCGGCTGGAAGTCGTGTGGACTATTGTTACTGCCGTGATCTTTATTGGGCTGGCCGTTATGGGCCAGAGCGTGTGGGCCTCGCTTCGCTTCAACGAGGCGCCGGCGGGGGCCTTCCAAATTGAAGTGGTGGCGCAGCAATTTCAATGGAACTTTCACTACGCCGGAAAAGACGGGGTCTTTGGGCGTACTGATCCTAACCTTATCGATGAATCGGCAAACAACTTTATCGGCCTGGATGAAACCGATCCAAACGCCAAAGACGATGCGATGCACAGTGTGTTCGCAGTTCCTGAGGGTCGTCCGGTTGAGCTGCTTCTTCGCTCGAAGGACGTCATTCACAACTTGTGGGTGCCACAGCTGCGGTTCAAGCAAGACCTCGTTCCGGGAATGATAATTCGCGTCCATTTCACCGCGAACCGACCCGGGAAATATGAGCTGGCTTGCGCAGAGCTTTGCGGACAACTCCACTTCAAGATGAGAAGTTTCATGCTTGTGCTGCCAGCAGACGAACATCAGGCTTTGATGGCTTTACCACAAGATCAATTCCAGACTCGTATGACTGAATTGTTAGAGAAGTATCCGTTGCCCGACTACAGTCATTAGGAATCACACTTGTTGTTGATTTTTGACCCGGCTTAAGACGAGGAGATCAAAGATGTCAGGTGAAACGCACGAAGAGGTACACCGGCACGAGGCCCCTAAAAGCTTCATTCGCAAGTACATTTTCAGCCTGGATCACAAGGTTATTGGCATCCAGTACATCATACTGGCCTTAGCTGCGGTGATTGTCGGTATGGCAATGTCGGTACTGATGCGGCTGAAACTGTCGTGGCCCGGAACCAGCTTCTCGATACTTGGAACACTCTTTCCGCAAGGTGCACCCGGCGGCGTGATGGGCCCGGAGTTCTACCTTTCGTTAGTTACCATGCACGGGACGATCATGGTCTTCTTTGTATTGACTACAGCGCCCCAGGGTGGGTTTGGAAATTATTTCCTGCCGATCCAGATCGGTGCGGAAGACATGGCATTTCCTGTCCTGAACATGCTTTCTTTCTGGGTAACGCTACTTGGTTTCATCGTCATCCTTGCCGCCATCTTCTTTTCGGGAGCTGCCACTACAGTAGGACCAATTGGGGGGTGGACGGGGTATGCGCCTTTGAGCGCCCTGGGGGAAATTGCCGGGCCAGGGCAGGGCCTGGGCATGGACCTGTGGATTATTAGCATTGCGATCTTCTGCGTCGGCTCATTGCTGGGGGCGCTTAACTTCATCACCACACTGCTGAACATGCGTACGCGAGGGATGTCGCTGATGCGCATGCCGCTGACGTGTTGGGCCTGGTTTACCACAGCCGTGCTGGCCTTGCTGTCGTTTCCAGTACTACTCGGCGCGGGCATCCTCCTTTTGCTTGATCGAATGGCCGGAACGAGTTTCTTTATTCCCGGCGGTTTATATGTTAGTGGGATACTTTCCGGCACTCATCCAAAATTCCCGGTGCATACGGGCGGTTCGCCCATTCTCTGGCAACACCTCTTCTGGTTTTTTGGTCACCCCGAAGTCTATATCGCCATTCTGCCCGGCATGGGCGCGACCTCTCATATCCTCTCAACTTTCGCGCGCAAACCTATTTTTGGTTATCGCGCCATGGTCTTTGCCATCTTTGCGATTGGGCTCTTGGGATTTTTCGTTTGGGGTCATCACATGTTCATTAGCGGGATGAGCCCCTACTCGGCAATGACTTTTTCGATCCTTACGCTTTCGATTGGTGTGCCATCGGCAGTCAAAACTTTTAACTGGCTCGGCACCTTGTGGGGCGCCAAGATACGCTTTACTACTCCAATGCTGTTCGCGATTGGATTCGTTTCGGTCTTTGTCGCTGGAGGGATTACAGGACTTGTGCTGGGCCAGACCTCGCTCGATCTGCCGATGCACGATACTTACTTTGTGACCGCCCACTTCCACCTGGTGATGGGTGTGGCTTCTATCTTCGGCATGTTTGCTGCCATTTACTTCTGGTTCCCGAAAATGTTTGGACGATTCATGAATGAACGACTGGGGAAGATTCACTTCTGGATCACCTTTGTGGGCGTTTACTGCATCTTCGTTCCCATGCACACGATGGGTATGGTGGGCATGCCGCGACGCTTTTCGCAGTTTACTGAGTACAGATTCCTGGATACGCTTCATCCCCTGGTAGTATTTGTTTCAATTGCCGCGATCGTCACGGTGATAACTCAAATTCTTTTTTACTTCAATCTCATCTGGAGCCTCTTTAAGGGTAAAAAGGCGGGAGCAAATCCGTGGGAAGCGACGACTCTCGAATGGACCACACCAAGCCCGCCGCCCCACGACAATTTTGCCGGAGTTCTACCCGTCGTTTACCGTGGACCGTATGAATTCGCGGTGCCCGGGGCTCCAAACGACTTTGTAATGCAAACGGAGCCAGACCCAGGACAGGAAGCAGCCCCGGTTGCTACAGGAGTAGGTGGTAATGGCGACAACGGTCACAGGCACTAGGCCGCTAACGAAAAAGGGAATCGGAGGTGGACCGAAACCTCGTGGTCCAAATGGCAATGGTTCGCGAAAGCGAAACGGCCATGGCCCGGCGTTTCCCGATCTTAACTCCTCAGCGAACCGCTATCGCATTGGAATGTGGGTCGCCCTCGCGGCGATTTTGATGATGTTTACGGCACTCAGCAGCGCTTACATCGTGCGCGCCGCTTCATCAAACGATTGGCAAGCCCTCAAGATGCCTCGAATCCTGCTGCTAAGCACGGCGCTAATTGTGATCAGCAGCGTTACCATTGAAGCTGCCCGGCGCAAGTTGAAGAACGCTCTTCACCATGCGCATAAGCGCTGGTTGCTGGTCACAGCGGCCCTGGGATTTGGATTCCTGCTCTCGCAGCTTCTCGCCTGGCGAGAACTTGTGGGACAGGGAATCTACGTGGCCAGTAATCCACACAGTTCCTTTTTCTATCTTTTGACAGCGACCCACGGTCTACACCTGCTTGGGGGATTGATGGCTCTTGTTTATCTGACGCTGCGCACTCGTGCACGCCAGGAGAATGCGCCCGCTATGGCGCAAGGGCAGGCCGCGACAGATGCCGTAACACTTTACTGGCACTTCATGGACTTTTTGTGGATCTACCTATTCGTGCTGCTGTTCTTTGTGCGGTAGGTAGCTGGGCTAGCACCACAGATTTCAGCTGTTGTTTGCAGGTGTTCGGATACGATTTTGAAAACACGCGGACCAGCGTCTGCGTTACCACTCTGGAGGTGACAGGTGAGTACTGAAGCACGCGCAGTACATTTTCCGGCGGCGGACTGGGGCGGGGGTGTGCACCCCTATCGCGTTGGTCATCGCAAACTCGGAATGTGGTTGTTCATTGTTTCCGACTCGTTGACGTTTTCCGCGCTCTTGATAGGTTATAGCTATCTACGCGCGTCAAATGTCTGGCCCACTCCGTTTCCTTTTTATCCGAGCATCGTTTTCTCGTCGGTAATGACCTTCTGCCTGCTTTCTTCAAGCTTGACGATGGTCTTTGGAGTTTCGGCTTCGAGTCGCGGGGACAAAGCCGGCGCACGTAAATGGATCCTGGCGACCATCTTCTTTGGCGTAGCGTTTATCGTACTGCACCTCATCGAGTGGAATCATTTGATCGGTGAAGGTCTGCGGCCATTTAGTCTTCCGGCGCATTGGGTCAACACATTCACCACGGCGGACGGAAAATTACCGTCGCCTTTGTTTGGCGCGACGTTCTTTACTATTACCGGCCTGCACATGTTCCACGTTGCGACGGGCGCGATTTATCTGGGTGTCGTGGCCGCGCGGGTTAAGAAGCTGAAACACGAAGACGTCGAGATCAGCGGTCTCTACTGGCACTTTGTTGATCTCGTCTGGATGTTTGTGTTCCCGCTGATTTACATCCTGTCTGTCGATGTGGGTGGACACCTGGCTCGATAAGTCGCTGGCGAAAAATAGCTGACGAATGAGAGGGGAGGAATCAAGAATGAGCGCACATGCGGAAGAGCATTTTGCCGGCAGCAACAAATTGTTCACTTCGATCTGGGTCTGGCTGCTGTTGCTAACGTTGATTGAGATCTTCCTTGCTTACAAGCCAATGCCAATCCATTTCATGCTGACAATTTTGCTTGGCTTGTCCATCATCAAGGCGGCGCTGATCGTGGCTTACTTCATGCACCTGAAATTTGAACGTTTGAGCTTGATGCTGACGATTGTGCCCATGTTGGTGATTTGCATCTGCCTCCTTTTCGTATTCTTCCCGGATAGTTTCAGGTCTGCAGACTTGCGTTACCAGTTTAAAGAGAAGCCGCCTGCGGTTGAGGAGCCCGAATGAATTCCTGTGTGAAGCCGAAGGTCCTGCTGCCGGTCATCGTGGCGATTGTCGCTATTCTTGTGCTTGGTAACACCGCGTTTGGACAGTGTTCCATGTGTAGGGCGGCGCTGGGGGGCTCGAACAATCCGTTTTTCATCAGAAACTTTAATATAGGAGTACTGGTTCTTCTGTTACCCCCGGTCACGATATTCTGCTCGATCTTTGTCGCGCTAAGACGCTCCAAAGCATCTGACGACGAGCACGAGACGGAAAAGGACCCTACGTGTTCAAGTCCCGAACCCCGCTAATGGTCGCAGCTTTGCTGCTGGTGTCGTTGTTAACAGCGCAGGCGGCTGAGTGTCCGCCGCAGGGAGCGAGTGAGTGGATACTCGTCGCCCCGGCCGGCGAGGGGTTTTCCATCCGGATGCCGGTGAAGCCCGAGGAGGAGACGGATCGAGTTCCCCTGATGGGGAACACCTACCAGATGCGCCTGTACACGGGCGTCGATGAGGCGAGCGGGCTGATTTACATGGTGGCTATGCAGGAGTTCCCCAGCCTTGCCGGGAGCCTGAAACCCGCTGAGCGGCTAGAGCAGTTCATGACGGGCTTCAAGGAGGGTCTTGCTAAGTCGATAGGCGCCGCGGGTGTAAAGCTGGAACTTATGCCGGAGCGAGATCTCGATCTGAAGGGTCACCTTGGCCGCCAGTACACGCTTTCCCTGGCTGAGTCGCGCGGGCTGGTGCGCGCCTTTGATGCGACTACTAGAATGTACATTTTGCTCGTGATGGGTGGAGACGAACGGAACTCAAGCATAGGGCGCTTCTTCGACTCGTTCGAGATCACGCCGGCACCCGCCCCGGTTCCCAAGCCAATAGCTTCAAATTAACACCTTGTGACTTGCAGACTTTGATAGTTATGGCGGAGGAAAATCTTTTACGCATAGACATTGAAAAGCGAACTACACGCGGTCGAGTTTGCCCGCGTTGCGAAGGAAAGATCATTCCTTCCGATCGCGCGGTTTATCAGAACACCGCCGACCCCACAGGGGCTTTTCCCATTTGGCAATGCGAAAAATGTGGTTACGAAGAGATGTCCGAGCGCCCGAAACCAGCAGGGAAGGCCAAACACTGATTTCAAAGCTTACTTGGAAAACAGAATTGACCCCGCCAACCAAGAGCGGTTCTATGTGAGTGCGATCCAGTCGGCTCAAGAAATGTCATGAAGAGTGAAGCCAGGCTACTTAATCTAATTTGCATCGTCGCCGCAATTCTTTTTGTTGCGCTCGCAGTCTTGAACGCGTTTTGGTCCGGCACTTTTCTAACCACCGATAATCTATTCGTCACTATGGTTTGCCTGCTGATGGCGCTTGTCTTCGCCGTCAATCCCTTGCTCTACTTGAAAGACGAAGGAAAGTTGCCAATTCCGTTTCGCAAAAAGGCCGCTTTCAACACGCCGCAGCTTGCTGGAGGCGCTCCACCTTTGCTGGATGCCAAAGGCCGGGCGGTTCCTGCCGACGTCAGATCCATGGTTGCTAATATGAGGCAAAAGCGACCGTAGTATACCTGGTTTTCGATGAGTTAATTTTTCCCGTGAATGAAATCGAAAAACGCGTACTGGGAAGCTTTGAGCATTGGAATAAAGAGAAGCTTGATCTGCATACTCTATTTGAAGCGGGCGAGAACGATCCCGATGCTCGCACAGCAGTCTTCGACGCGGTCGAAAGATTGGTAAGTGAAGAGTTGCTCCAGGAAGAAGGAAACGATTTCTATTCGCTAACTGAAAAGGGGAGAAAAGCTGCCAGATCATCGAAGTGAAACAATCAACAATCGAGAACCGCGCGCTAGCTGAAATCTGTCCAACGGTGAGCGTCGGTCAACCAGCGGGGGCAAGCCCACCTTCCCAACCTGAGAGCTTATTGCAGTTGAGTTTGATTCTTGATTAGGCTCAGGGCGGCATTAAACTGAGCTACTCAAAGCAGCTCTCAGGTTGGGAAGGTGGGCTTGGCCCCGCTGGTTGACCATTATTCAAGGCGAAAGTATATAGAATACTGAAGGGCCGGCGCACGGTAATTCAATGCCCGAATACATCTCTTACCTTCCCCACCTCAACGCTTTTCTGAATACAACGAGCGCTCTTCTTCTCCTGGCGGGCTTTAGATTCATCCGACACCGCCGAATCATTGCGCACCGGAATTGTCAGCTTTCAGCCCTTTTTTCTTCAACGCTTTTCCTCACGTCTTACCTGACTTATCACTATTTTCATGGAACGACTCGCTTTGCCGGGCAGGGAATCGTGCGCTCCATCTATTTCGTAATTCTTACATCACATACCATTCTGGCAGTTGTAATTGTCCCCTTGATATTTATTACGCTCTACCGTGCCGCACGGCTGGATTTCATCAGACACAAGAGGATTGCGCGCTGGACGCTTCCGCTATGGCTGTATGTTTCCGTGACCGGCGTAATTATCTATCTAGTGCTCTACCATATTTATCCGTCGTGACTGGGGATCAGGCAATAAAGAATGTGGGTGACGGTTGATGGAAAATGATGACGACTGGACAGACAAAAGGGAATGGCAACGAACCCCAGATGAGGATCGCAACTCCTCAAGGGAGCCGTGTTCGAGCCTCGGGACCGCTCCTGATCCTCGCCGTCCTTTTTGTTGTGGCTTCTTTTCTGACCTGGTACTTTACGTGGTTTGGCCGCAACCTTTCCGATACTGAGATCACAAAGTTCCTGACAGATGAGAAGCATCCGCGTCATGTGCAACACGCTCTTCTACAAATTCAGCAGCGGATGGAGCGCAGCGACAAGACTGTAAAACAATGGTATCCGCGAATCGTTGCGCTCGGCTCGAATCCCGAAACAGAATTCAGGCTTACTGTTGCCTGGTTGATGGGCGCCGACAATACCTCTGAAGAGTTTCACAACACACTTAAGAAATTATTGGCGGATCCGGAAGGTATCGTACGTCGAAACGCAGCGCTGGCGCTTGTGAGGTTTAATGATTCAAGCGGGCATGCAGAGTTAATTACCATCCTAAAGCCTTTCCCGGTGAATGCTCCGGCCAATGGCTTGCTCGCCAGCAGCCTGTCGAGTGGCGCTCAAGTCAGCAGAGGTACTTTGCTCGCCCGAATCCAACAGCCGAATGGAGAAGTAGTGGAGATGCGTTCCCCGCTCTCAGGCATGATAGATCGCGTTCTTGTTGGAAACGGTTCAAGTGTTTTAAAAGGTGATCCAGTGCTGGCGCTCAGGTCGGATGAACAGAGCGTTTGGGAGGCGTTGCGCGGTCTTTCGGTAGTAGGACAGGAAGACGACCTGCCGCTAATCGAGCGCTATGTGAGCGGCGCCGAGCCGGCGAGTGACCGCATAAAACAACAAGCGGCTCTAACAACGAACGCGATCAAGAGCCGCGCGACTTTCAGCGACAAAACAATTAAGCAGTAGGCGGAGCGGGCGGGAGGTCAGGCAGCGTAATTCCGTGCACCGCTTCCCAGTCATCGGTCGGCACCATTTCGATGGCATCCCACGGGCAGCCGTCAAGGAATGCGCCATCTGGTCCTTTACTAATGCACTTCTGACAGCCGATGCAGAGATACGGGTCAACCTCGATGCGGCCGAAGGGCGGATGATCTTCGTCGGGTACCCAGAACATGCACGCTTCGATCGGACAGTATTCAATGCAGGCAGGCGAACCGGCGCAACCAGTACAACAGTCAGTAGTGATCGCGAGTATTCGTGGCCTCTTCTTACGCGCTGCTTTGCCGTCGCCCTCTGACATTGGCCAATGTTTTTCTACGATGTCGTACACGCGTTGTCCCGCCCTTTTCAAAATTCGGCGAGTTCGACTCTAACATAGCACTGCTGAATTCCTCAACGATCTCTTAGTAGTGATGCAGTTTGAGTGCTCTTAGCACACGATCCGGTCCATGAGGCAGTACCACCTCGCGGTAGCGGCTGTGTCAATACGCATGTTGCTGGAAGAATCACCCTACATCACCGCACACAATACAGAACCGTTGGCGGTAGCCAACGGATGCTGACAATCAAGCCAGGCTCATTGTTCTCTTCCAAATTCGCGTGAAAACATAGCATCTTTGCAGATTTAATTGAGTGCTAGCATCCATTGGCTACCGCCAACGGCTCTGTATTGTGGCGACGTCGCCTGGGATTGGGCATCGGATGCTTTCACTCTTCCGAGTTTTCACACGGTCTCGGTAGCGGGTGGGTGGGTTGCATTCATTCCTTTCCAGAACCCACCCGCTACCACGAGGTGGTACAGACCTCATGGGCCCGCCACTATCGGAACTCAGCTGGGCAAAACCGCATCGGTACGGTGACGTTAGCACCGTCCACTTGCTGTTAGACCGACGGAAAGGTTAAAAGGTAGTCGAATTTCAAAGGAGGGATCGAATATGGAAACAGTTGCGGGTATTTTTCAGTCACGCCCGGAGGCCGAAAAAGCAGTCCAGTTACTTCATTCTCAGGGAATTCCGAATGACAGAATAGCACTGCTGACGCCAGGCATGGACAACGAACAGGTTGAAAAAACTGTGCCCACTGCCGACAGTGAACAGCCCGGAATGGGCAAAGCAATGGGCGGAACTGTGGGGGGCGCAATGGGTGTAGCCGGAGGCGCCACATTAGGAATGGCAGCTGCGAGCCTGCTGGTGCCGGGCGTGGGTCCCGTCATAGCCGGAGGAATTTTGGGTGCCGCTCTTCTTGGAGCCGGTGGAACGGCGACCGGAATGGCAGCCGGTGAAGCATTAGAGGAAGGACTGGTTAAGGGGCTACCTCACGATGAGTTGTATCTTTACGAGGACGCTCTTCGACAGGGTCGGTCTGTGGTAATCGCTTTTGTTGAGACGGACGAATCCACCTACGGAGCCCGAACGGCTCTGGTCAATTCTGGAGCGGAAAGCATAGACGCAGCTCGCGAGAGTTGGTGGCTGGCCTTAAGAGACGCTGAAGCCGCCGACTATGAAACGACAGGCAGAGATTTTCAAGGTGATGAAGCCAGCTATCGACGCGGTTTCGAGGCTGCTCTTAAGAACCGTGGAAAGGATTCATCTGGTCTTGAAAAGTCCGTGTCAGACGAGCAGCCTGACGACGCTTTCAAGCTCGGGTATGAACGTGGCAAAACTTATCAAAAGAACTTGCAGGGAAAGCACAATAGTTGAAAGAGCTGCTACTGAACCTGGCTGTGCTAATCGGAATACTTGGATTAAGTGCGATCATCACAGCCTGGTTTGCTCGCGCCATGTACATTCGTTGTAGAGTGTGTGGCACTCTTAATGCAAAGCGCCGCACGCAGTGTCGTTCATGCCAAAACGACCTCTCATAAATAATGACATTTTAGTTATTGAGAGACGTCACGATGTGGTTAGCGGGCTTCCGTGAACAGGTGAAAAAGCAATGCCGCAAACCGAGTCCTTACGCGTCCGCTTCTTCGTTGGACTCTTACTAGCTCTCTAATTAGGTTCCCAAATCAGCACGATGTCACAGCATCAAACTGCGCAAGTACCCGCCGAGTGGCTCACGCACGCAGAGGAGACTGATTACCGTGAGACGCCCCGCTTCGACGCAACCATTGCATACTCGAAACGCCTCGATGAAGCGTCGCCGCTAATAAAGTTCCAAACCTTCGGCAAGAGCGGAGAGGGACGCGATCTTCCGCTCCTTATCGCCGCGGAGGGCGAGACGTTCACCCCGGAAGCCGCCAGACGCGCGGGCAAAGCTGTAATCCTGATCCAGGCTTGCATCCACGCCGGTGAGCCTGATGGCAAGGATGCTGGATTAGCCCTGCTGCGTGACATCGCTATTACAAAAACCCGACCCGGACTGCTCAAACACGTGGTCGTGCTTTTCATCCCCATCTATAACACCGACGGTCACGAACGTGTGAGTCGCTACAATCGGATCAATCAAAATGGACCGGCGGAAATGGGCTGGCGCACGACCAGTACCTACCAGAACCTCAACCGCGATTACATGAAAGCAGATACGCCAGAAACCAGAGGCTGGTTATCTTTATGGAACAAATGGAAGCCGGATCTTTTTATCGACTGCCACGTAACCGATGGCGCCGATTATCGTTACAACATAACGTTTCAGCACGAACACCACGAAGGGGTCGCCCCGAGCGTGCTGGCCTGGGAGAAGAGAGTTATTGATGATCGTGTTGCGGCGGAAACTGAAGCTGCGGGAAACATCGTCTCGTGGTATCTCGAGTTCTCGGATAACCGGGATCTGACGAAGGGCATTCGCGATTTCAACGGCAGCCCACGCTTCTCCACAGGTTACACGCCCCTCAGAAACCGTCCCGGGATTCTAATCGAAACCCACATGTTGAAACCGTATCGACCTCGCGTAGTAGGTACTTACGATTTTCTGCGATTCACGCTGGAAGAAGTCAATCGGGATCATCAAAGTTTGCTAACAGCAGGGCGCGAAGCCGATGAGAAAACTTTGGCTGACGGTCAGACATATGATCCTTCCCGTCGCTTTCCGCTTGATTATGAGTTAACCGACAAAGCAACGCCTTACAAACTTAAAGCCCTGGAATACCATACGGATATGAGTGACATCTCAGGCGCGCCTCGCGTTGTTTTCGGTACCACGCCGCTTGATTTGACCGTCCCTATGTACAACGATTTCCGTGTGACGGCAGCAGTCGCGCCTCCTCTTTACTATATTGTCCCGCAGCAATGGACTGAGGTAGTCGAAGTTCTCCAGGCACACGGCCTCACGCTGCTAACAACAAGGGAACGGGGGACAATCGAAGTCGAGAGTTATCGATTTATTGACGTTAAGTGGGCGGGGGGTCCTTTTGAGGGAAGGTTAATGCCTTCCTTCAAAGTTGAGCTGGTGCATGAGAGCCGCACCTATCCCGCCGGCTCCGTCGTTGTACCACTTGCCCAGGAATCGGCAAGAGTCGCAATAAATCTGCTCGAACCGGAGGCGCCGGACTCGCTCGTCCACTGGGGATTTTTTAATGCGACTTTCGAACAGAAGGAGTACGGCGAGAATTACGTTCTGGAGACGCTTGCACGGGAAATGTTGGCCACTGACTCAAATCTTCGCGAAGAGTATCAAAAAAAACTGACCAGCGATCCGAAGTTTGCTGCGAGTCCAGGGGACAGGCTGCAATTCTTTTACAGGCATTCGCCATACTGGGACCGAGAGATGAATCTCTACCAGGTAGGCCGCATTGTCACCCCTCTCAGTATTCCGGTGTAACGCAAACTGTTAGTTTGCAATTGGTGGACACTCAAGAAGTTTGGAGTCCAAGCTTTAGCTTGCTGCTCGCGAAGGACCGCAACCTAAAGGTTGTACTCTGAACTTCTATTCTGAACTTCTATAGAGACCTGGAGCCTTTAGTGGGCCAGTGCATCCGGGTGTTCTGACACTTCGTCGATCGCCCGGCTCCGACTGCGAATCGTTACGATGGCAACGCCAGCAAAAATCAGACCACAAGCTACAAGAGTCCTTGAATTCAAACTTTCGCCAAGAACAAGAGGGGCCAAGCCAAAGGCCAGCACCGGTTGCAGGTAGATATAGATAGCGACAATGCTGGGCGCCACGCGGGTAACAGCCCACGAATTCAGGTAGTAAGCGCCCACAGTGGGAACAAGAACGATGTAGAAAACCGCCAGCCACACTCCGCTTGAAACAGATCTCAGCTCGTCAGTGCTCCATGCATGCGCTGCGATTGGTAACGCTACAAAAGCGCCTATCAAAAAAATCCACGTGATCACGTTCAGTGCCCCATATCGCCTGAAAAGATCTCTTGAGATGGCAATATAAGCGCCGTATGAGAAGGAGTTAACGACGATTAGAATGTTGCCGAGAGCTGTTTGGGCGGAGAAATTCGCTCGCCACGGACCCACTAAATAGATAACCCCGGCAGCTGCCAGAGCTATTCCGATAATATGCCGAATGGAAGCGCGGTCCTGACCCAGGGCGATGCTGACAGCTAACGTAAAGACCGGGATCGTAGTCGTGAGCAGCGTCGCATTTATGGCCGTTGTAAGTGACAGGCCTTTAACGAACAACAGTTGATTTGCAACGACCCCCAGTAAGCTCGAAAGAATAAGCCACGCCAGTATTCGCTTTGGCAGTTGACGCAGCTCACCGAGCTTGCGTCGGAACAACGCGAAGATGATAGCCGCGCCACATATTCGGAAGCCTACCAAACTGGCACTCGACATTGAGTTCAAAACGATCTTGCCGAAGATCGGCCAGGTGCCGAAAAGCACCTGGACGACAACCAGTGAAAGGTGGGGCGCGATATCTCCTTCTCTGAACGAAGCCTTAGAGGTCATAATCTGTTCGATGACAACGAAGTGTTGGGCAGCAAAAAGGATCGGGGCTTTCCCGATCCTTTTGTTCCACCACGGTAGAAGTAGTTGGAACCCTAAACAACTAGAAGAAGGGGATTCTCTAGAATCTTCTTGAACGTCTGCAGGAACTTGGCTCCAGTAGCGCCGTCGATTACGCGGTGGTCGCACGACATTGTGACCCGCATCATCTGGCGTACTACCACCTCGTTGTCTCGTACCACCGGTTTTGGCGACATCGCGCCTACTGCCAGGATCGCTCCTTCGGGTGGATTGATCACTGCTGTGAATTCATCGATTCCAAACATGCCAAGATTGCTGATAGAGAAGCTGGCACCCAAAAACTCTTCTGGACGCAGCTTGCGGTTGCGCGCGCGTTCGGCGAGATCCCGAACCTCTTCAGCAATTTCGCTAAGAGACTTTTCATCCGCCGAACGCACTATTGGCGTAATCAGTCCGTCGTCAATGGCAACAGCGACACCTATGTCGGCATGTTCGTAGTATCTGACGACTTTTTCCTGAAATGATGCGTTCACCTGCGCGTGCTTCATCAGTGCGGCTGCTGCCACCTTGATTATGACGTCGTTTACACTGATCTTGAGTTCGGGGTCCAGCGCGTTTATGCCGCTGCGCATTTCGGCCACTCGATCCATCTCAATCTCGGTCGTAAGAAAGAAATGCGGCACGGGCCCAAGGGAAGTTACCAGCCGCTTTGCGATTGTGCGTCGCATCTCACTAACAGGTTCGTCGTGGTAAGCAGATGACTGCGCTGTCGCTGATTTCTGAAACGAGCGACTTTCGACAGCGCGGAGATGTCTCTGGGGGCCCTGACTAACTGATGTTGCGGTTTCCTGTTTGTCCTGTCCAATTAAATTTTCGACATCACGTTTGATGATTCTGCCACCGGGACCCGTGCCGCTCACCGAGCGCAAATCTATTCCAGATTCCGCCGCCATGCGTGCAGCAAGTGGAGAAACAATCAGGCGAGCCGTCTGGCCGGGTTGAGTTTGTTTTGGGTCCTGTCCATTCTGTCCCTCGCCCCCCACATTGCTTCGTGCCTTATCCGGGGCCTTGTCTGCTTCTCCAGTCGTGGTTGCCTGAGACACTTTCGGTTTACCAGACTCTCTCGGCTCTGACGGCTCTGCGGAGGGCGCAGGAGTTTTTGCCGGCTGGGTGGTGGCAGCCTGGCTTTTTGCGGCCTGGTTTGTGAAGGAGGAAATATCTTCTTCGGGCTCGCCAATGATAGCTATCAGCTGCCCCAACGGAGCTGATTCACCTTCCTGGATCAGAATCTTTCGCAGCACCCCATTGCCGAGTGCCTGCATTTCCATCGTGGCTTTGTCGGTATCGATTTCGGCGAGCGGTTCGCCCATCGATACCTTGTCTCCTTCCTTCTTGAGCCAGCGAGACAGTTGGCCCTCTTCCATCGTCGGGGAAAGCTTGGGCATGATTACCTGAGTTGCCATTTAGTCCTCGTAAAATAGTAAATCGTGAATCGTAAATAGGTACGCTCTTTGGTATGAATTGCAAAACCCGAATCTAGACGTTATGTAAATCGTAAATACTGCTTGCCTGTATTCACTATTCACGATTACGATTCGCGATTTACTAGTCGAGATAAGCTACCTGGCGGACCGCCGCTACAATTTGATCCACGCCTGGAATCGCAAGGTCCTCGAGGTTTTTTGCGTAGGGCATGGGCACGTCCGCAGCCGAGACACGTTTTACCGGCGCATCAAGGAAGTCGAAGGCCTGCTCCATAATCTCGGTGCTGATCTCTGCCGCGACCCCGCAGAACGGGTGTGACTCTTCCGCAACTACCACGCGATTTGTTTTCTTAACCGACTCGACTATCGTCCCAATGTCCAGTGGGCGGATTGTTCTGGGATCGATTACTTCACACGATACGCCCTGGTTCTCCAAAACCTCCGCCGCCTTCAATGCGACGGGAACCATCAACGATCGGGCTACTATAGTGGCGTCCGTCCCTTCTCGTTTTATGTCTGCTACGCCAAGCGGAACAGTGAAGTCCTTATCATCGGGAACTTCACCCTTATTTCCATACATTCGCTCCTGCTCAATAAAGATAACGGGGTCATCATCGCGAATAGATGATTTCAGGAGACCCTTGGCGTCTGCCGGCGTCGATGGCATCACAACTTTCAACCCAGGGAAGTAGGCAAACCAGGATTCAAGAGCCTGGGAATGCTGAGAAGATACTTGAAAAGCAGAACCACCGGGGCCGCGAAAGACGATCGGGATTTTGAATTGGCCGCCCGACATGTAGAGCATCTTGGCAGCGGAATTGATGATTTGGTCAGTGGCGAGAATTGAAAAGTTGAAGGTCATAAACTCCACAATCGGCCGTAAACCGACCATGGCTGCACCGACACCGAGCCCGGCAAATCCCAATTCAGTTATGGGCGTATCGATAACGCGCTTCTCTCCGAGCTCGTCAAGCAAACCTTTCGTAACCTTGTACGCGCCCTGATAGGCTGCAACCTCCTCGCCCATCAGAAAAACGTTTTCATCGCGTTGCATCTCCTCACGTAAAGCTTGATTGAGCGCCTCGCGCATGGTTACTACCGCCATTTAGTGAAATCCTTTTCCTTTTTTGCGCCGGGGCGCCGCCACGACAGATCGATTCTAATGTCTACCTGGCTCAATCGGATTTGCATAGACATCCGTGAACAATTCTTCAGGCTCGGGCAGCGGACTCTGTTCAGCAAACTGCACAGCTTTCTCAACTTGTTCTTTGACTTCAGCTTCGATCTTTTGAAATTCTGAATCAGTCAGGACGCCTTCCTCTTTCAGACTGGCCGAAAAAAGTTGTATAGGGTCGCGTTCCTGGTGGCGCTCGATCTCGGCCCGCGTTCGATAGTTTCCGGGATCAGACATCGAGTGGCCCATGAAACGATAGGTGCGGACCTCGAGTAGGGTCGGTAAGTATTCTTTGCGGCCTCGTTCCACCGCTCGAAGAGTGGCTTCGCGTACTGCCAGCACGTCCATGCCATCGACAAATTCCGAAGCAATATCGTAAGCGGCGGCCTTCTGGGAAATATCGTGTGAAGACATCGCGCGCTTCAGCGAGGTACCCATTCCATATTGGTTATTCTCGCAAATATAAACACAGGGCAATTTCCAGAGTTGGGCCATGTTTAGCGACTCGTGAAATGCTCCCTGGTTAACCGCCGCTTCGCCGAAGAAACAAAGGGTTACCTGATCAGTCTCCTTGTACTTCGTTGCGAAGGCAATGCCAGTCGCCAGTGGAATTTGGCCACCTACAATAGCGTGTCCGCCAAGAAAATTTACTTCCTTGTCGAACATGTGCATCGAGCCACCCTTGCCGCGCGAACATCCGCCAGCTTTGCCGTAGAGTTCGGCCATGACAGACTCGGGAGACATGCCCTTCGCGAGAGCATGCGCGTGGTCTCGATAGCTGGTCAACACGTAGTCGTCTTTGCGGATTGCGGAAATCGCTCCGATGGCTACGGCCTCCTGACCAATATAAAGGTGACAAAATCCACCGATTTTACCTGAGCTATATGCCTCAGCCGACTTCTCCTCAAAGCGGCGCGCTAAGAGCATTTGGCGATGGATGCTTATCAGGGTTTCACGATCAATGCCTGCAAGACGGCTCTTTTGTGCCTCCTTCGCGGCGCGCGGTTCCGGGCCTCCAGAGTCTGCCACTTCAGCAGACTCCTCATCCATCACGCCAGTTACACTCGTGTCGTCTACTCCTATTCGGGACGGCTCTGACTTTTGGTTTCTCATCTCAGAGTTTGGTTTGCCACGGACCACCTTTTCGCGTGCTGAAGCGCCATCAATGGCGCCCAAAGTGGTTCAAGATCGGATTTTGTCGTAACAAAATAACGATTGGGATTATACGCGAGGTTTGTAACGGCGCGCAAAACCAATCCTATTTAAGTGCTGATGCAGTTTGCCTAGCTGAATTGCGATAGGTGCGGTCCAATGAGGTCAGTACCACCTCGCGGTAGCGGGTGGGTTCTGGAAAGAAACGAGGCTGATTGAGCATGAATACAACGGACCCACCCGCTACCGAGATTGTGTGAAAACTCAGCGATCCCAAAAGGACGGCTCAAGCCGTGGCAATTTGCAGGTAAGGAAGGGCGGCATGCCCCCGCCGGAGCGCCAGCGGCGCGACTGGTTACTTCAGCTTTCAAGTTACAGTCCCACCGATCGGGCCTGAGGGTGTTTCCAGTTAGAAGCCATTTTCCCTTCTCAGTGATATCCCGTTGAAATAATACCCAACAGGCGCGCCGTTGGCGCTTAAAGCGGGGGCAAGCCACCTTCCTTACCTGCAAATTACCGTACGCCGTTTTTGGTTTTCATAAGAGTCTCTACAGCGAGGTAGTACTGACCTCATAGGACCGCTCTTCGTACTCCGGGGAAGCACTCAAACTGCATCACTACCCTTATCTACACAAAAACGCACACCGCATTCTTGCGATGTGCGCCATTGTTAACTGTCTGTTTTGTTTATCTAAAAGCGTCGAGAGTATTGATGGGACTATTAGCGAGAGTCATTACGGTCTTGCGCGAATGCTTATCTTTCTGCATCTTTCGGGCGGCCGCAGTAAGAAGTTCCTCAGTCGTTTCACCTTCTTCTGGAAAGCAGGAGACACCCATACTGAGACCGAGTTGCACTACCTTTCCTGTTCGCACAGAAAATTTCTGCGCTTCTACAGCAGCTCTAATCCGCTCGCCCACGGCTATTGCCATGTGGGTTGAAGCCATGGGCATGATCGCGACAAATTCATCCCCGGCGTAACGCGTCAGAATATCCATTTGCCTGAGTTCTTTCCTGATGACCGCAGCAACGCTGGCAAGCACCCGATCGCCGATCGCATGCCCGTATTGATCGTTAATCGTCCTAAAGTCATCAACGTCCATGCTAAGCACGGCAAGCGACTCGTTGCTCATGCGCTGGCATTCCGCGACCCGTTGCTCGAGCATCATGTAGAACCCGCGGGCGTTGGGAAGTTCCGTCAGAGGATCCGTAAGAGCACTCTCTTTGGTCTTCTCGAAAGTTAACGCGTTGTTAAGGGCGCTGGAAGCATGCTGGCAAACCGACTCGAGCAGGCGGACATGCTCCGCTGAATAGGACGTCCGGCTTTTTGAATAAAGCGTGATAGCGCCGAACGCTCCGTCTTCCCGATGTAGCGGAGAAACGAGCACGCCGCGATAGTTTTTGGCGATCTCTTCAGGGACTCCTACGAGATCAAGCTCAGGGGAGGCGTTACACATAGAGCGAGCGTTCGCAATAACCCAACCGCTTATGCCATCGCCCACAGTCATTCGCCGGTGCATAAAAGCATCTGAATGTTCCCCCGCCACATGCTGCGCGACAGCCTTGCCCGACTTCTCATCAACAATAAAAATAATGCAGGTATCGAATGGAACGATTGAGCGAAGTTTGTTGGAGACGAGGGTGACGGTATCGAAAAAATTCAACGAGGAGCCGATAGTTTGCGCGATCTCATGCAGCGCAAACACTTCTCGCTGCGCCTCGGTGATAGATCTGAATCCTGCATCGGCGTCAGGTGTGCCGAGTAAGTTTGAGGCAAGACCCGCATCCGGCTTTGTCTTCGTCAAATAATCGTGTTGCTCGGTTTCAGATTCAACCTGCTCCTGAATGTCTTCGGCGTCAATGAGTCTGTCGAATTCCTCGACGTGCTCGATGAAAATGTCAACGACGCGAGGATCAAAAGCGTTTCCGGACATGGTTCTAAGCAAGACCAACGAGTCCTCGCGCTTCATGCCTTTACGATAAGGGCGGTCACACCGGGTGGCGTCATAAAAATCTACCACCGAGATGATGCGCGCAACTAAGGGAATACCTTCGCCTTTTAAGCCTTTGGGGTAACCGCTGCCGTCCCATTTCTCATGGTGATAACGAACGATGTCTTCCACGGGATAAGGGAAGTTAACCCTTCGAAGAATGTCGCCACCTACCGTCGGATGAATCTTCATCTTTGCAAACTCCGCCTCGGTAAGTTTGCCCGGTTTGTTGAGGATGTATTCGGGCACCGCGAGTTTGCCGATATCATGCAGTAAGGCGCCGGCAAAAAGGGCTTGTACTTCAGAGCTGGTGACCTCAAAGAGCTTGCCCATCTCTGACGCGTATATTTGCGTCCGGCGAACATGCCCGTGAGTCGTCTGGTCTTTCGCATCGATTGCAATTGCCAGCGATTCAATGGTGTTCATGTGAATGGTTGCCATTTCCTCAACGTGTTTGCGCTGATCCGCTTCCGCGCGCCGGACTTCTTTAAGGCGTTTCTCATTAAACTTATAGAGCAAGTGAACGAGTACCGTAATCAGCAGGCCCAACAGGATCGATGGGATTCCCGCGCCATGGAGCGCGGAATAAAAAAGAACCGCGGATGCGGCGCCTGCAATCTGTGAACTTAGAGTCCAAACCAAACTTTCCTGCGACGGCAGGACGACAGGTGTGCCATCCACGATGTTGAGGAAATAGACCGTTGCCATAGTGCTTAGAAAATACTGCAGGACGGCCAGGACGCAGAGAGGAAGAAGGAATACATTCAGCGGAAGGCCCGTACCCGTGTGCGAAAGATCGTCGGAAAGGATTGCAGCGAGAAACCCGTAGCATGAAGCCGAGATAAACGTAGAGATAACAGCTATCGCGGTAGTGGCAATTGACTCTCTTCGATTCGATAGTCCGTAGCCGGAAACGAAGCCAACAATGGCAGCCAATAACGTAGCAGGCCCGGCCGTATCTGCGGGCGGCACCGCGTAGATTATGACCGCCAGGAACACGAGGGCTTCAGCCACTGACTTACGACTCTGACTAACGCCGACAGTGTTACTTATGGAAACCGTAAATCTGCTCGCGGCGAGTGTCAAAAGGAGCAGTACGAACCAGGGCAGCAACCCGGCGCTCGTCAGGAAAGGCAGCTTAACTGTGGAAATCAGGGCTGAGCAGAGGAGCAAGGATGCGAGCGCGGAAATGCCAATCAAGAGGATAGTGCTCTTCCAATTCCTTATTTTAGTCATTATTTGGTTGTTCATTGGGTTGCGGAGGATGCGTGAGCCCGACTTAGAGATCTGATTTATGGGAGATAAGGATCGCGTCTAGCTGGGAAAGCCTTAAGAGGATAAATCTTGGAGGGTCAACCGCGTTGGTTGTGTGCCAACATGATTTGGCACGAGGGCAAAGATAACCTTTTGGGGTGGCTGAAGTCAAGACCTAAGAACTTGCTTGGAATGACTTTAAGTCACATCTAAGTACGCCGTAAAGATGCAAAAAACTTGAGAATGTTCATCAAGGCGCGGCGGCGGCCTGATTCATTAGGTGAGCGGCGAGTTCAGGAGGGGTTGTGACAGGTTCCTTGCAAACAAAGTGCTCACAAACATAGGCGGTGGCGTTGCCGTTTATTTGTGGACGTTCCTGTAGCAAAGGGATTAATGCGGACGCGTCTGCCTGCTCAGGGGGAGCTTGCGCAACCACTTTATTGGGCAAATAGTGCTTCCATATTTCTTTCGTTAACGATTGAAGATCATCGGAGCCCCTGGATCCGATGATCGCAATCTCTTTAGGAGTTCCCAAGTAAAAATCGACCGCGCAGAGCATTCGTCCAAAGCCGGATGGATAACGACGAACCGCTGAGGACGTAAGCCGAAGTATGTTGGCGGCACGTCTTTGATAGTCGTTGTTGTCTGTCAGCAATCCAATACGCAAAAGAACCTCAGTTGCAACTGAGTTGCCTGATGGGGTTGCATTATCAAAAAAGTCTTTCGCGCGAACAATCAAAAGTTCGTGACTTCTTCCAGTGAAGAAAAACCCGCCCTCCTCATCGTCCCAAAATTCGTCAATCATAGTCTCAGCTAATTTAGTTGCTTCTTCAAACCAGCGCAGTTCGCCGGTAGTTTCAAACAACGTCACCAACCCATCAATATAAAATGCGTAATCCTCTAAGTATGCGTTGAGCTTCGCCTGGTCGTCTTTGTAAGTTCTCAAGAGCAGGTTATCTCTGCGTAGGTTGTCGAGCACGAAGCGGGCGTTTCGTCTGGCAACTTCCGCATAATCGGGGCGGTCGAAAATTACCGCGGCTTCCGCGAAGCTGGTAAGCATCAAACCATTCCAGGCCGTCAGGACTTTTTCATCTCGAGCCGGCTTGACTCTTTTTTCACGCGCTTCGAATAATATCTTGCGAGCTTTGTCGAGAGTTGCACACAGCCCTTCAACAGTTACATTCTCGATTGCCGCAACCTCCGACAGATCGCGGGTGACGTTTAAGATATTCTCACCTTCAAAGTTACCTGCTCTTGTTATGTTGTAATAGGAGGAAAAAAGAGCTGCATCCCGTTCACCAATCAGTTCTTCAACCTCCTCCACGCTCCAAACGAAGAATT
The DNA here is from genome assembly GCA_046262375.1 of Pyrinomonadaceae bacterium. Taxonomy (GTDB): domain Bacteria; phylum Acidobacteriota; class Blastocatellia; order Pyrinomonadales; family Pyrinomonadaceae; genus PSRF01. Next base: position 37,286 of record JBHEMV010000025.1, read on the forward strand.
TACCTTCTATACCTTCTGAATCGGCATCTTGAGTTGAGAAAAACCCTCCCCGGGGGTCTGTCATTTCGCGTACCACGTAATCCAGAATCCCCTCGGCCACCTCCCGCGCAAGCTCGTCATGGGTCAACTGGTAGTAGTGAAGATAGAGACGTGAAAGGAGAGCGTTGTCGTATAACATTTTCTCGAAGTGCGGCACTAGCCAGCGTGCATCTGTTGAGTAACGATGAAAACCACCTCCCAGGTGATCGTAGATGCCGCCCTCAGCCATTTTGCGGCAACTGTTACTGACGATTTCGAGTGCTTGGGGGTCCCCGTTGCGGTAAAAAGTATGGAGCAGAAACTCTAGTGTCATTGCCGGCGGAAATTTAGGCGCGCCGCCAAACCCACCATTCGTTGAATCATAAGTCTTAATGATTCCTCGATATGCAGTATCCAAAAGGTCAGCCGAGTGGAGTTCGCTTGTCTCGGCCGGCGTCGTCGACCTCTTCAGTTCGCTAAGAATCGAAGTTGCAGTTTGAGCAACATCATCTGGTCGCGCTCGGTAAGCGTCGGCCATGCTGACGAGTACACGGGGAAAGCCGGGCATGTTGTAACGATCTTCAGGAGGGAAGTAGGTTCCAGCATAAAACGGAACAGCCTCAGGCGTGAGAAAGACTGTCATCGGCCAACCGCCGTGGTGCGTCATCATTTGAACAGCATTCATGTAGATTTGATCCAGATCGGGCCGCTCTTCTCGGTCGACCTTGATATTGACGAAATTCTCATTCATCAGTTCTGCGATCTCTTCGTTTTCAAATGATTCATGCTCCATCACATGGCACCAGTGACATGCAGAATACCCAATGCTAAGCAAAACCGGTTTGTGATCGCGTCTGGCGATTGCAAATGCTTCGTCGCCCCAGGGAAACCAATCCACCGGATTGTGTGCATGCTGCAAGAGGTATGGGCTTGTTTCGTTGATCAGTCGGTTTGTATAAACTTTTTCAGGCACTCAAGAATTCTCACTTTTAAGTTTCCAGACATTCTACAGTTTCGCTAGGCAAACAACGAAAGGGGAAGCTGACTGTTTTTTGGTAGTGTCCTGGTTTGACTAATCTCTGTGTCTCCGTGGTGAATCTTACTCACGATTGTTTACCACAGAGGCACAGATAACACGGGGGTTACACAGAGAGACTGAACTTAAGACACTAGCTGTTTTGGGTGCTGGGTCAGTTTGATGTCCGATAAGCTTCATCAGCTTGTCGTAACGCCGCGACAACTTAGGAAGCTGATTGAGTCTCTTCGACGCGTAGCGTCGGCATGAGTTTAGCCCGGCGTTTCAAACCGGGGTCCCCGCGCGGGCAGCCCGCGT
>JBHEMV010000026.1:0-541 GCA_046262375.1 Pyrinomonadaceae bacterium
AAATTCTGGCAATCAATAGTGAATCAATTCTGGACGTGCGTTCGGCCATCGAATATTCGATTGCTCACATTCCTGGGAGCGTGAATATTTATGAGAAGGAACTGGAGCACGTTCGACGAGTCTTTTCGGACAAGGCAGCGCGACTTGTTTTTTATTGCAATGGTCCTTATTGCGGCAAGAGCAAACGGCTGTCTGAACAACTGGTGAAACTCGGCTACACAAACGTCCGTCGTTACCAGCTTGGCCTTCCTGTTTGGCGAGCACTCGGAAACACCGTGCAGACCGATATGGAAGGATTTGGCTACGTAATTGCGAAAGATAAAACGGCCGTATTCGTTGACGCGCGGCCCATCCAGGAATTCCAGAAGGAGACTATACCGGAAGCGGTCAACATTCGTGCGGGTGAAGCCGAAAAGGCAAACGAAGACGGCCGACTTCCATATCGCGACAAAGGGACTCGGGTGATTGTCTTCGCAAACTCGCCTGCTGAGGCGCGAGTGGTTGCGGAAGAGATCGCAAGGAAGGCTTACTGGAATAGCAG
>JBHEMV010000026.1:551-5781 GCA_046262375.1 Pyrinomonadaceae bacterium
GTTTTGAAGACTTGAAACGTGCCAAGCTCTGGTAGCATTATTACCAACACGCGGTTTGAAGTGATCGAGCGCAAGCATAGGTTCCGACCTTCCCAGGGAGGAAACCTTCGAGGAAAAATTCTTCGTCAGTGCAAGGGCAGGAAGACTGCGCAAGAGCGACTGGCCAAACGGGACGCCTATCAAAATTACGGCGGAAGCTGCAGGAATAGAAGTCGCCGAGGAATTGTACGCTTGGCTCGCTATCACAGCTGCCTCAAGGCCGAACCGTGACTAGCAACGGTGGCATTCTTTCAATTACTCACAGGGATGTGGCTTATAAGTAAGCGTTCAATCGTCTGCGAGCTAAAAGTATAGGCTCACACCCAGCCTGTGAAGGGAAGTATTGTCTCCAGTTCTCTAACAATGGCGTCGCGGTAAGCCTTCGCACCTTCTCTGTTGGGATGCATAAAGCCAGCGCGCAGGCAATGTAGGTCGTTCGCCTTGCCGGCCATTTGACACATGCAAGGACGCTCACGGAAGAGCTCATCTTCGCTCGTGAGCTTCGGAGCAAGCACGGGATCGGTGCACCTTAGATTTTCGTCTATGCGCCTTGATTTCCAGAAATAGGTATTGGGCGCGCCGTAGGCATTCTCCGGTTTGAAAGGCACTTCGACAACCAGAACTCGTTTGTTGAAAGCCGAAGAGTCGACGACGCTCGAAGCCAGCGCCACAGGCGATGAGAAGGGGTGCTTGAGGTTCATTCTATCGGCCGCTTGACGAAAGGCTGCGGTAGAAGCTTTCGCCCACGTGTTGGAGAACTTCGTAAATTGATTCCGGAGGGATCGCTCCAAAGGTTCGGAGATGCCGAACTTTCTGATCAACTCGCGCGCGCCCTCATCGCGCAAGAATCTCTCGACGTTCTCATCAGGGCTGGCGAGAGTCATTTTGAGAATTTCCAGAAGAGCAGCGCCGGAGGTCTTTTCCGAAATCACTGGCAGGTAGCCTGGAATGACGATTCGGGCATTTGGAAACGTCGCACTTAGTTGCTCGAGCACGAACGCCATCTTTTCGTTACAGTATTGCTCAGCTTCTTCAGCGATGCTGGGCGCAAATACGAGCGGAACAAACAACCGCGCGGCGCGCAGATCGTTGACGCCGCCGTTGACGAAGATTAAATCAATGGTGTTCAGTTCAATTGCTTGCTCGCGGTAATATTTGGCGGCCAGTTTAACTTGCGCCGCGACCGTTGGATTGCGACGGGGGACTTCGCCCGGAAACTTCTCCTTGATCGTTTTGTCGCCATCTTGATACTTGAAGATTGTCGCGCCGGAGTGTGCTTCGACATGAATCTGCGCGCCTTCCTGAAGGGTCTGCTCCCGGCACGCCCTCTTGTTGCGCTTCTGGCAGAGCCAGTCGCCTACCAGGTAGGAAAACTTATGTTCCTCTTTGAGGCCTTGCCCCCAGGTGATCGAATCGCCGAGTACTAACAATCGGAGCGGGCGGGTGGAAACTGACGCCCTCATGCTTTGTCCAATGAGAGAGCGTGCGAAGGCGGGCTGGGAAATCATGCCGCACACGAGCGCTGCCGAGCGCCCTAGAAACTTTCGCCGGCTATAAGCAGTCATCGGTCCCTCAGAAAAATACAAACCATTGATGAGCAGAGGGCGATCTTCTGTTCAATTCAAATGCAGGGGTTTACTCAAGACAAACCGATCATCGGATAGCCCGTGGCGACCGAAGCATTGGCTCTCATCCACCAATTGGATTTGGCCATCGCTGGGCGGCAGTGTGACAACGGATTCACGCGTCTCTTGATCGCGACTCAGCCTAGTGCGTGATGTGCACGATGAGCTTCTTCAAGCGGTGTTTGAAGCTGGTGCGCACGGGTACCTGGAGGAACCGGGTGCGACCCTTGAGGCTTGATTTGAGAGCTTCAGGAGACGCCGCAAAATTTGCGGCAAGCCGGGTTAAAAGCGCCCAGTCCGATTTGAAGGTTTCCAGAGACTCGCGGTTCTTCTCGTTCGCTTTCAGTTCAACGTTTATCTTCGCCAACATCAATTTATATGCCAACTGTGGGTCGGAGTTCTCACCTATGATGTTGTCCCGAGTCAAACCCAGAATGCGATCCTGACCGTAAGCTTTGACCTTAAGAATCAGCGCGCCGTTTTCATCAAAAGCCGGTTCGCTCTGTAGTTCCAAGTCTCTGAAAAATGTTTTGACTTCGTCGCGATCGAGGAAGAGTCCCAGATCTATCGCCGCGGCAAGCCTCGGAGCAAAGGCTGCTTTGTAATGGCTCCAGGTCTGTTTGTCGCCGAAGAGACGCAGCCTTTCAGCCGCTTGTCTCTCGGCGATTTCGTTGAGAGTGAGACTTGATCTGCCGGCATCGCTCCCGAAGCCGTTTCCGAGCTTTGCCGTTTCGCCGCGCGGCTCTTTCGCCTGTCGCTTGAGCAGGTGTTTATCTAAATTAAGCTGCGCGATCTCCGGCGCTGCGTATTTTTTATAAGTCTTGTGGACGCTGAATCGCCCGGTGGTGAGATAAGTGACGCCGAAAATAGCGGCCACGTACGGATTAAAGATTAGAGAGGGAACGTAATATTTTCTGGAGAGAAACCCTAACTCTGTTAAATTGCGAACATCGAAACTACGCCAAATGGTGCCAGATACCTGCGGGTACATGGTGATATTGAAGAGTCGCTCGGGGCGCTTCGTCGCGTAACCGGTCAGCGACTTGGCCACGGCCTTCGGGGTTGTTGACAGCGTAAAATCATTAAGCACATCGCGGTGCGTGGCGCCCGGAAAATACCTGTTGAGCGCAATTCGAGCGAAATCCGCGCAGTTATCATAGAGTGTGCCGAAGCGTCGTTTGTTGGGCAACTCATTAAACTCTCTGACGAGCCGTGCGTCTTCTTCCGGCGTGGTCTTGACGTTAAAGCTGTAAACGTCGCGGTTGAGGACGCTGCCGATCATCGGCCTCCATTGTCCTTTGGGGATGCTGCCGTCGGTTGTATCCGGGACAATACTTCTGAGATGTTTTTGGCGATACGTCTCTCTCAGAAGAGTGCGAACCTCTCCGTTTGCATAGAGCGGGATGTCTCTTTCACTCTCCACACCATAGAGGTAAGGAATCACCGGAACAGCGATCCACTGATAAGGCGCATGTTCTCCGAAATTCGGGTAGCTGCTAATGACCACGCCTCGTTCTTCGGGCGCACAGAGCCTCAACTTAACGGGGCCGTCAGAGCAGATGTTGGAAAAGTAGATCGCCGTATGGCCAGAGCCTGTCCACTCCCCTGAATAGCCAATCGCTTCGCCCAAGAGTAATGAGACATCGGCCCGCGCGGAAACTGGAATCAGAACCAATAGCAGCACCAGTGTAAATGAAATTTTTCGCATTATTTTGAAGCCACCCCAGATCGAAATTTTCTAGTGCAAATCTTTCTTACACTACCTCGACCTTTTTCTCAAGCACCTCGCGCAGGCAGGATGGAGGCTTTCAAGGACAGCCCCACGTCCAAGTCGGCAAGCTGTGCATCTTCTCGCCAATGCACGATAATACGCGCGCCGGCTTGAAACCACTACCATCACATCCTCGTTTCTGGTCCTCAGTTATGAACTCCTGCCGGTCACCGAGAGTGCAAAGTAGACCCAGTAGTTTATTGATGAAGTGGGCCGGGGCAATATCAACCTCATCGCTAATCGTTGCAATTTCGGCACTGCCAGGGAGTATGAAGTTAGGGAGAAGGAGAGGCGCATAGACTACCACATTTCCGTCTATGAGCAGTGATCTGCTTCGAGCTGTCTGTCTGTGTTGGCTCGGATTTCGAAAACAGCATGAAGGTGAAGGGGGTCGAGGGGAACAGTTGCGAATTGGCCTCTTGCCCAGCTACTGACACGCAGAAATGCCTGTCCTACTCAGCTCGTCGAGTGCTTTGCCTAGTCGCTCTAGTCCTTCCGACATTGTTTCAGAATCTCCACCCACTCCCACACGAAAATGGGCAGGCATCTCAAAAAAACTTCCCGGAACTACTGAGGTTTCATATTTCTCTCGCAGCACCGTGCAGAGTCTTTCTGCCGTTCCATGCTTGACTCTGGGAAACATGATCGAGCCAAATGGCGGCCGTATCACCTCCAGGTCGTCACGCCCATCAAGAAACTGATTCAGTAGTTTCCGATTCTCATCAAGGCGAATCCGTGAACGATGGGCGATACCTGGCAATTGTTGAAGTGAGAGGACGCTCAGACTTTCGCCCGCATGGACCGGGGTGGCGGCAAAGAGATCGTTCAGACGCCACATGTATTTGGCGAGCTCGGGCTGGGCGAGAATCCAGCCGCAGCGCAGGCCGCTAAGACCGAAAGCTTTAGTCAGACTGCTGGTCGCAATAAACTCAGGACCTAGGTGATAGGCAGTCCGCGGCGGCTCTTCGAAAAGCATTTCCAGATAGACTTCATCAACTAACACCCGGGCATTTCTCTTGCGGGCCATCTCTCCTACTTCCTGCAACGCATCTCGATCCGTCAGAACGCCACTGGGGTTGTGGAAGTTAGTTATCACAATTAGTTTTGTGCGTGGGCTCAAGAGCTGCTCAATCTCAGCCGGTGAAATGCGAAAGCCATTCTCAAAAGTGCGTTGAAAACGTTTCACGTCAGCGCGCAGATAATGCGCAAGTGCCAGCAACGGCTCGTAAGCTGGACTCTCGAGAAGTATCTCATCACCGGGCCTGATGAGCGCCGCCATAGCAAGATGATTGGCAAATGAGGTTCCGGCTGTTGTCACTACGCAGGCAGGATCAACGCGATACCTGTCGGCCAGAGAGCGTATCAACGGCGGATAACCGTAACCGCTGGCGGGCGACGAAGTAGGGGTTGATGAAAATTCCCGAGCCGATAATACCGCCCATCACGATCATCGTTGCGTCGAACAGGCCCAGCCGCCGCGCCAATGCAACGACTTTAGCAGTTGCCTGAATCGTTTATTCTGTCCATGTAATTTGATTGCTGCCGGCGAGCTATTACGGCTCAGATTGGTTTTATGCAACTCAGCGTTGACCAAATAAACTATCTGAACATTGGGCTCATGATCGTCTCATGCGTCGCGGCTTATGTTTTTCCCTTCGAGCTTTTCCTCTTCTCCTATGCCGTTCTTGGTCCTTTGCACTATCTAACGGAGATCTCCTGGCTGCATGAAAAAAACTATTTCACTCAAAGCGGGAAAAACAAGCGAGTGCCACGGCCTAATCGCCGCTGGCTGATC
>JBHEMV010000026.1:6472-37210 GCA_046262375.1 Pyrinomonadaceae bacterium
ATCTCAGCATCCTGCATGTTATGCTTGAATTCCCACTTAATCATCGTACCTTCGCCGGCATCGGCAGAGAGTTTTACGCTATGGCAAAATGAGTCGGGAATCTTCCGCGCAAATTCCTTCCGACAGTTCCGCTACCTTCTGGTTGTGGCTCTTTCCCATCACTTACTTGATTCATATAGCCGAAGAGTATTGGGGCGGCGAAGGATATCCGGCCTATATCCTCCGGCTTAGAGGCGTGCACCTCTCAACCACAAGATTTCTGATAGCGCAGAGCGTTGGATTTGTCTTAGTGACAATTGGAGTGATACTTGCCCGACAATTCCACTTTCCACAAATGATGCTAATTACGCTCGCGGCAATTGTACTCGTCAACGGGATTACCCATTCTGTCACCAGCTTTAGCGTTCTCAGTTACGGGCCAGGTTTGTATACGTCAGTTTTCATCTGGATGCCGCTGGGCATTTTTGTGCTGCTTCGCTTTAAGAACGCCGTTAGCAGGAAGAGGTACTGGATTGCGATCGCAATCGGAGTAGGCGTCAATGTCGTCATCGGCATCTTCACAATGAGGGGCGGAAGAGTAGTCTGATGGCCGGCGAAGCTTGATCCGGGGCAGTAGCCCGACCATGAGGGAGGGCGTGGGTCGACGCTTTGATGGACGCCCTCCCTCATGGTCGGACTACTGCCCCGGCTCAGAAAAACCGGAGCCATAATGAATGACTCCGGTTTCTCGTTTGAGCGAGTTGTCGTAGACGAGAAGTCTAGAACCCGTTACTTGCTCCCTTAAACCCATGCATCGCCTGCTTGAGCCCCCAGGTGATCACGCGAAGGTTGTCATAGCAATACCCGAGAATGTAGTTGCAGGTCGAGAGGCAGTGCTTGGTGCACTCGACCTTCATGTCGTCCAACTGCTTCACGTCAAACTTGTGATTTCCGACCACGCCCCAGTCGTGCGTGGCTGAATACATGGGGAAACACGGCGCCAGCGAACCGTCGGTGCGAATGATCAGCGAATTCTGACCCGCGCGACATGACCATGGTGGAACCTGGCCACGCATCAGCAATTTCATGTCTTCCATATGCTGCGGAGGGTTAGCCATTTTGTAGCCGTGCTTGACCCGCAAATCCTTTAGGTAATCGAGCAATGCATCGACTTTCGGCCAGTCCTCGGGTGTCAAATACGTCTGGTTTTCGTTGAGATGTTTGAAGTGGGTTTGCTCGGTCATCGGCGTTTCGTTGACGTGATAATCGGTAGCGATGCCGTTGTCGCGAGCAATCTTAGTCAGTTCCTTAACATCATCCATGTTGTTGTGGCAGATGTTGATATTAAACATGACCGTGTAGCCATAGTAATGCTGGCGCTTCACCAGGTAATCGAACTGCGGGCGAATGGGATCAAGCGCCTTTGGTAAAGACTTTCGATCCTTAATTGAGTCAACAGCCAGATTGAATGTGGCAATACCCGCATCGCCAAGACGATCGATAACGTCCGGCTTCATTAGACGCCCGTTGGTCGGCAGATAAACGTATATGTCTTTCTTTGCGCTGTAGTCCACAATCTTGTGAATGAACTTGGGCCTCAACAGCGGCTCTCCGCCCATCAGGGCTAGTACACGCGAGCCGATCGAATGCAGCCAATCGATGGAACGCTTGGCAACGTCTTCGGTCATGCCTTTGACGGCATTGTTATAGGACCAGCAATAATGGCAATCCAAATTACATTTCCACTCGGTAAACAAATACGGAATAAGCGGCCGCAAATCTCCGCTGTGCCATCGTGACTTAAAGTAAGGACTGCCCCAGGTCTTCCAGGCCCGTTTCGCGTTGAGCGTGTGATATTCCTTCCTGGTCATCTCTACCGGGTTCGGATGCTGCGGATAAACCGGCTCAGGCAAAACCTCTTCCGGCATGGGTTCGAGTTTGGGATGCGCTTCGGATTTGTAAAGTATCTGATGGAGCTTTTGATCGATGCGAAACGCTGGGGCATCAGTCCCAACATAGTTGTCCGGGGGAAGATTCTCCTGAATTTCTGCCATGTGGTTCCTCTCTGGATTTAGGGGAAGCAAGCACGAGATGTGCGTTGCTAATTAGTTCAAATTTCTCTAGAAGAAGATTGCGTTATGCGGCAGCGGAGTTGGCAGGCCTGGGTAAGGTCACCGGCCGCTGGCCGGGTTCATGTTTACAAAATCATCGCGAATATTGTCTGATTGTGCGCCTAATTGCAAGCGTTCATAAGTTAACGCCCAACTTTCAAGGTTCGGGTGCGCGGCAGGTTTGAATCGCGTTACTCTTCCGGCTTTTGTTAAGCTCCTATATTTGTCAGAGTGGCAGTACTCAAAGGTCTAAAAAGAGAAAATTAAAGGCGAGGAAAATTTGGCAGCTGCAGTTGAAGCAACAATCACGGCGGGGTTGAGGCCGGAGCTTTTTGCGGAGCGCGGTGTCGTTTCTGTAGACACGAGACTACTTATTGCGACTCTCGCAGTGCTGGTTTTAGCGGGCTTTGCTTTGCGCGTCTCAAGCCTGGGCTCCGAAAGTTTGGGTGAGGACGAACTCAATAAACTTCAGGCGGTTTCAGACTATCGCGAGCATGGGTTGACCTCCGCCAATGGCGAGCACCCGCTCCTCATGAAAGCATTGCAAACCGGAAGCCTCGTGCTTGCTGACAAATGGAACCGCACTTCTCTCGGCAGTCACCGCGCCATCTCACCAGAAACTGCATTACGTTTCCCTGGCGTCGTCTTCGGCGCGCTCACAGCTATCCTGATTTACCTTCTTGCGACCGAACTCTTTGGCGCTGAAGTTGGACTGATTGCCGCGGCTTTGTGGGCCTTCGACCCGAGCGCAATCGGGTTTAATAGGGTTGCGAAGGAAGACTCTTTTTTGCTGTTCTTCTTTCTTCTGGCTAACGTCTTCTGGTTGCGCGGACAACGAGTGGCCGAAAGCCGGCCTGATCGCCGGCCACAAAAATATTATTGGGCCACGGCTGCGAGCTTCGGCGCTATGCTGGCCTCAAAATATTTGCCTCAGCTAATTACGATCAGCATCAGCTATTACTGGGTCTTTCAGGCAGTTCCAGAAACGCGTTGGCGCCTGGGGAAGAAGCGCATGTTGATGTTTTTTGGGATCATGGGAGTGGTATTTCTTGCGCTTAACCCACCAATACTGTTGCCGGCAACCTGGCGGCAAATGGGACTCTTCGCCGGACAAAAACTGGTCGCCCATGATGGTTACGAGTTTATGGGCCAACTCTATAGCCACCGCATGACGGATTGGTTGAATGGGACACCCTGGTATTTCTATCACGTTTTCGTGGCAACTAAGCTGCCATTACTAACTTTCGCAGGGTTCATTGCCGGCCTGCCTCTACTCTTCCGGCGTAAGCTCGGCGACGGGCGTTACTTTCTTATGTTGTGGCTTTTTTTGTGGATGATGATATTCAGTTTTGCAGGCGGCAAATTTACGAGGTATTTCACCGTTGCCCTTCCTGCCGTGCTGATCACTTCAGCGATCGGAGTGCAATTTGCCGGTCATTGGATCTCACGGCGTCTTACCACTTTACTCTCGGCCCAGTGGCCCAGGTCGTATGTGCGTATCGCCCTAGCGGTGCTTGTCGTTTTGACTTCACTTAAGGCCGCCGCCAACTCAACCCCGCATTTCAGGCTTTATACTAATGCATTAGGCGGTGGTGCTGCCAAAGAGGGCTATTATTTCCCTCACGATGAATTTTACGATGCCAGCATGCGTGACGTCATATTTGAGATAGCCAAAAGCGCCAAGCCTGGAGCGAAGGTTGCCAGCGAGAGTCCAACTCTAGCGTCACACTATGCGCAGCGTGCCAATCGGCCCGATCTGGTTTCTGTTTTTCTTTCCGATCCAAACGCTCTGAAGCAGCTCAGCGAAGGAGACTTCATTATCGACGCCCGTGGTCGTCGTTACTTCAGCAACGAGTTAGTAATTTCAACGCTGAAACAATCGAGTGCTCCAGCATTTCGTGTGTCGCTCGGTTCCGTACCCTCCGCGTCAGTCTACTTGCTCGATAAGAATTCGCAGCAAGCCGTCGTCGAAGCCGCGCACCGCCTGTCACCTGTGGCGCAGAGCAGTCAGCAGTAGGCAGACGGCAGACCGGAAGCAATGGATGACAGATAATCGTGAGTGCTTAAATGACACGAGTGCTAAATGACAAATGGAAACTGTTTAGATTTTCCATTCATCATTTTTCATTTCTCATTTGTCCATTTAAAAATCTGATGCGAGTTTCCTTCCTCTGGTTCCCGACTCCTGCCCCCGGCTCACTGCTCACTGCTCACTGCTTACTGTCTTCTCACCTCAACCTCTACAGGTTTCGCGTCGTGTGAATCGTAACCTTCAGGCCAGTTTGAAATATTAACGCCGTAAAGCCAGTCGGATTCAGGAGTGACGGCAAAACGAATTGTGACTGGCAGGCCGCGCATAAAAGGAAGTCGAACTAAGAATCCATCAATACGCCATTCTTGAATCAACGGTTGCCCAGTGGGTTCAACCGAAATCAGCCGCGAGCCACAATCCGAGCCATTCACAAAGAGGGTGACTCTCGTACGAATCCAGGAGGAGCTTGCGTCAATCGGGAGCACGGGCTGAATATGCGCTCTCACAATTATTTGGCTCACGCGGCGCCGATCCTCACGAGCCGGGATCACGTAATCGAGATGGCCCACGCCAAATCCCCAGATATAGCCTGGACCACTACCAACCTTCTCGAAGCGCTCGGCTGCCGCCATCTGCGGCTTGAAGCGATACAAGATCGATTTATCTTCGCGGTAAATCAACTGCGGCCTCGTCGCAGGATCATTTGCTGGACGCGTCCAGGCAGACTGGCGAGGCACTAAATGAAGTCGGGCATCAGTTAATCGCTCGGGTGGATCAGCCGATGCGAGCGACGCAAACATTTGAGAGGCACGCGTAACTTCATCAAGCACCGCCTGATCGCGCGGCGTAGCATAAGTGACGCCATAGCCGCGACTCGGATCGGGTGTCAAGATCCAGAACATTGCGCCTGCAGCGCCCGCTCGAACATTGCTTTCAAAGAATGCGCGAAACCAAATCGCCTGAGAAAATCCTTTGTAGCCATCCATTCCCATCCCGAATTCCCCAAAAACCACTGGTTTTTTGATAGAAAATGCTGCAGCAGCGCGGTTGTCGATGAACTCGCGCAACGCTGTGGGGGAATCGACAAAACTGTCCGTATCGTCTTTTGGATAGTTGTGGACGTCGCAGTAATCAATATCCGGCAATTGATGATCTGCCAGCCACTCGCCCCTTTCCGCGGCCGTGCGGTAACCCCAGTCGCCGGGCGCAACCACGTGATTCGGATCCAGGGACTTCAAATAGGCGCTCATCTCCTTAATCCAGGCGCGCCGTTCCTGCCAGCGGCCGGTTACGGCCTGAGCTTCATTCATCAACTCCCAGCCAAAAATATTCGGATCGTCGCGGTAAGAAGTGCCGGTTATGGTGTTGCGTCGCGTGGCAATTTTTTCGAGATGCTCACGATAAAGGCGACGCGTCTCTTCGTTTGTATAAAAGAGCATGGCGCGTTGGGGATTAATGCCAAAAGGAAATTTGTCATCGGAAGCATCAGTTATACCTGCCCAGCGCAGATATTGTGTAACGCCACCGGTATCGCGCCACCAGTTTGCCAGGCACAGTTGCACTTTAAGGTTATTGCGGGCTGCCTCCGCAATAACCTTGTCCAAATGAACTAACGCCTCTTCATTCCATTTACCCGGCGCCCAGCGAAAAGGGTGAGTGCGGGGCCAATCGGCAAGATCCGCCACCGGCCCGACGTCGTCTGGTCCACCCTCGCCTGAAGCCCACACACGCACAACCCGTATACCAGCCTGGGAGGCTCGCGCAAGCGTTTCCGGCATTCGCGCGCGATCTTCATCGCGGTACATCACAGACACGTTTGCGCCGACGAAACGAAACGGAGTTCCGTCCACGACGAAGCGGCTACCGCGAGTCCGCACGAACAAGTCTGTCCGGTTTGAACTACGACGTTCGGGAATTAACAAAAACGCCGCGCCCACAGCAACTGCGAGCGCGGCCACTACGAGGACTTTTTTCAACATCAAGGCAAATTCTGGCGATGTTCGACGCAGGTTAGTTTGTCGCCGACTCCGCCATCAGTCTCTCCGTCAAGCACGACAAACGGGGTTTGTCGTGATATCAGCGTGGGCTTGTCAATCTGATAAAGCCCATAATCGCGCAAATAGCCGCCAGCACAACAAAGAGGTTGAAGAATGTCAGGATGCTAAATATCAGGTTGTTGTCTTTCGTCACCATCCCAAATCCCAGCCCAATAAACTGGAGATGAAACAAAATCAGGCATACTGCCGCGAAGGAAAACCATCTGACTGATGGACCAAACGCGCGCGCGCGTGCGAAGCCGAGCACTGCCGCTATCAACCAGGCCACGGCGCCGAGAACGAGCATTCCCAGCATCACCGGAGCAAAGTAGCTGGGCTCATGGAAACTTGTTTCCACTTGGGCAAGCATTACGATCAACGCCATAAACATTCTCGTCTCCTATTTCAGTTTTGATCTTTCTAACACACTAAGCGCCGTTTGCGCACTCCGCAAGCCGCATTTGTGCACAAACGGCGTTCAGAAATTCGATTTCGATATAAGCTAAGAGCGGCGCGCAATCAGAGTTGTCGGGCGGCCAGACGATATGCATCAAGCAAGACAGAAAAACGTCCAGCTGCGCATTCACTGAGTGATATGAATTTCCTCCTCCTGGTTGACGTGACCCAGGAAGTAGAGCAAACCGCAGACGAAAGCAACTGCTGCCAGCCCAAGCGAAATCCAGCCAAAACGGTGGCCTCCACTGGCCTCCTCAAAGGTTACGAACTTATAGAAATAAAAGATCGCACCCCCCGCCGCTAACAAACCAAGGATCGCGGACAGCATGTCTTTCATTTTCATATTCACCTCCGGCCAATGAGTCGCTATGAAGGTTAAGGAAAAAGCCGATAACGAATTTGTAGCTGCATGTTAACGCCAGGCATCGCGGAACGCAAGTGTTTCAGTTCGCCGAGAGATTTGGGTGCGTACGGAGCTCAATAGTAGTGGACTTCGCACTCAGTCAGCGGAGCTGCTGGCACTCGAAATCCGTAAACAACAGGGAAATCGATCCTTCGGGCGATTTTTGCTTAATTCTCTGCGAACTTTGCGTTAGTAGAAGGTGAGAACCAAGCCTCCAGGAAGTCTGGACATTCACTAGAGAATGATCCGCTTGTCGCCGGCGCGACGGGTAATATGCTCGCGGTCGAGGTATTCGAGCAGAGGAATTGCATATTTCCGTGACACGCCGGCCAGTTCCTTAAATTGGGCGACATCTATAGATTTGTCGTGGCTATGCTCTGACGCATACTTGCGCAACAGCGCTTTCAAATTGTTCAACGGCTTCAGATGAAAAAACATCTCGGCTTGCACCCGCACCAAGTTTCCATTATCGATTAGAAGTTGCAGAATTTTTCTTGCATGAACTCGCTGCGCGGCTGTCACTCCGGCGCCGTTCAGAGCCTGATCAAGCGAAGGCGCCTCGAGGCCGGCTTTCGCATAAATCTCGTCGATCTTATCGCGCAGTTGGGCATCGGCAGTCGAGAGTTTAAACGTATACTCGCGTGAGCGTATTAGATCTTTTTCAGACACGAGCTGGCCATCCTTCTCGAGTTGCGCAATCACCACTCGAAAGACTTCAGGAGCAGCATGAGCAAAACTGCGCTCTCGCAAGATCTCGCGCGCCAGGCCGCGAGAGAGTGGCTGCTGCTGGTGATGAAGTTTGACTTCTTCAACCGCAACTCGAGCGAGTCGCTCGAAATTTTCCGTCGCTATGAACACACCTTCTGCCTCGATCACGGTTGCCTCTCGCTGGGCCTCCTTTGCGACGTGGGATAACACTTCATCAGTCCATCCGGTTCGAGCCGCGAGGTCAGCGAGCCTCAAACCCTGATCCCCTGCAGCTTTGACAAAGGTCGCGAGCTTTGTAGATCTATGCGAATCCATCAGCGCGCGCAAGCGTTCATGGATCCGGGCCAGCTCCTTCCCACGATGCTTGATTCCGAATGGCTCTAAAACTTCACCACCGGCAATCGTCTCCGCAGGCGAGTAAGAGCGGACAATGAAACGATCTTCGTGAGTGGCTACAACCGGGCTTTCCAGTCGTAGTTGCGCGAAGCCACTTTCGCCCGGTGGGATTTCGCCGCGGATGTTCAGCACTCTGACACGGGCCAGAACCTCTGCGGATCCGATATGAACCCGAACGCGCGAACGTGTGCGAACGGGTCGCGAAGCACTGGCCAAAACCCCGAGCTCAATGTCGATAATCTGCGTCTGACGTAGCCGGCCTAACTCAGCGAGCACCATTCCCCGCTCGACATCGGTCCTATCTATCCCCGCCAGGTTCACAGCCGTTCGCTGACCAGACTGCGCGCCACGGACTGAGGTTCCATGCACCTGAACACCGCGAGCACGCACGCGCCGACCGGCAGGGAGCAATTCAAGCTCATCGCCCTCCGCGATTTTCCCTGAGACGAGCGTACCGGTAACCACCGCGCCAAAGCCTCTCATCGTAAAAGAGCGATCGATTGGCAGTCGCATAACATAGTCCGTGGAGCGCGCCGGAACACCGTCTGCAACTTGACGAATAACCGCGCGCAATTCTTCGAGTCCGGCCTGCGTCCGCGCACTTACGAACACAACTGGAGATCCTTCCAGAAACGATCCAGCCACCAGCTCTTCAGCTTCGGCGCGGACGAGCGAGAGCAGCTCCTCTTCAACCAGATCGGTTTTGGTGATCACTACCAGGCCTTGTTTTACGTCGAGCAGACGGCATATGTCGAAATGCTCGCGCGTCTGAGGCATTACACCTTCGTCCGCCGCGATCACCAGGGCCACGGCGTCAATTCCATGCACGCCGGCCAACATGTTTTTCACGAAGCGCTCATGACCGGGAACATCAACAAATCCGACGCGTACGTCGCCCAGATCAAGATCTGCAAAACCCAGATCAATAGTAATGCCGCGCCGCTTCTCTTCAGGTAAGCGATCGGGATCTTTTCCAGTAAGGGCCTGGACGAGTGAACTTTTACCGTGATCGATGTGGCCGGCAGTGCCAACGATGATGGAGCGCATGCAGGTAAGAACTTAAATCCTGGTTTTGGGTCTTAGGTCTTTGGTCTTTGTACTTTGTACTTTGTATTTTGTATTTAGACCTTTGGGTTTCGTTTGGTTTTCAACGATTGACTGCAAGAGCTAGGCGCAAAGTACAAAGCTCCAAGTACAAAGTACAAAAACCACAGACCTAAGACCCACGATCTACTTAACAATTTCAAAATCTATCCACTGTGTTGTCATGCGATACTTCTGCTTCGCAAGCAAGTCGGTGACCACAACCTGAAGAACATATTCTCCAGGTGTCATATCCTGGCCCAGCTGTATCGCGCCTCCCGCCATGAGGCGCTTAAGATCGGGCTGATCGCTAACATCAAAGGGTATTTCTTTCCCTGCGAAAATCTGTTGGCCATCCCGAAATATTCGGGTCTGGGTTATCACCTGCGGTTTTCCAGTCGTCTTATCGAGTTGGGCGTTGTAGATTGCAAAGCGATGGTACATCACGAACCCGCGCTCAAACTGCCTCGTTGCGGTGTTGGCCTCGATTTCATCAGTGCTATTGTCGTTGCTTTGTCCTTGATTCGTCGGCGCCTGTTGTGCCTTTTTGAAAGTTTCAAGAGGCACTCCAGCAATCAGTAACCCCGAGAGCGTCAATCGGTTTTTCTTTACATCCGGGACCTCAATAAACTGTGTCGCTGAGCCAGTACGCTCTGAAGCAGAGTCTCGCAGCGCAGTGCGAAACTGGTAAGCCCCCGGCTTTTTAATCGGCACGATCACATTATAAGTAAAACCGTCCTTGAGAATGCGCTCATAAGCTGGTCCTCTGACCCGCATTGTGTGTGTGCGGCTCAACTGATCCACAACCACACCATTATCGCCGAAGGTGATTGCGATAACATCGAAGATAGATTTGTGCCAGCCATCGGGTTCAGCTGTAAAAGTGAGATCGCGGGCATTGACATGAAGCAAGGAACGCATAACAGAACCCAACTGTGGATCGTTAGCGAACAGCGTCGAAAGTCTCAGGTGTACGCCGGCGGAGCCGAAAGGGGAAGTCAGGGCGCCAATCAACTGTTGTGCAGGCGTCAGTCTCCCAGGTACTGCCTCTGCATCGGTGATTCCGTAAAAGCCGTTGCGCATGCGCACATTGTATTTGCCCGGACGAGTTACCTTGAAGCTTAGTTTATGAAATTTTCTGCGGCCGGAAACTTCCTCAAATGTCGATTCATCCGGCCGGTAGCCGACCAGGTAATAGCCTTTTTGGTCGTCTACTACGCGCTGAATTCCGGCGTTGAGGTCGTTCGTATTGCGAATTGACAGTCCGCCAGTTTGTTGAGCCAGGTAATTCAAACCATTCTGACCTTCGAAAAAATCTGTACGACGATCACTTAAACGCTGTTCGACCTGATCAGCCGTCAATCCAGACGTCGAATCGGCAGCCGTCAGCCCCAGAGTCTGAAGCCCGCGCGCGTCCATCGTGTAAATCACGACGGATGCGCGGTTAGCCAAATCCGTGAGTTGTCTCAGTGCAGTAAGAATTCGTAGGTTCGAGTAGGGGTTGCCCCTGCTGAAGATTTTGATACCGTCCGAAATCAGCACCACTGACTTCCGTCCCGGCAACTCTCGCAAACCTTTAACGATGTAGTTCACGGCGCCAAGCGTGCCAACTGTAAACAGATCTTCTCGAAACTGATCCACATCTTCCCGGGGCGCAATTGTTCGATCCGGGTCCGCGGGCGACTCGACTGACGCGCCCCCAATTGGCGCGAAGGCCGCACTCCCCCCTCGCCCGGTGGGGTTCCATTTCACTTTGTCAGCGGCCGCAAATAACTGTCGCTTGTCGGAAGTGAATTGCTGTAAGGCGCCGATGCCCGCCCCGGTGCGAATTATGGCGACCAGGTCATTTGGCTGCATCTGCTGGTTAATGAATTTCTTCAAAGCGTTGCGCACGTAATAGGCACTCTCGAATGACAGACCGAGGTCGTCAACAACAAGCGCCATGGTTCGACGCACTTGCTCCGGCCGGAGATTGACGGGCGGAACGGGTGGCGAGTTTTTATCAATGGGTTTCGCAGGCAGCGGCGATCCAGGCGGGGCCGAGCCAGGCGGCGCCGCCAATTCGAGCGAGATATAAGAGAAGTTTGTAATCTTCTGTGGCTTGCCATCTTCCAGAATCTGAACTTCATCCTGCCGCAGGTCAGTGACTTGTCTTCCATTCTTATCAGTGATAACCGGATCAACCTGAACAAGATTCGTAGTGATCCTGACAACATCCTCGTCACCCTGCTTGATGGGCTGCTGCGGTTCGGTCTGGGAAGGTGTCGGGTCGGGTTTCTGCTGGGGGCTGGGCTGCGGTAGTTGCGCAAAAGCCGACAGTGTAATTTGCCAAATAAGCAGGAAAATGAGGAGTGTTCTGGTCATTATTTCTCCCCCTGACTCGTAGCCAGGGTACTGGGTCAGTTTGATGTCCGATAAGCTTCAGCTTGTCGTAACGCCGCGCCAATTTAAAGGAAGCTGATTAAGTCTCTTCGACGCGTAGCGTCGAAACTAATTGTTCAGAGCCTCCTAAAGTTTATCGGACATTTGTAGCGAAACTGACCCACTACTCGTAGCCAGCGTACGTTCGTAAAACTCTATGTATTGCGGAATAACGATCTCGGTCCGATAGCGCTCCACAGCGGATTCACGCGCGCGCCGGCCCATTTTACCTCTCAACGCTTTGTCAGCTAACAATCGCGCTGCATCTTCACCCATCTTATCCACGTCGCCAACTTCGCTTAGAAAACCTGTTTCGCCATCTGTTACCACTTCAGGTACACCACCTACTCGAGAAGCGATAACCGGGACTTCGCACGCCATGGCTTCAAGTGCGGCCAGACCAAATGATTCCTGTTCAGATGGAAGAAGCAAAACGTCTGCGGCCGAGAGATAGTCAACTATATTAGGTTGCTTGCCGACAAATACACACTCGTCGTAAATCTTGAGGCAGCGCGCTTTGTGTTCTACATTCGTGCGTTCGCTTCCATCGCCGACCATCACGAGCCGCGTTTTAATTCCCTTCTTCAGCACTCGTGCCAGTATCTCGACGCAATCTACGGGTCTCTTCACGGGACGAAAGTTGGAAACGTGGACCAGGAGTAGCTCACCATTAGGAGCAAGCGACGATCGCAACTGCTCAACCGGATGACGCGCATACTGTCTCTGGCAAATGAAGTTAGGAATAACTGCAATGTCGTCAAACTGAAAAATTTCTTTCGTTGCCTCTTTCAAGTAATGCGAAATAGCCGTTACGCCGTCTGATTGAACGATGCCATAGCGAGTGATGGGCAAATACGAGCGATCGGCGCCAACCAAAGTGATGTCAGTTCCGTGCAAGGTGGTAATTACCGGCAGATGGCGCTTTGGTTTGAGCGACTCGCGCGCCAGGATGGCGCTTATGGAGTGAGGAATTGCATAGTGCACGTGAAGCAGATCCAGATTTTCGGTTTCCGCGACTTTTGCCATCTTGGTTGCAAGCGCCAGGGTGTAGGGTTGATGCTCAAACAACGGATACGACATCATCTCGACTTCGTGGAAGCGCACGCGCTCGTTGAGCTCCGTGAGCCTCGTCGGTAATGATGAGGAAATGAAGTGGACCGTGTGCCCGCGTTCGGCCAGCTCTTTTCCCAGCTCCGAGCCGACGATGCCACTCCCGCCGTAGGTTGGATAGACCGTAATGCCGATGTTCATAAGGCTTTGGGTCTTTGGTCTTAGGTCTTTAGTCTTAGTTCCGGTTTTCTTTGCGCCCGATAGGATCAAGTATTATCTTCCAAAGATCAAAGACCCAAGGCCTAAGGCCAAAGACCAGGCAAAAAAAGCAGAGGCAAGCGACCCTCGCAATCGCCTGCCTCTATCTCAACTTTGCTCACCTTTTTAAAGGGGGGGCAAGTGAGGGCACGGAGTATATGCCCCACCACTGTTCTTTGGCAATAGTTGTTCGTCCCTAAAACGAGGAGTTTTTTGTGACCTTTTTGAAGTCGAATTCAGTCCCAACCCTCTGCGACTGCGCTTCATCTCTAAACTCGTTATAATGGCTGATAGCGTCCAACTCTGAAAAACCATGATTCATCATAATGAGGGAAACAAATGGAGATCGAGCATGCCTAAAATAAGTGATATCGAAGAAACTCCTAATCCAAACGCGGTCAAGTTTATTTTGAGAGAAGCCGTCAGCAATGGGACGACGCATTCGTTTAGCTCAGCTGATCAGGCGGAAAATGATTCTCTTGCTCAGTCGTTATTTGATGTGGGCCACGTGGTCTCCGTGTTCTATATGGACCGCATGATTACAGTCGAAAAAGATGACGAAGGCGACTGGGACGACTTGCTCCCTACTCTGGCAGTTCCGATCCGGGCGGCCGAGGCTGTTAATTCCCCCTCGGGTGCGGCGGCTGCTGTTGGCGGCGCAATCGCTGCGGTAACCAGTGACGATCCGCGCCTGCTGAAAATAAACGAAATATTGGATGAAAAAGTGCGCCCGGCGCTGATGGGTGACGGTGGCTATCTTGAAGTACTGGGCCTCAAGGACCACACTTTGAGCATTCGTTACCAGGGTGCTTGCGGCAGTTGTCCCAGCTCCCTCACTGGTACGCTGATGGCAATCGAGGGCATGCTAAAACAAGAAATCGATCCTGACCTGGAAGTGGTTGCTGTTTGAAGTTCAGAGTTCAAGCTTTAGCTTGCTGCCCGACCAAAACAACCTAATAAAGATTGAACTCTAAACTCCTGGTTTTTTCTGGAACTGAGACTCGCTTCGACCGTTAATCCCTTCGGCTACATCAGTCATTCAACAATCCATTCGGCAGGAGAAATAGCATGGCCCCCAGCGCTTTTCTTTTCTCTTCTCGTTTACCTTCACTTTTAGCTCTTGTCTTCTGAATTCGATGCGAACGAGCACCGTGGACGACTTTAACCTGACTGGCATCTTTCGTACGTTGTCTCAGGAGAATGCTACCCAGGCAATCGAAATTGCGCGCAGCTTTGAAGATGAAGCCCCCCGCGCAACTGCCCTCATTTCCGTAGCCCGCGGGTTGCTGGCTGAAAAGCAGAAGTGAGCGATCTCGCCCTTCCGGAGCGGGGGCATGCCCCCTTCCTGACCCAGAGACTCTCTAAACCGATCATTTTCTTTTATCTTGGGCGGCCCTCAACTCAAGGCCTCGTTTGATCCACGTAATCTCGGGGTGAGGAAGGGGGCTTGCCCCCGCTCTTACAAAGTGGCCTGCTTAATCATGAGTAGATGTTCACCTGCTTAATCATGAGTAGATGTTCATAGGCCTGGTTAACAACGCGACCGGATCGTCAACATTCAGGGCTTCGCGTACATAGAATGGCTCGCCGGCAACTACTCCGATAAGAGAACCAAAGTAACGCATGCGGTATTCAATTTGATCGAGGAAGCCTTCTTCGCTAATCCGGGTCGAGGGTTCTTTTGATTCGGCCCGGTAGAACTGTGATGCATGCGCTTTGATTGCCGCCATTTTTTCCTCGACGAAATCAGACACATCAATAATAAATGACGGCACCACCAGCCTGGAGAAAACCGAGTGCATTATTGCCGGCATTGGGGCAGGTCTTTGATTCCCTTCTTCGTCATATCGCGCCATTGTGGCAAGCCGCGCCGCTTCACGTACGATTCGGCAGGTATTGGCATGATCCGGATGGGGATCGTCCCAGTGTGTCGTGAGCAGCACTTTCGGTCTATGCGAACGTATGATTCGGACGACTGCCCTGCGCGCTTCCTCCGTCAGCCAGATGTGTCCATCGGCTTGCCCAAGGTTAAGCCGCACATCCAGTTTCATGATCCGCGCGGCCTCAACGGATTCTGCGTCACGAATCTCCGGCGTGCCCCGGGTGCCCATCTCACCGCGCGTCATGTCCAATACACCCGTGCGATATCCCAGAGACTTCACTTTCAGCAATGTGCCCGACACCGATAGCTCGGCGTCGTCGGGATGGGAAAAAACCGCCAGGACATCCAGTTCGATTTCTGAGTCGGCCATTACGACTTGAGGTTTAGCTAATGCAGCGCTTTTGGTCAAGTGTGAACGTGCGGCTACATCGTTATCAGAACCTTGACACGCGGGCGTTTTCTGCTGCTTTCGAAAATGAATTTTCAAACTATGGAGTGCGTGTTTGACTCCCGAGTCATCCCATTTGTAGCCTCGTACTCAAAAGGTCCTTAGAACCATATGAAGCTTGTCGTCCTGGGTTCAGGCACATCCGTCCCGCACGCTAATCGCGCCGCTGCCGGCTATTGGTTGGAAACCGAAGGCGGAACATTATTGCTGGACATAAGCGCTGATGCGCCTCACCGAATGGCTGAAGAGCAACTTGATTGGGCGAACCTGGACGCGATCTGGATCAGCCACTTTCATCTCGACCATCTCGGTGGCCTGCCGCCCTTTCTTTTTGGAACCCGATCCGCATCTCAAACACAGCAGCGCCGCAAAAAACTCAGCATCTATGGCCCACTGGGCTTCAGGAAAATTCTCGCGGCAGTCGATCAAGCAAACGACTACCGCTTACTAATGCAGCCGTTTCCGGTGGAGTTGATAGAGATCGAGCCTGAAAGTGAATTTGAGCTTGTGCAAGGCCTAAACGGATTGGCGTTCTCGACGCCCCATACGAGGGAAAGTCTGGCCATTCGCCTGAAAGATAAAAGCGGCACTACCCTGGTCTATACATCTGACACGGGATACTCCGACGAGCTGATTGAGTATGCGAAAGGAGTTAGCCTGCTCCTGATGGAATGTTCTTTTCACAAAAACAAACCAGTCAAAAGCCATCTGGAATTAGCGGATGCGATGCAACTAGCGCAACACTGTGAGCCTCAAAAGCTAATGTTGAGCCATCTATATCACGAATGGGATGGCATCGATCTTGCAGCTGAAGCGAAGAAGCTCTGGAGGGGAGATACCTTAGAGGCCTTTGATGGGTTGCGACTGGAATTTTAGTCAAGTTCCTGGTAAAGCAAACTGTTAGTTTGCATTGCGACGACTGCACGACCAACAGTTTAAACAACAACGGACGCAAACTAACAGTTTGCGTTAGAAGGATTAGATCGGCTGTGCAAAAAGCTTTCGTGCCATTACTGATGATTGGGCTGGTAATGACCTTTTCCTTCCGCACGTCATATTCCGACCAGACGAATTCAATGCAAAAGCCGGCGAGGTCCACGCCCAACACCGAATCCCCACTGCTCGAGATTGGACAGGCAACAAAAGTTCGGCCCGTGACCCACTCGCCAACCGACGTCAAGGTAATTTCATACAACATCCGCTGGCGCAGTGGTGAAGATCTTCGCAAACTCGCTCACCTTCTCAAAGATGACTCGGAAATTGGAGGTGCTTCAATAATAGGGTTACAAGAAGTAGACCGGCACAAAGCGCGAACCGGAAACCAAAACACGGTAAAGTTTTTGGCGGAGGAGTTAGGCATGCATTACGCCTGGGCTGCACCTCCCGCCCCGAAATCCGAGACGGAAGAAGAAACGGGCGTTGTTCTCTTGAGCTTTTACCCGCTTACGGATGTTCACCGTATAGTTTTGCCCTACGAAGGCCCGGGACACAGGCGAAGAGTCGGGCTCGGAGCAACTGTCAGAATTGGGCAAACGAGCCTTCGAGTTTATTCCGTCCACTCGGACTCACGGATACCAATCAACCAAAAGCTGGAACAGATGAAAGCCGTACTAAATGGTTTGGCCCACTACCGCAAAGAGATGCCGGCAATTGTCCTGGGCGATCTCAACACATGGGAGCAGGAAGCGGTCACCAAAACTTTTAAACTCTTCACGGCAGACAATTTTCACACTCCGTTCGATGACCAGCCGACGTTCTTTCGACAGGTCTTGTTTGTTTCTGTGGATCTGAAGCTTGATTGGATATGGCTGAGAAATCTTGAGGAAACTAGCTACGGAGTAGACCGGAAGATTGGATTATCAGACCACTGGCCCTTATGGGTCGTGTTTCGGATAAAGTCGGCTCAACCTTAACATTTCCGGCTCAGCCGATTGAACGTTAACGCAAAACTCTTATATCCCGCTCGCTGAAAATTCTCCAGCCTCGATCCGTTAGCTGCCACCTTAGCTCCTGGATGACCTCGCCGCGGCGACTTTGAGCTCCGTTCTCAACTCTGTATTTCTTGCGGTAGCGCATGATCGCCGTGCGACCGTCGCCCTGAAATATTATCTCAGGTTCCTCAGCGCGTATGTCGATCAGCCCCGCGGTCGCGAAGACGCGGGCCTTCTCGTTACGCACAAAAGCTCGCGGCGTGTTACGAGTGAGATAGAAGGCCTTGAGTTCGGGCATGTAAAACGACATTTGCTTCTCTATGTCGCGCTTGTTCGTAGCGTCCAGCCATTCAGCAAGGGCCGTTCGGAGCACACCGGCCTGGGATCTTTCATTTCCCGGCGCAGAGGGTTCCGGCGACGCGACTGGTGAAGCGGCAGCTTGCTTACTGGCTACCTGCGCTTCCCCGTAGAGATCCCACCGCGCAACATTTGAAATTTTATTGTAGATAGTTTCAATTACTACTGGCTCATTGAGTTGTTCTGCGGAGATGCGACGCGTTACGCGCAAACGTTTCCCGTTATCAATGGAAGTGAAGACCACACTGAAGTTGTCTTCGGTTCGCCCGCTGGAAGTAAAAACTAATTTCGAGTTATCAAAGGCCAGCCGCGAGCGAATCAGATGACCATCGTTAGCTCGGCCGGTGCGTGTGATGCCGTCTGCTACCAATGTGACGCGGGGGGCGCGAGAGGAGCCAATGCTTACGCGGCCTCCTCGCTTCTCTAGAGCAAGGAGATCAGGCGGAGTAAGGCGTACGGCCAGGTCAATGAAGAAACGCTGCTGCTCTCCGAAGGGCAGGTTGCTGGACGCACCTGCGACAACCGAATAGAGCTTGTCGCTTGCGGGGATGTCGATGCGATAAACCCCAGTCAAGGGTGAAGCTGCTGACTCACGATTGGAGACTGTTCTATATCGCGGCTGAGCATAAACCGTTCCGCTTAAACCCAGCGAAATAAGGCAAACGCCAATGACGTTAATGCTGGTTTTCTTCATTTCAAGTTCTTAAACAAACTTGTAAGCTCACTTTATAATTGCGCGAATATATCCTACTGTTTCGTTCCAGAACAGAATTTGTTTGATCGTTTGCGTTAGAGCAAAGTGTATACCTCTTTGCTCATCCCGAAACCTAGTTGCTTCTTTTAGTTCAGTTTAAGGGAAAAACAGGCGGTTTGGTGCCGGTTGACTTGGATGGTTGGGTCCCATGAGGTCAGTACCACCTCGCGGATAGCGGGTGGGTCCGTTGCATTCATGCTCAATCAGCCTCAATTCCTTTCCAGAACCTACCCGCTACCGCGAGGTGGTACTGACCTCATGGGCCTGCTCGTTGCACTAAGGGGCAAGCACGCAAACTGCATCGCTGCCGAAAACTGAGGGATTTGGTGTCGTGTGCTAAAGTAATTTTGTGCGGCGCACGAATAAGATCATTAGCTGTGCGATTGTTTTCTCAAGGCAATTCATGACAAGCATATGAAGTGTCCCATGTGTGCCAGGCATGCCAGCAGGGTCAGGACCCGGTGTCCAGCCTGCAAGACGAAATTGCCTCTTTGGTACATCATTGCGACTGTTGTTGTCCTGGTGGCTTGCATGGGAGCATTGGTATTTCTCGAGAACTTTGGATAGGCACTCAGGTAAGGAAACTCCGCCGGGAAATTAACGCATTCGGCGCAAACTAACAATTTGCGTAACAGTCATCGTAGACGCACGACGATATTGTGAGTTGTCAGTGCATTACCAGTTGCCCGCTCTATTTCAGCGATTGCTTTGTTGAGATCGGTTTGAGACTCGTAGCTCATTTCCGCGCGCGGTAGTTAAGGCTGTTTGCCGCTCCAGCACCAGGAAGACCGTCGATTGTCCGGCATCGAGTTTTCTTTGCTCGCTCTGATATTGCTGCTCGCTTGCCTGCCGCGCTATCCCCGCTGAACGCAGCCGCGCTTCAGAGCTGCGCACTACTTGCAGCGCATTTCTTACGTCAACCTGAATCGTCTGTTCCAGTTCTTCCCGCTGCGTCGCAATACGCTCGCCTTCAACAAGTGAACGCCCCAGTTGCGCCTGGGCCGTGCGGTTTCGCAGCGGAAGATTAATCTGCACGCCTACGCGAAAATTATTGTAACGGTTGCCCAACTGCCGAGCTCAACGCCGATGGCTACTACTTTCCCAGCGACTGATGGCGCAACATCCGTTTGCTGGTCTCCGGTAAGGCTCCCCGCCGCTTCAAAGAACCTGGGCAATTCCCGCACGATTGCCGGCGCGGTGGTGACGTCCACAACCGTCGGCTGCGCGGAAGCATTGGCCTCGTCTTTTCTAACGTTTGCTTTAGAGCCACCGCAGGAAATTGCCAGAAGCAACAGGGCCGACAAGGTGACTGCAATAGTAAAAAGATGTAGCGGCTTGGATGACATTGACTCTATTTCTTTCCAGGAAAACCGTTTTGCCGGAGCTTCACGTCAACTCTCCGTTTTAAAATTGGATTTGTGGCCGGCGCTGATTCCGTTCAAGAGAATACTGGTAAAGTGTTTCGCGGCCTCCTCATTCGAAATCTTCAGCAAGCGACGCTGGGGGTCCCAAAGATTATTATTCAGCGAATGATGAATAATCATTCCGATAAAAGCGCGAACCACAATCGCAGGATCAATCTTGATCATTGCGCCGTCGCGTTGCCGCTCGGTAATGTAACCACCTAAAAGTTCGTAAACGCGCCGCACGAACTTTTCAAAAAACATTTGTGCGAGTTCATGGCCCTCCAGAGCAGAATGGAGGAGCAAACGCTGAAATTCCGGATCCGACTCGTGGTGTTCAAGAGCGCCAAAAGCCAGTTGTTCAAATACCGCGCGGTCGTCCTTCTGTTTCAGCGCCTCGGCGACCATTTCCTCAGGGTTCATGGCATCCCCTGAACAAGCCTTATGGTCGAGAATAGCTGTATAAAGTTCCTGCTTCGTAGCAAAATGCCTGAAGACCATCGCCTCAGAAACACCTGCCGTTTGAGCGATTTCTTTGGTGGTCGTACCGCCGAAGCCCCTTTGCGAAAAAAGACTGACCGCCACGCGAAGGATCTGTAACCGCCTATCCTCGGCCGTCATTCGCGCCCCGCTGGCCGCTTCGTCCGTGAGTGGATGCGCAGATTTAATTGTTAATTCTTTACTCAAAGGACACGGTCCAGTCCGACTGTTTGGTAGTCAAAGTAAGTACTTACTTACCACTGCCCCATCCTTCTGTCAAGCCCTTATTTCTTCCTTGATGATGCTGGAACTTTTGATTTGCAGCCTGCGTTTCCGTTGTATTGTTCCCGACCTAAGCAATGCGTACTTGTATCCTTTCACAACAAGCGCTAAGGGCTCGCAGGTGCCGTGAGTTCGCTTAACTCCTGCCTAAACAGGCAGGAAAATGGGCTAGCCGCACCCGGCACATTGTTTGCTCGCCATTAAGCGATAACTTGTGACCAGATTAAGTTTCGGAATTTTAGGTAACAATTCAGGCAACAATTCAAAGGAGAGAACATTATGTCGCAGAACAGAACCGATTTCCCTGGAACGCCGCCAAAGAGCGGACAGACAGGCAACACCCCAGGACAAACAGGAACTAGTGGTTACCAGAGTGAACGTTCAACTACCGGCACCACCGGAACGACTGGTACCACCGGGACTACTGGCACGACTGGAACCTCGGGTACCGGCACTGGCACAGCTACTGGCCTGGCGCAGGAATACGGTGGAAAAATTTCAGAAGCAGCCACTCAGGCGAAGGACTATGTTAGCGACAAAATGACTGTTGTCGGTGACAAGATCAAAGAACTCCAAAACGCCGACCTGTCAGAGATCACGGAAAACGCTAAAGACTATGCCCGAAAGAATCCAGGCCAAGCCATCTTGATTTCAGCTGCGGCCGGTTTGTTGGTAGGCCTGGTTCTTCGCGGCAGCAGGCGGTAAATCATTCTTGGGGCCCCCTGAGGCATCCCAAACTGCAGAAGGGAGATACACGATGGCGACTTCAGCCACCGGTGCAACATCAACTGCACTGACACCCAAGATCGACGAAAGTCTTCCCACGTTATTTGGCCGCCTGGGAGACGACGTAATGCAGCTCATCGACACGAAGCTGAGCCTGCTAAGAGTCGAAATCAAGGAGGAGGCTAATGCATACGCGCGTGGAGGCATCATGATTGGCGTCGGTGGAATCATCGCCGCAATCGGGTTTGCGCTTCTAAATGTCGCCCTGGCTTTCGGCATTTCTACGTTCTTCGCTGATACAGATTTCAGCCAGCCAGCCAGATATGCGATCGGCTTTGTGACCGCCGGTCTTCTTTACCTCATCGTGGGCACGGTTCTAATTTCCGCAATGAAGAAGAAATTGGCGAAACAAAATCTCGTCCCTGATAGGACGGTAGAGGAGCTTAGAAAGGACAAGCAATGGCTGAAGAACGAAATTTAGGGCTCGCGCGCGCCCGCGAATTGGGCGGTGAAGAGCCCTCGAAGGAGGCGCTCCAGCGTCGCATGGAAGAAGCACGTGATTCGATAACAAATACTGTAACGGAGATTAAAGAAAACGTGGCCCAGCAATACGAAAACGTAAAGGACGCGCTTGATTGGCGCGAACATTTCAAGAAGCAGCCGGTGGCCTGGTCTCTGGGTGCAGCCGGTGTGGGATTTTTCGTGGGGTACGGAATTGCATCTGCATTGACCGGCGACGACTACGAGGAAACAGACTACACGGCCTCGACTTCATATTCACCGGCGGCTCAGTATTATGCGAGCCAATCTGCTTACTCGTCTCAACCGGCTACGGGTGACGCAACCCGAGCTACTTCGAAAACCAACGGCAAAGACGATGGTCCGGGAATGCTTCAACGTTTCAAAGAGACTTCCGCCTACGAGCGGCTGAGCAAAGAGGCGGGCACCCTTGGTGATCGTCTCGTAGAGGAACTTTCAACTACTGCGCAGCAAGTTGTGTTGCCCGCACTGTTGAAGAAAATCAAGACCTTGATTGGGGTAGACCTTTCGGATAAAACGCCATCAACGGGCGGCAAACATGAAGGTGGAACCACATCCTACGAACCCTCTCTCGGCCGAGCCAGCGAGTATTAGGAAATTCGCAAGCAAAGGGAAAGAAGGCGAGCCTTAACCGGGTTCGCCTTTTTTCTTCTGGAGGCCTTTATCATCAAGTCCGGGGCTGATACCTTAAGCAATAGCAGCGTTGACACTGTCGGCCCTCAACCATAGACTTGGGCGCCCAGCCTCGGTTTCGCGACCTGTACGCTTAGAGGGTTCTCTATGAAGAATCGCAACTCACCCATAAAAAATATTCTACTCAATGGCTTGCTGCCGGCAATCCTGATGCTGGCCTGTTTGGAACCTGTGAATGCATTAACTCAAGAACAGGGTCAGGAAGAACGGAAAAAGGCACTAGCAGTCTATGAATCGAATAACTTCGTTGCCGCTCTGCCTCTACTGGAAAAAGTTGCCGCCGCTAATCCCCGCGACCCGGTGATCTTGTCGCGGCTTGGTTTCGTGCTTTACGCCACGTCGGCCACCGAAAAGGACGCGGCATTGCGTCGGAAGATTCGTGATCGAGCTCGCAGGATATTGTTGACGTCTCAATCGCTTGGAGACAACAGCAATCTGACCCAGATTACGCTCGATGCTTTGTCCGGTGATGATGAGGCGGCCATCCCCTTCTCAAATACTAAAGCTGCCGAGAGTGCAATTCGAGAAGGCGAAGAGGCGTTTGTGCGGGGTGACATGGATAAGGCGATCGCCGCCTACAAGCGCGCCCTCGAATTAGACCCAAAGCTCTACGACGCCGCATTGTACGCGGGAGATGTGGAATTTAAGAAGGCCTATGGTTCAAATGACACGCGCTTTCGCAACGAGCACTTTGAACAAGCTGGAGTCTGGTTTGCGAAAGCTATAGCAATCGATGCGGATCGGGAAACGGCCTATCGTTACTGGGGTGATGCTTTAGATGCCCAGGGAAGATCCGATGAAGCGCGCGACAGGTTTGTGGATGCGATCATCGCTGAGCCGTACAGCCGCAGGGCGCATGTGGGCCTAAGGCAATGGGGCGAGCGTCACAACGTTTCGATGGCCCATCCAAGAAGATCGACATTCCAACCAGCGTTTCATCAAAGAAGCCGGGCGAAATCAACATTACTGTCGAAGAGCCGGCGCTAAAAGGGAGCGATGGTGATGGGTCTGCCGCCTGGATAATGTACGGACTCGTCCGATCGGCGTGGATGGACAAGAAGAATGGCGCCCTAAGTGAGAAGTTTGCTAAGGCCTATCCCAATGAGTCCGCCTACAGGCACAGCCTGGCGGAGGAAGTGGATGCGCTGCGGCTGGTGCTGGAATCGGTTCGTGTTCAGACGAAAGAAAAACGGGTCACTAAACTGACGCCCTCCCTAGAGAACCTGATGAAGCTGAACGAAGCAAGTTTGATTGAGGCATATATCCTGTTCGCGCGGCCCGACAAGGGTATCGTGGGCGATTATGCCGCCTACAGAAAATCCAATCGGGATAAGCTCAAACAATACTGGCTAAAGTTCGTTATTGGTCCAAAGTAGGTCACGCTGCGGTCCGGCCACAAGTTCATTTCGATTAGAAATAGGGTGAGAGTTGATAGACTCTCACCCTTTTCTAGTTTGCGTTCGACTTATTTTACCGTCAGGAGCTTACGTGGCAGTTTTTCATCCCTCATCGCCGCGTTGTAAACGAAGGCCGCCATTATTGTGGCCGCCTGTTTCAAGTCGTCCGCCTGGATTCGATCAAAGACGTCCTGATTTGAGTGGTGCGTGCGTGTGTCATATTCGATCTCATCCTGAATAAACTGGAACCCGGGTAGGCCGATGGCGTCAAACGACAAGTGGTCTGTGCCGCCCGTATTCGCTATCGAAAGAGTGGCAGCGCCCATTTCACGGAAGGGCATCAGCCACTGGCGAAACAAGGCACGAACTGACTCATTGCCTTGCAAATAGACACCGCGGATTTTTCCTGTTCCGTTATCCAGGTTGAAGTATGAACTAAACTTTTCATACTCAGGCTTGGTAACGAGAGTTGCCGGAGTGGAGCTCGGCGAAGGTTGGGCACCGGGCGTCAGAGGTGCACTTTCAAACTTGCCGAAATGCTCTGCAACATAAGCGCGAGATCCGAGCAATCCCTGTTCTTCACCGGTCCATAACGCAATTCGAATGGTTCGCCGAGGTTTCAGATTCAGAGTTTGGAGGATTCGCACTGCCTCCATCGTCACGGCAACGCCGGCCCCATTGTCAGTTGCGCCTGTTCCCGCATGCCAGGAGTCCAGGTGCCCTCCAAGCATGACGATTTCATCTTTAAGATCACTGCCCGGAATTTCCGCAATCGTGTTGTAGCCCATGGGATCGGCGTCTTGCCATGTCACGTCAAGGTCGACCGTCATCTTCACCTTTTCACCAGCTTCAATCATTCGCGCGATGCGGTTGTAATGCTCAACCGCGAGTACAACCTGAGGAATGATCTTGGGAGCAGTTTTGTCGTGGGCCTCAATCTGGCGCGGCGGATTTGGGCCAACCGGATCGGCAGAAGATGGACGGGGCACGCTGGCCTGCTGCACAAAAATGGTGCCGCCATCACCAAGACTAGCATCGATCAAGAGCGCCGCACCTTCGTCGTGAAAGAACTGAAGTTTTTTGGAGATCAAAGCGTTAGCCGCTCTTTGCTCGGGCGTTAACTGACGACGTGGGCCTGGTCGCGGCTCAGGCGCATCAGCCAGGCTCAGAAGATCCTTCTCATCAAGGCGAGTTCCTGGTGGTTCAAAATGTGCCTTCACGTCTCGCATCCTTGCGGTCAAGACAATCGCCCTTTTGAGTTTGCCTTTGAAGTTTTGCAGCTCTGTCTCATCCTTAGCATCCACATAAACCACGTCGGTGGTAAGCGGCCCGCCGGTACCCGGTGACCAGGCTTTCGGGTATGCGATGAGAGGGATGTTCAGCGGTTCCGTAACCTGAGCCGAGAATCGCTTCAGTGACCAGCCGCGGCCAAAAGGTCCCCAGGCTTCAAGATGCGCGTTCTGAAGTCCCCATTTTGTGAGCTGATCGCGCGTCCAATCGTTAGACCTTTTCATTCCCGGCGATGCGGTTAAACGTGGGCCAATGACGTCGCTGAGATAACTCAACGTTTGCATGGCCTGCGAACGATTCATTCCTTCGTCTTTTATTCGCTCAATCGGATCGTTGGGATCTTTTGCAGGAGTCGGAGACGGCTGCGCCTGCGGAACGGCTTGGGTTGCAGGGCTGGGCGAGGGTTGTTGCGCGAAGGCGGCATTCGAAGAAATCAGGAAAATGAAGAGCAGCGCAACCGCTGCAGTGCGTCTAAACATGGTGTTCTCCTGGTTTAAGAATTGGCGGCAGGATTGCGATATATGGGAATTGCTTTGTCCCAAAAGTCCTCCGTCGGGTGCGGCTTACGGCTTTGCCGCCGGATGTGCGGCGGTGGCTATGCCCCGCCGTAGAGCGCCTTTACATTTTTGGGCTATGCCCTTGGTTCTGGCCTTTAGCTTACTAAATCCCGAAGGGCTAAGCCCGGACCAGGGGCATAGCCACCGCCGCACATCCGGCGGCAAAGCCGAACCTGACATGGTCCACGACTTTTGAGGCCAAGCTTATCGGAATAGAATTAAAAACTCCGCTGGATCAAAGACGGCTCTAACCCGCAACGGGAGTTTCTTTGCGTGAGCCCTTTTTAGTTGTCTTCGCTTTCACTAACTCACCTGAAGAACGCGGGCCACTCGAAGGCTCATTGGAGCGATAGCCACACTCGGTGTTGGCACAATACCGAAATGTGCCTTGCTTCTTCGTAGTCTTCTCCAGCAGAAACGGTGCGTTGCACTTAGGACAAGCTTCAGCCACCGGTTTGTCCCAATAGACCCGATCGCAGTCAGGGTAGGTACCACACCCATAAAAAAGTTTGCCGCGTTTCGATTTCTTGACTACCAGATCGCCTTTGCATCCGGGACGAGCGCACGCAACTCCCGTTGATTCCTGCTTGATATATTTACACTTTGGATAATTTGAGCAGGAAATAAACTCTCCGTAACGCCCAAAGCGCCGCACTAGCTGAGCGTCATCAACGGGACACTTTTCATCTAAAGGTACAGGCGCGGGTGCAGCCACCCCACTTTTCGCAATCTTGCGAATGTTGCGGCATTCCGGGTAACCCGTGCAGCCGAGGAATGGGCCAAAGCGGCCGCGCTTTAGCTGCATCTGCTTGCCGCATAGTTCGCATGCTTCAGGCTCGGCAGCCTCTTCACCTGCGGCGGCAGACCCGGTGCCACCTGGACCCCCATTGGAACCCACCTTCGGCTCAGCATCACGCGAAGCGCCACAGTTCAAACATTTGAGATACTTACCGAACCGGCCCCATTTCTGCACCATCCCTGGCGTCGCGCATTTCAAACAGACTTCTTCAGTTGGGGTATCCTTGTCCTTAATGTCCTTTATGTATACTTTGAATTTATCGAGGTCGTCCGTGAACTTGCCATAAAACTCATGCAACGCATCAGTCCACTTTAGTTTGCCTTCCTCAATAGAATCGAGCTCCTCCTCCATCCGAGCCGTATAGGTTTCATTAAATAGATCATCAAACCCGCCTTCAATCAGCAGATCATTTACGGTTTTGCCTAGTTCAGTCGGGTGGAAACGGCCCTCGAGTTTTTCGACGTATTCACGGTCTTGAATCGTCGTCATGATCGCTGCGTAAGTCGATGGTCGCCCAATTCCTTTTTCCTCCAATGCCTTCACCAGAGTGGCCTCTGTAAACCGCGGTGGGGGCTCAGTAAAATGTTGTTCCGGCGTTATCAAGTTAAGTCCCAGTGTCTCGCCCTTTTCGACGGGAGGCAGCGTTCGCTCGGCTTCTTCATCCTCTTCGGTTTTCTCATCCCGACCCTCCTGGTAAACCTTGAGGAACCCGTCAAACTTCTGCACCGAACCGGTAGCGCGGAAAATAAACCGTCCAGCCCTAATATCGATAGTGGTCTGGTCAAAGACGGCCGGGGTCATTTGCGAAGCCACCGTCCGCTGCCAGATCAAGCGATAAAGTCTCAACTCATCTTTATTGAGATAGCTCGTGAGAGAGTCAGGAGTGCGAGCGACATCCGTCGGACGAATGGCCTCGTGGGCATCCTGCGCATCCTTCTTCGAGCGATAATGAATTGCTTTTTCGGGCAGGTAGGGAGCGCCATACTGTGCGCTGATGAAATCCCGCAACTCAGTCAAGGCGGCCTCCGAGACGCGCGTGGAGTCTGTTCGCATGTAGGTAATTAAACCAACCGAACCCTCAGCCCCGATCTCGACTCCTTCGTAAAGTTTCTGAGCCAGCATCATCGTCCGCTTCACTGCAAAGCCGAGTTTGCGCGCTGCCTCTTGTTGCAATTTTGAAGTAATAAACGGCGGGACGGGATTCCGTTTGCGCTCTTTCCTGGTTACTTCACTGACAACGAAGGTTTGCTGGTTTGCTTCGGCCACAATCTCGGCGGCCTTTGCTTCGTCGCCAACCAGTATTTCGCCGCGCTTAGTCTCCTGATCAAAACCGCTGGTCTTGACCGTTTGTTCGCCGATCTTGAATAGCCGGGCATCAAAGGCTGGCGGTAGTTTGGCTCCCAGATTAGCCAATATCGTCCAGTATTCTGTCTTGATGAATTTCTCGATATCCCTTTCACGCTCGACAACCATGCGCAGCGCCACTGACTGGACGCGTCCCGCGCTGAGCCTTCCTCCCACAGTACGGCAAAGCAACGGCGAAACCTTGTAACCCACCAGACGATCCAGCACCCGCCGGGCCTGCTGGGAATTCACCAGGTTCTCGTCGATCTTTCTGGGGTGTTCAAAGGCCTCGTTTACAGCCCGTCTTGTGATTTCATTAAACATCACACGAAAATGCGGCTTCGCAGGTCTCTTGGGCACAATCTCTTCTGCCAGGTGCTGACAAATTGCCTCGCCTTCGCGATCCGGGTCGGCAGCAAGATAGATAGTGTCCGCTTCTTTGGCGGCTGCCTTGAGTTCAGCAACTATCTTCTTATTGTTCCGTTTTTTCGAGTCCGGGATTACTTCATAGGTAGGTTTGAAATCGTCGTCGACATCGACACCAAGGCCTTTGGAAGGCAGATCTTT
Organism: Pyrinomonadaceae bacterium; assembly: GCA_046262375.1. Lineage (GTDB taxonomy): Bacteria > Acidobacteriota > Blastocatellia > Pyrinomonadales > Pyrinomonadaceae > PSRF01. Next base: position 34,856 of record JBHEMV010000026.1, read on the forward strand.
AATGTGGCCTATCGAGGCTTTGACCAGATAGTCCTTTCCCAAATATTTGTTAATCGTCTTCGCCTTGGCCGGCGATTCAACTATTACTAAATTTTTTGCCATTTTCTATTTGTCTGCGACACAACAACTGCATCTACTGCTTTATCACGTTCGTTTCGAGCCAAAACTCCAAAATACAAAAAATATTCTCGTAAGTCAGATGGGTGAATAAACTCAGGAGATTCATTGTAGAGTTCGTCGCAAATTACTTCCCTCATCCGCGTCAGCTCTTTGAGCCGATGATTCTTCCAGCGGGGGTCAGCAATCGTCAGATCAATCAGCTCAAGCAGCCGGGCGAAGGCGTGTTCGAAGCGGCCCTCATCGCCCCGCGCTTTCCATTGCAGCGCCCGCTCATATTCGCTGCCGACGTTGCCAAGTTGGGACGCAAGAGAAAGCGTTAACCAGCGACCAGCAGCCAGATCTGGATGGTAGGTCTTCAGCGATTCCTCCTATGCCACAAGTTTGCGAACAATCCCAATTATTCGTTCCCGAAGTTCCGAATCCTGGACACCGCGGGATCGATTGTTTTGCCTGGGTCGAATATTGATCATGGAATCGAACTCCACCATTTCAGGCATTGCGCGGTTCGTATACAAGTTAATACCCCACAAATTCTCTTGCCGTGAATTCCGTTCGATCAAAAATGCTTCTTCGTCAGCATGCAGCTCAGCCCCCGCGGCCATGATCCCCTTCTCGACGTCGACCACAGCTTTGACCATGTCACCATATAATTCTTCTCCAGCTTCACGAAGTTGTTGAGTTGAGATCGGCTCACTTATTAAGATGGTTCCCATAAAAAGTGTTTCGTTCACATCTTCCGCACGAAACATTTTCCCGGCAGAGCCCTGACCAGGTCGCGCATCTCCAACGTAAGCAGCGCGGCCGTCAAATCGGGAATTGCCAATCTGCTTTGATCCACCAACGCATCAATGTGCGCTGGATTGTCGGCCGAAAGCAACCTGAAAACTGATTGCTCAAAGCCCGACAGTCCTTGCGGCACCAATGCAAGCTGATCAGCAATCGACTTGTCTTTCTTCTTCTCACCTAAAGGTGGGGGTAAAAGTTTCGCAGCGATTTGAGGAGGCAACTCTGCAGCAATGTCCTGCCATTGCTGGACGAGTTTGGCGCCTGCTCCTTTGATTAAGTAATTAGTGCCAAAGGAGTTTCGCGAAGTGATATTGCCGGGCACAGCAAAGACTTCTCTGTTTTGCTCAATGGCCAATCGCGCGGTTATCAATGAACCTGAATTCTCCGCCGCCTCAACTACAATGACCCCCAGACTCAAGCCGCTAATAATGCGATTGCGGTAAGGAAAGTTTTCCGAGACAGGTGGAGTGGCTAGCGGAAACTGCGTAATCATCGCGCCTCCTCCGTCCAGAATTTCGCCTGCAAGCTTCTTGTGATCGCGCGGGTAAACCTCATCGATGCCGGTTCCGAGCACTGCGACAGTTCGACCACCGCCCTCGATAGCACCTCGATGAGCCGCTGCGTCGATTCCGCGTGCAAAACCCGAAACGACCGTTACGCCACGTTGAGCCAGATCCCGCGCCAACATTGACGCTGCATTCTGCCCATATGTCGAACACCTCCTTGAGCCAACGATTGCCACGCAGGGATGTTCCAGGCATTCGGACCAGGCGCCCGTGACGTAAAGGGCTATAGGCGGATCGTATATCTCCCTTAACAATGACGGGTAAACACCGTCATCCAGAATCAGGATTTCAGCACCCAGCCTCCTGACGTTCTCAATCTCGGCCTCTGCCTTATCGTGCACGTCGCGAGCGATAATGCTGTCTACCGCCTCGGGCAACAGGCGAACTTTTTCGAGCTCGACACGAGTGGCGCTATAAACCGCTGCCGCGGAACCGAAACGTTCCAGGAGTTTGGCAGCAGAACGAGGTCCGATGCCGGGGGTCATGTTAAGGGCTACCCAATCACGCATACGATTTCTGATTACGGATTGCGGACTGTGGATTGGCTCGTAATCCTTTAGCTGTTTTGATTGACGAAATTACAATCGAAAGAATCTGATCAGCTTCCTCGAGCAAATCAGCTATCCGTGGTCGCTTCACAAATTTCAGCATCAATTAATAGTTCCATCCAGTAGATCGTTTCATCGGTTTCTTCTTCGACGGTTCCCATTTTAGAAACAAAATCCGGCTTTGATTTGGCTCTACACGCGGATCTGTAATTCGCACCAACCGATGGCCCACAACGAAGCATCTGGTTTCTAATAACCTGGCGGTGGGCGTATCTGGAAGGCTTTCTGCTAACCGGATAATGCGCAACGCAAAGGCGCGGGTTCGGGCTTTCAGA
>JBHEMV010000027.1:0-34678 GCA_046262375.1 Pyrinomonadaceae bacterium
CCGTCCACCGTTCTATCAGCCAGGGCGGGTGTGAAGTAGCCACCGCAACTCGCTCGATTGGATCCTGGATGTTGGTCGCAGGATCGACCGCCGGCTCCCGAGTCGCACGACGCAAAACGGCATTGACAAGACCGCCCGCCGAACGCAACCGTGCGACGTGAACTAAATTGACTGACTCGTTGACGGCGGCTGAGGCTGGAATGCGCGAAAGGAAGCGTAATTGGTAGAGGCCAATTCTCAGTACTAGTCGAATGGGAACATCGAGCTGCGCAATATTCAACAAGACGATCCAGCCATAACTGCCAACGCAGCACGCCCATCACGAGCTCGTGGCATAGACCTCGATCCGATGGATTTAGTTGCTCTTCTCTTGTGGCCAACAGAACGGAAGCGTAGGCACCCTCTTCAACGCGCGAGAGGATCTCAAAAGCCGCCAGCCTGGCTGGGGTAACAGAATTAGAGTTCACCGAACCGATCGCCAATCTTCAGATGTGTTCCGTTAAGGAAATCTCTCGCGCTCATCCGTCGTTTTGCTTCTGGCTGCACCTCAAGCAGGCGCAACGCAGTTTCTTCCCCGCACTTCACAAGCAGATCGTCACCCTGCGCAAGCATAACTTGTCCATCCTGATCTGAATCTGAGTTGCCGGATGGATGCGCTTCGACAGCAGCCCGCCAGATAATTAATCGACGGTTTTGGTAATGCGTATACGCATTCGGCCAGGGTTGAAAGCCTCTGACACAACGCTCTATCGCTACGGCCGGGCTTGACCAATTAACAACCCCGTCGGATTTTGTTAATAGCGGCGCGAAGGTGGCATCACGGTCGCGCTGAGGCCGCGGCGTTATCACATTAATTCGAGAGAGAGTTTCACTTAGTACTTCTGCCCCAATATCTGCAAGCCGATGCATCAGTTCGGAAGCAATTTCTGTATCGCCGATTACTGTTTCGCGCTGCAAGAGAATGGGACCAGAGTCGAGCTCCTCTTTAATAAACATTGTAGTTACGCCCGTTTTCGTTTCGCCGTTGACGATGGCCCAGTTGGCGGGAGCCGCACCCCGATAAAGTGGCAACAACGAGAAATGCACGTTGATACAGCCCCTTCGTGGAGCTTTTAGATAATCAAGCGGCAGGATGCGGCCGTATGCAACAACCACAGCAACTTCGGCTTCATAAGAAGCAAACAAATCTTTCGCTTCCTGAGTCTTAATTTTCACTGGTTGTTCGACATTGATGCCATGCTCAATAGCGAACTCTTTGATGGGTGGAGGCCGCAATTTGTCACCGCGGCCGGCGGGCTTATCCGGTTGGGTCCAGACGGAGACGATTTCGTGCCCATCGCTTAGTATACGCCACAGAGAGGGCACTGCAGACTCCGGAGTCCCCAGAAAAACTATTCGCATAAGTAAGGTAGCTTCAAAAAGGAACGGGCAGGCACAAGGCCTGCCCTTAAGAATTCTAATCACCGCATCGATTAGATAGCAGTCCCAGCGTCGGCTCTTTTGCTTTCCGTTGCGCCGACCTTCTCCGCGGAGACTTTTGCTTGCATGAATAGCAAAAGATAATCGCGGCCACCCGCCTTCGAGTCAGTCCCAGACATATTGAAACCGCCAAAAGGATGAACGCCCACCAGTGCTCCCGTGCACTTGCGGTTGAGATATAGATTGCCAACATGAAATTCCTGCCTCGCCCTGGCAAGCTTCTCTTCATCGGCGCTATAAACTGCCCCAGTCAATCCATAATGCGTATCGTTGGCAATCTTCAAGGCCTCGTCATAATTCTGGGCTTTTATCACGGCCAGGACGGGGCCGAATATTTCTTCTTGTTCAATGGTCGAGCCGGGCTTCACGTCGGCAATGACGGTTGGCTCAATGAAGAAGCCCCGTTCTCCATCAGAACCACCGCCGGTCAAAACCTTGCCACCCTCGCTCTTCCCCTTCTCGATGTACTGGTTGATCGTCTTGAAGGCTTTCTCGTTTATTACGGCACTCATGTTTGTAGCCGAATCATTAGGATCACCGACTTTGATCTTTTCTGTACGTTCAGCAATCTTCTCCAACATCTCGTCGTATACACGCGTATCAATGATTGCTCGCGAACACGCGGAGCATTTTTGTCCCTGAAATCCAAACGCCGCTTGGACTACTCCAGACGCCGCGTCGTCGAGGTTCGCGTCATCAGCAACGATTATCGCGTCCTTGCCTCCCATCTCAGCGACTACCCGTTTGATCCAGATCTGGCCATCATGAACTTTCGCCGCTCGCTCGTTAATTCGAAGACCGACTTCTTTTGAACCAGTAAAGGCAATAAAACGCGTCTTCGGATGATCCACCACCACGTCGCCAACTTCGGCTCCTGAACCCGTCATGAAATTTACAACACCCTTAGGTAACCCAGCCTCTTCCAAAATCTCGAAAAACTTATAGGCTATTGTCGGTGCGTCGGATGAAGGTTTCAGGACGACGGTGTTGCCGGTAACAAAAGCTGCAGCTGTCATGCCTGCCATGATAGCGAGTGGGAAATTCCAGGGAGGAATCACCGCAACGACGCCGAGCGGGACGTAATCGAGTCGATTGTCTTCACCTGGAATCTTTACGAGCGGCTGGTCCCCCGCGTATCTCAGCATCTCGCGTCCGTAAAACTCACAGAAATCAATCGCCTCCGCCGTGTCACCGTCAGCCTCGGCCCATGTCTTTGCCACTTCGTGAATCATCCAGGCAGACATTTCATGCTTCCGCTCTCGGAGGATTGCTGCAACCCGAAACAACAACTCCGCACGTTCGTGGCCGGTAGTATTCTTCCAGGTTTGAAAAGCATCATACGCCGATTCGACGGCCCGATTAGCAAGATCTTTGGTCGCTTTTTGAAAACGACCGACAACCTGTGTGCGATTAGCTGGATTGATACTGTCGAGCTTGCTTCCTGTCGTTATTCGCTCACCGCCAATTACCAGTGGATACTCTTTGCCAAGTTCGCTTTGCACCTTAGTGAGGGCGGCGCGCATGGCAGTCGCGTTCTCGTCTTTGTTGAAATCAGTAAACGGTTCATTGCGAAATTCGCTTGGCATAGCTAACTCCAATATTAAGATCCTATAGATTATTTGCGGCAGGAAATCTTATCACATTCAAACTACAAACGCGGTCGGCGCCTATGTCCAACCGCGTTCCCTTAGCTAATCTTGAAAATGATATCGACTGGGTTTGCTCCGTCCTGCTCCTGCCTTTTGCCTTCTGCCTTTTGCCTTCTGCTTACTGCCTTCTGCTTACTGCCTTCTGCTTACTGCCTTCTGCCTTCTGCTTACTCGCTCAGGTCCACTTGCCGGCTTTTTGCAGCTTCTTGATCTTGCGCTTAACGATTTCACGTTTGACGGAACTCATCTTGTTAAGAAAAACAATGCCATCGCAGTGGTCAGTTTCGTGGAGCATGCAGCGGGCAGTGAGTTCTGTGTCATCAAGTTCAAATTCATTTCCATTGATGTCATGCGCGCGCACGATTGCTCGCAAGCTGCGCTCAACCGGCGTGAAGATCCCGGGAAACGATAGGCACCCCTCTTCGCCATTCTGCTCGCCTTCTACGTGTATCACTTCCGGGTTGATCATCACGACGCGTTGATCAGGATCCTTGCCACCAGAGCAGTCCATCACAAAAAGGCGCTTTGACACGCCGACCTGTACTGCTGCCAGGCCAACACCGGGCGCAAAGTACATCGTCTCAAACATATCGCTGATTAGTGTTTTCAGTCCGTTACCAAAGTCCGTAACGGGGTCACCCGGCGTATCGAGTATTGGGTTCGGCCACTTCACTACTTCCATTAATGCCATTTTGTAATCTATGCCCCTGTGAAATTTACAACTACCTTCGATGTCAATTCTACGATCAAGTTTGCTTCCCTGTCAGCCGGACGCTGATTTCGCCGGCGTTATCAACTGCTCTCGGACGACTAGACGATAAACGCGCGGCTCTGCCGCACACTTAGACAGGCAGGAATGCCTGTCCTGCTAATACCCCCGCAATTGTTCGCGATACCCTTCAAAGTTGCGTTTCATTTCACCCAAACTGTCGCCGCCAAATTTGTCGCGCATCGCGGAGGCAAGCACTAAGCAAACCATCGCTTCGCCAATTACTCCAGCGGCCGGGACCGCAGTAATGTCGGAGCGCTCGAACGCGGCCGACTCCTCTTGCTTGGTATCGATATCTACTGAGCGCAGCGGTCGACGAAGCGTGGAAAGCGGTTTTAGATGGCCGCGAATTCGAATCTCTTCACCGTTCGTAACTCCGCCCTCGAGACCGCCGGCGCGATTCGTCTCACGTATGAACTCCCTGGTTTCACTGTTGTATCCGATTTCATCATGTACCTCGGAACCGGGCAGGGCGCTCGCTTCGCTGCCTGCGCCAATTGAAACCGCTTTCACAGCAGGAATCGACATGATGGCCTGTGCCAGCCGGCCATCCAGTTTCAAGTCCCACGCGGTGTGTGAGCCGAGTCCGGGAATGACGCAACGCGCGACAACCTCGAAGATACCGCCGACGGTATCTCCCGCCTCGCGCTGTTTATCTATAAATTCAATCATCTGCTGTTGTAACCGAGTATCGGCGCAACGCAAAGGCTCATCATCAGCAACCGCAGCAATCGCTTTCCAATCTAATTCAAGGGGTTTTTCAGGAATGCCTCCGAGCTGAATCACGTGACTGCGAACTTCGGCACCGAACGAAGCCAACAACTGCTTTGCCAGCGCGCCGCAGGCGACTCGCGCCGCGGTCTCTCGCGCCGAAGCACGTTCCAGGATATTTCTTAGGTCACGAGCCCCAAACTTTTGTCCGCCGGCGAGATCGGCGTGACCCGGGCGAGGGCGTTTCACGCGTCGCGATTTTTCGGAGGCGATTTCGCGAGGTTCGGCAGACATGACGTCTGTCCAGTTGGCCCAGTCTTTATTTTGAATCAGGACGGCAATCGGGGATCCAAGTGTTAGACCGTGGCGAACGCCACTCAGAATCTCTACCTGATCCTGTTCAATCTTCATACGGCCGCCGCGGCCGTAGCCCCACTGGCGGCGTTCCAATTCGTGATTGATCTTGTCGATGTCGATCGGCAAGCCTGCCGGCATGCCTTCAAGTATCGCGACCAGGGCGCGACCGTGCGATTCTCCAGCTGTGGTAAATCGAAACATCAGTAGTAAGTGGTCGGTGGTCAGTCGGCGGCGGCTATCTCAGTTGACGTATTCAGCTATGGAACTACTAGTGACAACGAACGACTGACAACGAACAGTTTTATAAATATTCTTCGGAAAAGATGTTTCCGCGACCAAGAATCCCCGCAGGATCAAAAGCGCGCTTGAGCGCAACCATCTCGCGCAAATTTTCGTCGCTGTAGAGTTCCCTCAAATAATCCCGCTTCAGTTTCCCGATACCGTGCTCGGCCGATATTGTCCCACCAAGTCCAACTGCCTTCTTTACAAATCGCAAATAGATCTCTCTTGCTTTTGCTGCTTCCTCGTCGTTTTGCGGAAGTATGTTGACGTGCACGTGATTATCCCCGATGTGTCCAAAGATGGTGTACCGGAGTTTACTCGCTCGGAGTGTACTTTGATAAAAGTGAAGCATTTCTGCGAATGCTTCATCGGGTACGGACATGTCTGTTGAGACTTTGCGCTGCTGGTGGCGGGCGAACCATTCATTCATCAGGACCGGCAAGGCGTGGCGAAATTCGCGGAGCTTTGCCTGTTCGTGTTCGTTAGTGGCAAACCATGAGCTTTCATTTAGAGCATCGTGTCGCTCAAGCAGGGAGAGCCAACCAGTCATTATTGGATCCTCTGTAGTGGGCGTTATCTCCTGCTCGAAGAAGAGCGCTCCTGTCGCGTTGGCTGGGATCGCTTCGTATTTCTGCCGCAAGAAATTCAACGATTCACTGTCAAAATATTCCAGAGCCCGTGCATCGATCGTCAGACCCCGTGATTCAGTCGATTCCCCAATTTGGCCGCTAGTTTGTCGAACGCTGACTTGCAAAGCTTTCTCCATCAAGTGACCCAAACGGCTAGCTTCTGAACCATCTAATTGTTGGTTCGCCAGCGAAAGATTTCTCGCCTCTCTGACGAAAGCCAGGAGGTTTTCTTCGGAACTAAAAAAAACTATTCCGCTCAGCAGTCCTTCCGGCTTTGAAATCAGTTTAACTTCAATCTCAACAATTACACCGAGAGTACCTTCGCTGCCTATGAAGAGGTCGAGCACGTCCATCTCGGGCCCGACGTAATACCCAGAGGCGTGTTTGCGCGTTTGAGGCATCTGATAAGTTGGCAACTGAGCGGTAAGTGAGCTTCCGGAGGGAAGCGGAATATTTACCCGCCCTCCTGCGTCCACTCGCAGTTCTCCGCGTCGAAGATCAAGCACCTCGCCTGTAGCGAGAGCGATCTTTAACCTCTCTATATATTTCCTTGTTGGTCCATACTTAAAAGTCCGCGCACCGGAGGCGTTGGTCGCCACGGTGCCACCCAGGAAGCAACTCCTTTCAGTAGGATCCGGCGGATAAAGAAGTCCCTCAGATTCGACAAAACGTTGAAGGTCAGACAGCATCACCCCAGCTTCGGCGACTGCACGTCCACCTCCATCTTCATGAACTATGCTTTTTAGTTGGTTCAGTTTGTCTGTGGCAAGGACAGTTCCGGCAAAGGGTATGCGCCCACCGACAGTGCCTGTACCTGCGCCAGAAATTGTGACCGCAGTCTTATCGCGTGTAGCGGCGCGAAGAATCTCCGCCACGTCTTCAGCGGTTTCGGGAAACACGACGCACTCCGCATGACCCTCTCGCATGTGACTCGCATCGGAGAGAAAGGATTGAATCTCATCAGGATCGGATTTAATGATCATGAAACTTCATGCGGCTACGCCGATTGAGGTGCGGTGGCCGCTATGCCCCACCGTAAACTCCTACCTTCGACTGGGCTACGCCCGGTTAGGACGCAGCCCCTTTAGCATTTCCCTTTGCCGGAGGTCATACACTTCCGCACATCAGGCGCATAGCCGCGAACGGCCTTACGCCAATTGAAGCTCGCGCTCGCGCAGGACTTTGATTCTGTCGCGCAGCTCGGCCGCCCTCTCAAACTCAAAACGTTTTGCCGCTCCACGCATTTCGGTTTCAAGTCTTGTAATGGTGGCCTCAATATTCGCAGCTGAATAATCTTCAATTTCATCCAGTTCGGTTGGCATCTTGAAGTAATCGGCTTCGGAAGCCGTTATCAAGGTTGACTCGATGGGCTTCACAATCGTCTGAGGCGTAATTCCCTGCTCGAGGTTATATGCTTCCTGGATTGAGCGCCGGCGCCGCGTCTCGTCCATGGCGCGCTTCATGGAGTCCGTCATACGATCGGCATAGAGAATCGCCTTGCCTTTAGAGTTGCGCGCTGTCCGGCCGATCGTTTGAATTAGCGATTGCTCAGAACGCAAAAACCCTTCTTTGTCAGCATCAAGTATTGCTACCAACGACACCTCCGGCAAATCCAGTCCCTCGCGTAAAAGATTGATACCCACCAGAACATCAAACTCTCCGCGTCTTAGATCGCGCAAAATCTTGATGCGCTCGAGTGTTTCGATGTCGGAATGCAGATAACGAACGCGCACGCCTACTTCAGTGAAATATTCAGTCAGATCTTCCGCCATCCTCTTGGTAAGAGTTGTCACCAGCACGCGCTCGTGACGTTCAGCACGCTGCCGGCATTCTTCAAGCAAATGGTCTATCTGGCCTTTGACTGGATGAACTTCCACTTCCGGATCCAAAAGGCCAGTCGGCCTGATTATCTGCTCCACCACCTCGCCGCCTGATTTAGTTAGCTCATAAGGTCCGGGCGTGGCGGACACGTAAATAGTTTGGCCGATGCGAGCTTCAAACTCCGCGAAATTCAACGGCCGATTATCCAACGCCGACGGCAGACGGAATCCGTACTCAACCAGTGTGCGTTTACGCGATTGATCCCCCTCGAACATGCCGCGAATTTGCGGAACGCTCTGATGCGACTCGTCAATAACCATCATCGTGTCGCGCGGAAGATAATCAAGCAGCGTCGGTGGCGGTTCACCAGGGTTTTTTCCAGTGAGATGCCTCGAATAGTTTTCAATCCCGCGACAGAAGCCCATCTCCTTGATCAGTTCAAGGTCAAACATCGTGCGCTGATGCAATCGCTGCGCTTCCAAAAGCTTGCCTTCACCTATGAGTTTGGGTTCCCACCATTCCAGCTCTTCGCGGATGGATTTCAGCGCTCGTTTGATCGTGGGTTTTGACATCACGTAGTGGCTCTTCGGATAGATAGGAACACGCGAGGTGTGTTTGTGGACCACCTCGCCTAGCAGCGGATCGATAGTCGAAATCGAATCCACCTCTTCGCCCCACAACTCAATACGAAACGCCTGATCCTGATAGCTGGGGAAAATTTCTACAACGTCGCCGCGTACGCGAAATGTGCCGCGCTGGAAATTCACGTCGGAACGTTCATATTGAAGCTCCACCAGTTTCTGTAGGAGAGACTCGCGCTTGATCCGCGTTCCCGGCTCGAGAAAAAGCAACATACCGTAATACGCATCCGGATCACCCAAACCGTAGATACAGGAAACGCTGGCGACGACTATTACATCACGGCGCTCAAACAATGCTCGAGTCGCCGACATTCGTAAGCGATCGATCTCCTCGTTGATAATTGCTTCCTTCTCAATGTAAACGTCGGCTGCGGGAACGTATGCTTCGGGCTGGTAGTAGTCGTAGTAGGAAACGAAGTACTCGACTGTGTTCTCCGGAAAAAGCGACTTAAACTCCTGATAAAGCTGCGCCGCGAGTGTCTTGTTATGAGCAAGAACCAGCGTGGGACGTTGGGTTCTTTCAATCACACTGGCGATGGTGAAGGTTTTCCCGCTGCCCGTAATGCCAAGCAGAACTTGATCCTTAAACCCGTCGGTAAGTCCGCGCACGAGCGTATCGATGGCCTGCGGTTGATCGCCCTTAGGCTGGTAACTTGAGTGGAGTTTGAAAGACATTTGGCTGGTAAATAGTAATTGGTAAATCGTAAATAGTGAAAAGGGCGCGATTCGCAAGGGCGCCGGTGCGGCATCTGCGATTCGTTAACCGCAAGAACCACGGTAATTTGTTCACACCCAAACTAATCAAAGGAAAGGGCCGTGCGGAACAACCAGTTCCTACGGCCCCATGCCCAATTTCGATGAACGATTATGATCTAAGGTTTACATCACCAATTCAGTAACCAAATTACGCCCCTGAGGGCGAGGTCTCACGAGCTTGACTACTAATCTGGTAAATGGCCTCCATGACCGCTGAGCGAACCTCCGATGGTAACGATCCGCGTACCGCGAGGCGTCGAAATGCCGGAACTATTTCAGCTTGCCCACTGAGAGCCAATAGCTTAACCACTGCGATTCGAACTTCAACGTTCGGATAGTCTTCGATGGCTTTGACCAGGGGTTGAACCTCGCCCGCCTTGGCCATCAAGAAGAGTAATGAAAAGGCGTCGTAAGTTTTCTCCCGACTTTCACCCGTCAGATTGGCTATAGCAGTGCTTGCCAATCCCGACGCGGCCAGGGCATGCCCGATTTTTCGGCGTCGCTCGGGTGAGCCTTCGCGCAACGCGCGAGTAAAAGTGGCTGCGCGATCCGGTTGGAAATCAAAAAGGGCCCGCGCGGCTGCATTGCGAACATATTCGGACGCGTCATCAAATGCACGGCTGATGATGCCGAAGGCATAGTCGCCACCAACGCGCGCAATCTCAGCTAATGCAGATTCGCGTTCCCCTGCTTCGTCGCTGTTCAGTCGGTTCAAAATGTCGGAAGGAATGCCGCCACCTTCCGCTGCTGAAGCGATCCCCTTCTCAGCAAAAACAACTTCAATCTCTTTTGCCGGCTCCGGCGATACCACAAACGTAGCGGCGTCGACCGGCTTGGCGGCGTTGGCATCGAAGGAAACGTTTGTAACCCTCTCCCGATCGTCGAGGTTGACATCTTCCCAGGCAGGTTCAGACGAAAAATGTTCCGGCGCTACCGCATCCACGTTAAGTGATTCTTCCAGACGGGAAGGCTCTTCTTTCAAACGTTGTTCAGCGTCGGCACGAAGACGCGACTCCTCCTCCTTGAGTCGAGTTTCCGCTTCGGCGTGAAGACGAGCTTTTCCCTGTGCCTTTGAGACTGCCTGCTCAACAAGGCGGTGCGCCTCCTCTGCTTTAGCGCGCGCTTCTTGTTCGACTTGAAAGCGAGCTTCCTCTTCTTTCAGCCGCGCCTCGACTTCGGCGCGTCGTAGCGCCTCTTCTTCGACCCTTAAGCGAGTTTCTTTGACTATCCGACGTGCTTCTCCCTCCGCTTTGGCACGCGCTTTTTGTTCGACCTGAAGACGAGCTTCTTCTTCCTTCAGCTCAGCCTCGACTTCAGCGAGTCGGCGCGCATCTTCTTCGGCTCTCAGACGAGTTTCCTCAGCCCGGCGGCGCGCTTCTCCTTCCGCTTTGCCACGCGCTTCTTGTTCGACCTGAAGACGAGCTTCTTCTTCCTTCAGTTCAGCCTCGAGTTCAGCGAGTCGGCGCGCCTCTTCTTCCGCTCTTAAACGAGTTTCCTCAGCCAGGCGACGTGTTTCTTCCTCCGCCTTTGCACGAGCCTCCAGCTCGATTTGCAACCGGGTCTCTTCTTCCTTTAGTTGCGCTTCCAGCTCCGCGCGGCGCCGAGCTTGCTCGTCAGCCTTGGAACGAATTTCCTCGGCCATCTTGAGCGCCTCTTCCTCAGCTTTGATCTCTTGTTCTTTCAGGCGCGCTTCGGCTTCATTGCGACGCGTGATTTCGGCTTCAATGCGTCGGCGCTGCTCTTCTTCAGCTATGCTTAGCGCAACAATCTCGGCCTTGATCCGCTCTTCCTGCTCAGCCCTTCGTCGAGCTTCTTCTTCGGCTTTTTTCCTAACTGCTTCGAGCTCGGCAACTCGCCGTTCTTCTTGTTCGGTTTGAATGCGAACCCGCTCTGCAGCCAGCTGTTGCTCCTCAACCGCCCGGCGTCTTAATTCAGCCAGATGCTCCTCCTCCTCGCGGCGTCTTGTTTCGAGTAAAAGCCTCTGACGTTCAACATCAACCTGACGGCGTGATTCTTCTTCAGCCTTCGCACGCTGCTGTGCTTCGACAAATAACTGCGCTTCAACATCGGCACTATGTCTAGCCTCTTCTAGTTTAGTGCGGCGACGCGACAACTCAACCGCAACCTGAAGCAGGGTTTCCTGCTCGGCGAGAAGACGACCTTCCTCAGCCTGGTGAAGTTGCTCCACCTCTCGACGTATGCGATCTTCCTCAGCTCGCTGATGAGCTTCTTCCGCCGCACGAATCCGAAGTCCTTCTTCCTCACGCTGCCTCGCCTCCGCAGCTGCTTTACGCTTGCGTTCCTCCTCGGCCTGAATGCGTGCTTCTGCTTCGGCCTTTAAGCGGACCTCCTCAGCTGCCCGAGCCTGCGCTTCTTCTTCCTCACGACGCCTTACTTCTTCTTCTGCACGTCGGCGAAACTGTTCCTCTAACCGGCGACGCGCTTCCTCTTCAGCTCTTACGCGTGCCTCCTCGGATGCGCGAACTCTGGCTTCCTCTTCGGCTTTACGTTTTGCTTCCTCTTCGGCTCGGCGACGTTCTTCTGCTTCGGCTTCCAAGCGGGCTGCCTCAGCTGCGCGAGCGCGAGCTTCCTCCTCTAATTTCCGCTTTGCTTCTTCTTCCGCCCGACGACGTGCTTCTTCTTCGGCTTTTAAACGGGCCTCCTCGACTTCTCGAGCCCGAGCTTCCGCTTCCAATTTCAGCCTTGCTTCTTCTTCCGCCCGACGACGTGCTTCTTCTTCGGCCAGCTTGCGAGCCGTCTCAGCCTTTGCTCGTTTGCGCGCGAGTTCTTCGGCCGCCTTTCGTAGGGTCTCAGCTTCTAAACGAAACTGCGCTTCTTCCTCAGCGCGGAGACGTGCTTCTTCTTCGGCGCGAACGCGTGATTCCTGTTCCACCCTTACACGAGACTCTTCCTCGGCCTTTTGCCGCTCCGCTTCTTCTGCCATTCGCCGGTGAACTTCTTCTTCAGCGCGAATGCGGGCAGCAATTTCAAGGCGGACTTGTGCTTCTCTTTCCGCTCCCATCCGAGCTTCCTCTTCGGCTGACCTTCGAGCAGCTACGACTTCAAGTCGCTTGTGCTCCAAAGCATCAGCGGCCTTTCTTAACGCTTCCTCTTCCCGACGCAACTGCTTTTCAGCAGCCGTTAAATTATTGTCACTCGAGGCCGGCAAAGCTGGGGGCGCGACGACGGGCGGCGATGATACCCGTTTCTCAAATGAGTCGAGGTATTCGGCAAATATTGAGAGTTTTTGTGTAGCTGGCTCAGGATTTCTAATTGGTTTTTCGACGATCTGGGGTGCTGGCTTTGGCGGCACCGCGGGCGCGCTCTTCACATCGCTCACTCTTATCAAATCTATTGCCTGACGAATTACGGCCTCTGGCAGTTGCCGGCTTTTTTCGCGGAGGAGCAGATCGTTGAGCGATGGAATTGCGGCCGGATCACCGATTTGCCCCAGCGATTCCGCGGAGGCTCTGCGTACTTCCGCCGCGCTATCGTGGAGCGAAGCAATGAGGTGGGCAGTGGCCCTGGAGTCGACAGGGACTCCCAATTTTCGCGCTGCGGATGCTCGCTCCGCCGGAGAATCCGCGGTTCTCAATTGCCTGGTAGCATCGTCGAAATAGCCATGATTCATAAAAGCGCGCAGGGCATATTCGTGCTGCACTGCATTTCGATCAGCGAGGGCCGCTAACAGATGCGCCGCAATCACCTGGCGCGTGGCCGGATCCTTCGCATCGATTATCGTTGCGTCATATTCACTTCCGGAGAGAAGCTTCTTAACTTCGACGTAGACGCGCTCGAATAGGGTTGAGTTGGAGGATGGAGACTCTTGTTGAATCGGTTGACTTTCCCCAGCAGGGGTCGAGATGCTGCTGACAGGTGCTCGAGCCTCACTGACATCTGAAAGCTGAGATATAGCCGAAGGTTGAGTCTCGCTGGCCGCTTCGTCCCTGGTCTTTAGGATCGCAATCAAGTCGAGTTTGTGCGCAGCAAGAGATTCGCGCAGTGACGCTGTCACCACTCCTTTTGGCGCGTCCACCTCCAGGCGATCGCCGTTGTAACCCTTGAGCGCCAGCTTAATTCCAAGCTCGTCACAAATTCGCATTAATGACTCGGCACTCATAGTTCAAAGACCTCCCGCTCCTGCTCTTCCCGACCGGATTGGTTGGCACTGGCAGCAGCTGAACCGATTGTAGGTTCAGTTAAGACCCAGACGTGGTTTTCCGGGGCGCCCACTCCCATGGATGACGCGGTTGCCGGTTCCGGCAACGGCCTGCTCCGATCTGCCCTCTCCTGAAATGCTCTTGTTTGCGATGCGTCGGGGAACACGGTTGGATCCGTTGATGAGCGCTCGCTTTGCTTGAAAGAGGCTGCAACTTCATTAATAGTCTCTCTCGATCCAGCAGTGACAGTCCCCAAGTTCAGTGGTACCTCAGCCACTCCTTCATTCACCGGGGCCTGCGTGGCGTACTTTGGTTCGACTCGAGACGCTTTCACGCGTTTACTTTTGCCCGCTTTCGTTCGCCGGCGATTAGGAGACGACACGAAAAATAATATCAGGCCCAACAAAACCAGCGGGGCAAGTATCGTTATTAGCCGGCGCGCAGAGAACCAGTTCGAGAGGGCCTTGGCCGGGCCAGTGATCGGTGAGTCGCCCGATCCAGAGGAACTCACGGCCGGGGTCGGGGCTACGTTCGGTGCGGGTTGGGCAGTAGTGACCGCGGGGTAGCCCGTTGAAGTTGAGGGGGGATTAGCTGCGGGTTTAAGAGTAGGCTTTTCGGTTGCGGGCGTACTCGTGGTTGGCGGATTGCTTGCACTCTTGTTGGGTAAATTGGGAGGCTTTGCCTGCACTCGCCCCTCTTGCCTCCCTCGGCGCCCACTCGTCCTTTCCGCAACAACTCTTTTGCGGTACGGCGGAAGAGAAGCGGGCGGTCGTGGCCCAGCCGTAACTCGTTCCCGGGCTTGCGAGGATTGCCTGTTATCAGAGGGGCCTATCCCGGCGGTCGCGGCTGAGGTGGCCCGATTAGATCCCGCGGTTGCAGGGGCTCTACGTGTCAGTCGATTATGCGCGGAAAAAGTTACGTCTAATCGATTCGATCGTTGGTCTACTCTGGCTGTGGCCCCGGGCTGCAATTTGAAGGAGACAATAAGGCTCCCTCCCGCTTTTTGAACCCGGACGTCTTCAAATCCGTCACCACGAAAGCGAGGTAGCGATGAACTGAAATAGGCCAGCGGGATTTTGACGTAGAACCTATCGCCGCGCCGGAACGCCTCATAATCGCTTAAAGTCGAATCAGAAACTATTGTTACTCGCGATCCTTCCGCGGCGCCTGTCAGTTGGAGCGAAGTCACCCGCTTCTGATCCTTCGGCTGCGCGGAACTCGGCGCAGTGGCAACCGACATTAAGAATAGGAATGCCGACAGCACGACGACGCAACGCCTTCTGTCCTTAAATACTACCGCCTCGAGAAACTTGATTTTCATTTGGGGCAATGAAGAAGACTTTCCCGCTCGCATTATCCGATCCTCGGCGCCTCCAGTCCAGAGGATTAGAATTCAACTTCATCTCGGTTCGGTTGAACTTCCGCCGCAAACTCCGACTCGACTTCGGATTCGAAGTCCATTTCGAACTCCGGCTCAACATTCGAGTCCACAGTTAGAAATGCCTGCGTTAAGAACTGTGGGGGCTCAGCGAGCACCACATCCTTAAGGTTTTCCTCCACCTTCGGTCTGGCCTGATCGAGCTTATATATCGCTTCGAGCAGCGCAGTCTTTACGTCTTCACGCATTCCGTCTTTAACGGCCAGCTCTCGCAACTGATCAAATGTCTCCGGTTGACCCGTGCAAGCCAGCAAATGTACAGCTTTCAGACGGACGTCGATGTGGGGGTGATCTGCAATGGCATTTAAAATTGGTTCATTCATTTTTGCTTTGTCTAACAAGCAAATCAGCGAGAATGTTTCATAAGCCTGGCGGTGATCACTGTTTGAAAGTCGATCAAGATTTTGCGAGACGATTCCGGCTTGTATACAGGCCTTGGCAACGTTGCGTATCGTCTCGTCATCGCTGTTCTCGATGACACGTACGTAAGCGTCAGCGCGATCGAAACTCAGGCGGTTCAATGAGCGCGCCGCGGCAGCCCTGACCTCGCGAGAATCGTCGGCCATGCCAATCAGAACGGCTGGGAAGACTGATTCGTGATTGATTGATCCAAGACTGGAGATGGCCATCGAACGGATGTTCGGTTCTGAATCGTGTCGCGCAACTCGAGAGATCGCTCCGACCGCGCTCTGAACTCGAAACTGAGTGAGTATCTTCAATGCTTCAGAACGTGCTTCGACATCGATACTATCCAAAGCTGCTAACGCGTGCGCAAAGTTTGAATCTTCGGAGCCTACCGGCAAGTCTTCGACCGAAGAGGGCCGTTCGAGATGAGTGATCTCTTCAATCACGCTTCCGACTTTGCCAGTGCCCAGCATCCCCCGTTCAGGTATGACGTCGAAGAAATCTAATCCTTCAACTGAGCAGGCACTAAGAGTGCGGCTCAAAAGGGCGCTGGGTACGTTTGGATGGGTTCTGGCAATATCCAACAACGCTCCAATTGCTGAAGGAAGTTTCAATTCCCCAATACTCACAACTGCCTGATTGCGAACGATCGATTCGGAGTCGTAGAGACCCTCCAGAAGAAAAGGCAACGCCGCTGCCGACTTGATTTCACCCAGAAACCGAGCAGCCGTCGTGCGTTCAAACGCATCTGGAGCAAGAAGTAGCGTTGCACATTGCCGCGCCACGAATCCATACTCTTCGAGAGCTTCGCGGGCCCTGCTTCGAGCCTTCTCGTCCAACTCCGGCGAATTCACACTCCTAACCAGCGAAGTCTCTATCGCCCTTCGATCATCGCTGGCACGTGAAGCAAGCACGTCAATTCGGTGCGGTTGGCCAAGAATTAGTTTCCCGACCTCCTGATCAATTCGATAAGCGCCATACAAAGATGGTGGACCTGCACTTGGCGAACGGGCCACTTCGCGCGAGGATCCATTCGCCAAAGCGGAGTCGCCAGGTCTCGTTACACTCGTATTCCCGTCGGAACGGCGCGAGTCTCGCGATTGGTTGACCCCTCCGAACCTATCATCGTTCATATCGCTCTCTTGAGAAGACCGGGTTTGGGCGGTGTGTACGACGACAGGCTGTCCCGAGCGCAGTTTTCGCGTGACAAGTAGACCAAATAATCCCAAGGCCGTCACGATCAAAACGCTGGTGCCCGAAAAAATTGAGGCAAGAAGACCGTCATCCTCGGGCTGCACTTGAATGTCGGACGCGGATGCTTCGGGAGCGCTTGTGCTTTCCTGTTGCGGAAATATCTGGCTCGAATTAATTTGCGCCGGACCGGGGGCGTTCTCCGAACTTAAACTGGAACCGTTTGACAATTGGCTGCTGCCTGTTGCGGGAAGACGTGAATCCTCAGGTGTCGGTGATAACCTGGTTGGCGCTAGTTCCCGCCGCCCGCGGCTTGAGTATTGAGGGTCCTCGAAAAGTTGGCTTACCTCGGACGAAGGCGAGCTAGCGGAATCGTCGGAATCGGCCGATCTTGGATCGAGCTTACCCTCGACGATGAGGCGTAACTGGCGGTCTGCTGACTGCACAGTGACTTTGGCGCCAGGCCTTGTTTGCAAGAGGACTTCCAGCGAAGTTCCGACTCGACGAACTTTAACTCCGCGGCCCGGCTTCAGTGAATCCATTGGGACGGCGTTTGGCAGGACCAGATGATAGCCTTCGTAGTCTTGCCAGTTCTGGGCTCTGGTCAGTGAACCGTCGGCTTCAATTGAGATTACTGTTCCATTGGAAGATGACTGGATCGCGACACTCGAAACCTTGACAGGAACGGACCAACGTTGCGCTTGCGACACGAAAAGCGGAACGAAACCATTGGCACTTAGCAATGCCAGCGCCGCCACCAGTCGGAGTCCGACCAGTCGCATGCCAGTTCTCTCGACAAGATTGAAGGTTGGTGATCTGAAAGAAATCTTCATGGTTATGAATATGCGCTGGAAGGTTAGGACTTGTTCAACCCGGACTAGCTCGGAAGGAAATTCAAATGCAGGTCAAAACTGTAAAAATTGTATTCGGCAACTAAAAGACTGCGGTTGGCGTTTGGCGAGACGAGGAACGGTAGTTACTGTTCGTCGCTGAACTTGTAGCCAATCCCCCAAACAGTTAAGACCATTTGGGGATTTTCCGGGTTTTCTTCGATTTTGGCTCGCAACCGATTGATGTGAGAATCAATAGTCCGGTCGTAGCCTTCATAAGAATAATCCCAGATTTTTTCAAGCAGGTATTTGCGAGGAAAAACCCTGCCAGGGTTCGCTGCGAAGAGCCGCAGAAGATCAAACTCTTTTGGAGTTAAATCTACCTGACGCTCTCCAATCGTAACTTCCCGCCTTGCGGGATCGATACGCAGCCTGCCGCGGTTAATAGGGACCTCCTCCTTTGTCCCATCCGCGTGTGACGGAGTCCTGCTACGGCGAAGTACCGACTTGATCCGGGCCTCAAGTTCGCGCAGGCTGAAAGGCTTGGTGATGTAATCGTCCGCACCCATCTCCAGCCCAAGCACTTTGTCCACTACGTCATCCTTTGCTGTCAGCATCAGAATGGGCATGTAGTTCGCCTTTTCCCGAAGTTCTCTGCAAACGGCTAAACCATCCATTTTGGGCAGCATAAGGTCGAGGACCACAGCATCTGGAGGATCATCAAGAGCTGCTTTCACACCCATAACGCCATTGTCAACGGTTTTCACGTCATAACCTGCACGAGAAAAATACTCACTTATAGCGCTCGAAATATTCTCGTCGTCCTCGACGACAAGTAACGAGATCTTGCGCTCGCTTGATTCTGTAGGCTGACTATTGTCCTTGGAAGTTTTCTGTCTGTCAGTAGCTGTATTTGTCATAAGAATGACTCAGTGGAACTGACAAGCAGGGGATGCAGAGCAGTAAGCGCCATGGGGTTAGCGCCACTCGGGCGAAGAGAATATTACAGGACAAGCTTTCCAAACTCAAGCTCTAAGTTTCGCAGGCTCAACAGAAAAGCCGGAAAAGCTCAGAAAAATGGAGAAGAAAAACCCTAATTCCAGAAGACTAAAGGCTGCTGTTCCTATGAAACTCTTCAAAGCACAACCTTCTGACCTCGCAACACTAATGTTGCTGTGCCGCTTTACCGACTGCCGGCCACAGTCAGGGTTGTCGGGAGCCCATCGCAATCCAAATTAGTGCGTTTAAGTTGCCCTTGAATTTAAAACTATAGCTTTCTTGACAAAGACTCTACGCACGAGGAAAATCTCGCTCGCCGTTCCGACCAATTTCTGGGAACTTCGCGAAGTAAGCCACCAAGATGATGAACGCCGCCGCTCTCTTACAAACATCCATTCCTGGCCTTAAGTTGATAAGACGTGGAAAGGTACGCGATGTTTATGCGGTTGATGATGAACACCTATTAATTGTCGCGACCGATCGAATTTCCGCTTTCGATTGCATACTCCCTACGGCTATACCGCGAAAGGGCGAGGTGCTGACTGCGCTTTCTAAGTTCTGGTTCGAAAAACTCGCCCACGTTGTCCCGCACCATCTCGTTACTACCGATCTGGAAGAAATGCCGGAGGCCGTTCAACGGTCAGAAAACCTGAAGGGCCGGTCGATGCTGGTACGCAAAGCTGACGTTTTCCCCGTGGAATGCGTTGTGCGGGGTTATCTCGTCGGCTCGGGCTGGAAGGACTATGTGCGCTCTGGAGAAGTCTGTGGCCATAAACTGCCGCAAAACCTACTTGAGTCGGCAAAACTCGAAAAGCCAATTTTTACTCCCTCCACAAAAGCGGAAGAAGGCCACGATGAAAACATCAATGAGCAACAAATGAGCGCGAGCTTAGGGGTGGATAGAACAAATCAACTGCGCGAGACTTCGCTTCGTCTTTACAACGAAGCCAGAGATTTCGCTCGCAGCCGGGGAATCATAATAGCTGATACGAAGTTTGAATTTGGATGTGACAAGAACGATGAAATAATCCTCGTGGATGAAATCCTGACTCCGGATTCCTCAAGATTTTGGCCCTTGGAAAGCTACAGCCCGGGTCAATCACAGCCCTCGTTTGATAAGCAGTTTGTTCGGGATTATTTGGAGACTCTTCCCTGGGATAAGCGGCCTCCCGCTCCTCCACTTCCCCCCGAAGTAGTGTCAGCTACGGCAGTTCGATATCTGGAAGCCTATCGGCTCCTTACTGGCAACGAACTTTAAGACCTACAGTGTTCCAAACTTGCTCGCTAAATTTTTAAAAATGCGCGCCAGACTTGAAGCCCTGATTGAAGAAATGTTAGATGGTCATATTCTGCTTTCCGAAGCCTTAGAGGAGTTCGAAAAGCTTTATATCAAAAAAGCTCTCATACGAAACAGCCAACATCTTTCAAAGACTGCCAAAGCCCTTGGTATACACCGGAACACTGTCTCGAAGCGCGTTGCCGAATATGAGAAGGTAAAGCGACCCTTGGCGAGGGCTGCCAAGGGCGGCGCTCGTTGAACTGCCGCCAAATCCCGTCTCAACCTCCAGTTCATCCCAGTTGACAATAATCTTGTATAGAATTATTCTTAGCACTCATCCACGCAGAGTGCTAATTCCAAGTGTGGTCGGAATTCCTAAATCTATCAATAAAGTAATGTTAGCAAGGAAACTGAAAGGAGAACTCGAAAGAATGTCTACAAATATTACACCTCTCCACGACCGCGTTATCGTGCGTCGGATTGAGGAGGGAGAGCAGGTTCGGGGGGGAATCATTATCCCCGACACCGCCAAGGAAAAACCCCAGGAGGGCGAGGTAGTTGCGGCCGGACAGGGGAAATATAAGGAAGATGGAACGAGACAGTCGCTTGACGTCAAAAAAGGCGACCGAGTGCTGTTTGGTAAATACAGTGGTTCTGAAATCAAGATTGATGGCGAAGAGCTGCTAATCATGCGCGAAGATGAAATCCTCGGAATCATCGCGCGTGCAGGCGCGGCCACTAGCACTAAGAAGGGCGGCAAATAGTCACTTCAGACTAGAGCCGCTTCTTTGTTTCTAAATCACATTAACACTTGAGTAGGAGAGAAGACAGCAATGGCAAAGCAAGTAATTCATGGCGAGGAATCGCGCGCAGCGATTTTGCGAGGGATCAACCAGCTCGCTGACGCAGTAAAGATCACATTGGGCCCAAAGGGACGGAACGTAGTGATCGATAAGAAATTTGGTTCGCCCACTATCACTAAGGACGGAGTCACAGTCGCAAAGGAGATTGAACTCAAAGATGCTTTGGAGAATATGGGCGCACAAATGGTCCGCGAAGTCGCCTCCAAAACCTCCGATGTGGCCGGTGACGGAACAACAACCGCGACCGTGCTCGCACAGGCTATCTTCCGTGAAGGCGTGAAGACCGTGGCTGCCGGTGCCAATCCAATGGCTCTGAAGCGGGGCATCGACAAAGCAGTCGAGCGCGCGACGGAAGAAATTAAGCGACTGGCCAAGCCAGTCAAGGGTGACGCGATCGCGCAGGTCGGAACTGTTTCGGCAAACGGTGATTCCACAATTGGCAACATCATCGCGGAGGCAATGAACAAGGTTGGCAAAGATGGTGTCATCACCGTCGAAGAGTCGAAGACAATGGAGACTTCGCTGGAGGTCGTCGAAGGAATGCAGTTTGATCGCGGCTATCTCAGTCCTTACTTCGTCACAGATCCAGAACGCATGGAAGCAACGCTCGAGAACCCACTGATTCTAATTCACGAGAAAAAGATCAGCTCGATGAAAGACCTGCTGCCTCTACTTGAGCAGGTGGCGAAGATGGGCAAGCCCATGCTTATTATTGCGGAAGATGTCGAAGGGGAGGCGCTTGCCACGCTCGTTGTTAACAAGCTGCGCGGCACGTTGAATATTGCGGCAGTTAAGGCTCCCGGTTTTGGGGATCGTCGTAAGGCCATGCTCGAAGATATTGCGATTCTCACGGGCGGCAAAGTCATAAGCGAAGACCTCGGGATTAAACTCGAGAACGTTAAGCTTGAAGACCTCGGTCGCGCAAAGAAGATCACTATCGACAAAGACAATACGACGGTCGTCGAAGGCAATGGCAAACAATCTGATATCGAGGGGCGAGTAAAAACCCTACGTGCTCAGATCGATGAGACGTCTTCTGACTACGATCGCGAGAAACTGCAAGAGCGTCTGGCGAAACTCGTCGGTGGCGTGGCCGTGATCAAAGTTGGCGCAGCCACTGAGACGGAAATGAAGGAGAAAAAGGCGCGCGTGGAGGATGCAATGCATGCAACGCGTGCAGCTGTCGAGGAGGGCATCGTGCCAGGGGGCGGTGTGGCGCTGGTTCGGGCCGCAAAGGCACTGGAGAAGTTCCAGATCAACAAGGAAGGTGAAGGGGATCCCGACGAGCAGATTGGGGTGAACATCGTTCGCCGCGCTCTCGAGGAACCTCTTCGGCAAATAGTCCAAAATGCCGGCAAAGAAGGCGCTGTTGTGGTGGAACGTGTTCGATCTGAAAAGAACGACAGCTTCGGCTTCAACGCGCAAACCGAAACCTACGAGGATCTCGTTAAGGCAGGTGTAATCGATCCCGCCAAAGTGACTCGTACGGCTTTGCAGAATGCCGCTTCAATTGCGGGTCTTATGCTTACGACGGAAGCGATGGTCTCCGAACTTCCTGATGAGGACAAGGGAAGTCCGGCTATGCCGGGTGGCATGGGCGGGATGAGTGGAATGGGGATGTAATCCCATCCCCTTCTCTATCAAGAAGCGGCTTCGCCCCCACGTGGGCGGGCCGCTTTTTTTCTTTCGGATTTCGGAAAGCGAGACTCTACTACACCGCCGTAAACCGTTCCATTTTTCAACGCGAGTTCCGGGTAAGTTGCTGTCTCCGTTCTCAGAAGTTTGATGGCCAGCTTGCTTTCGATCTTTTTAATATCATTCTCTGCTCCCTCAATCTCCATGAAAAGACCGAAAGGTAGTTCGTCAATTACTATTTGCGTTTTACCCAGGCACCACGTCTCACGACGCTTCTCGTAAACCAGGGCCGGAGTAAACCCCATTGCATCGAGAATCAATTCCATGGCAACAGGATCCTCGATACCTGTCTCGTCTTCGCGTTGATGCTTGATGGCAGAACGCGCAGGAAAGCGTTCTTTATAGGTAAGGATCCCACGATTGCCGATGCGGCGCAGACGCAATACTGAACGGCCCACATCGAGCGTCTCGCCCGCGTAGATCGTGTTCACTTCAAAGTCCTTACCTTTTCGTTTTGCACTGATCCTGGGTAAGCGTTGCAACACCTCTTCGCGTTGCTTCTCCGTGAGGCGATATTTTTTTTCAATCTCTATGGGCATGGTTAACCAGCGGGGGCAGCATCAAGCAACTTTGCGAGGCAGCCGTTAGTAGTCATCGTTGTTTCCGGGCTTTGTCTTCTCCTCCTGCCTCCTCACTTCTGGCTCCTGTTATGTTAGGCTTGTCGTACCCAGCGCATCACTTCTGGAATCGAGGCCTTCTTGCCGTACATCAACATTCCGATGCGATAAATTCTCGAAGCCAGCCAAAGCAAAAGCCCAACTGTCAAATAACCGATTAGCAAAGATAATGCTATCTGCCAGAATGGTGGCGTCTGCGACACAATCCGCACGATCATTGTAATCGGTGAGAAAAATGGAAACATCGACACCCAGAAAGCGAAAGATGAGTTGGGACTGCGTATGACCGGAAACGCCATATATAGACCAGCCATTAAGAGGAAAATAACCGGCATGGCCATCTGCCCGCCCTCTTGCGTCGTCGTGACCATCGATCCGACGAGCACGTAGATGGTCGCGTAAAGGAAGTATCCGAGCACGAAAAAAAGGAAGAAGTAGACAAAGAACAAAGGTGGCAAGTGGGGAATGCTGATGTCGCCCATGTCCATGCCTCGCGAGGCTAGTGCTGAAATACCCCAAAGTGACAAAAGAGCAAAGGCCAATACCCAGATTCCAAGCTGTGTGAGCGCTACCAGAGAAACACCAATCAACTTGCCGATCATCAATGTTAGGGAACGCACGGACGAGAAAAGAATCTCGGCAATGCGGGTTTCTTTCTCTTCGACGATGGCGCCCAGTACAATCTGTCCATACATGAGAACAGTAAGGTAGATTAAAAATGCGACAACAAAGACCATCACAAACCCTGCGCCCGAATCTTCTAGTCCTTCCTCGCCTTTTTCATTAATGGGATAAGTAACGATATCAACGGGTTTTGAAAGTTCTTCGATGTACTGCTCTTTAACTCCACTTGATATCAGGCGCTCTCTTCGGATCGCTCGATTCAGGCGGTTCTCAATTTGTCCGCGCGTAATAACGTCACCGACATTACGCCCATAGTAATAGGTTTTGCTCTCAGTGTTTTTGAGAATGTCGGGAGGAATAACTAAGTAACCATCCAGTTCGTCCCTGGCGATCCGGACGTTTAGTTCGCGCTTCAAGTCATCAAGTGCACGTCCGCGCACGTTAATCTGTTCGACAAAAAAACTGCCAGTCAAAGATTTTCCCGCCTTCTGCATTCGATCTTTGGTATTTGCGTTTTCAGAGCCTGCCATACCCACGTTGTCGTTATCGTCGACCTCGTCCACGTGCTCATCTTTGAGCAGTGAATGACGTATTGAATCGGATAACTTCATCCCTTCGGTTTGGTCCACGACGGCGATACGCGTGCTTCCTCCAGCTTTAATGCTGAATAGGAGACCGGGCACGATTGTAAACACCACCAGCATGATAGGTCCCAGCACAGTCATAACAAGGAAGAATTTCGTGCGTACGCGCTGTATATACTCGCGCTTTACAACTGCAAAGAGTTTGTTCATACCTTCTCAGTGACTTTCTCGATAAAAATATCATGCAGACTGGGCTCGATCATTTCAAATCTTTCAATCCGCGCTCCCGCGGCCATCAATTCCTTCAATAGTGCTTGACTGTTTGCCCCTTCGGCGAGCAATACCTCGAGGCCGTCACTATGGCGCTCAATCTTGCTCACCAATGTTCGGTTTTCCAGGACCCCGTCGCCACCTTCCAGACGCAATGCCACTGCGTTGCGACCAAAACCTCGCTTTACCTCCCGCATGCTGCCATCCAAAACTTTGCGCGAACGATTAATCAGGCAGATGTCGTCGCAAATCTTCTCAGCAACCTCCATCTGGTGCGTTGAGAAAATGATGGTTTTACCCCCGGCCTTCAATCCAAGGACAATCTCTTTGAGAAGTTCGACATTTACCGGATCCAAACCAGAAAAAGGCTCATCCAGAATGAGCAGATCCGGTTCATGAAGAATTGCGGCTATAAACTGAACCTTCTGCTGCATGCCTTTCGACAGTTCACTTGATTTCTTGCTTTTCCATTCGGTCAGCTTCAATCGCTCGAGCCATGTATCCACGCGCTTGTCGGCTTCCCTGCCGGTCACATTTTTTAAGGCGGCGAAAAACTTGAGTTGATCCCCAACCTTCATCTTTCTATAAAGGCCCCGCTCTTCCGGCAGGTAACCGATGCGGTCCTGTAGTTCCGGCGTAATCAGCTGGCCAAACACTTCTACTCGACCGGAATCAGGAGCAGTGATATTGACTATCATCCTGATGGTCGTCGTTTTTCCAGCGCCATTTGGGCCCAGGAGTCCGTAGATTCTTCCTGCCCGAACAGTCAGGCTGAGGTCACTCACGGCTGTAAATTCGCCAAAGCTCTTCGTGATATGGTCAATTGATACCGTCGTAGTGTTATTAGCCATTTATGAAGGTTCTCTAGTTCGAAGTGCCCGCTTTTTTCTATTTGGTTTGTCTGCCTAATACGGGTGACCAACCAGCAAAGTTTTTATTCTTGCGCAGCGACGCCGGTCTGATACATAGTTAGCACAACAGCCATTCGCGCATTTTTGGCGTAATCGAAGGCCCAGCTTCAGGCTGCTCACGGCACAGTCTCCCCTGAACTGACCGCACCGTTTGCACTGCGGAATATGCCTTCATCGTCCAGCATAATCAAGACGGCGAATTTAGCGGCATTCGTTTGCGTGTTCCTCGTCTCGCAGACCGGTCAGGGACAAACCCCACCGTCCCCGAAAGGGCAGGATCGCTCTGACGTTTTGCGCGTATACACAGAGCTAGTGCAGACCGACGTCATGGTTTTTGACCAACAAGGCAAGTTTGTGGACGGGTTGAAAAGGGAGGACTTCGAACTTCGCATCGACGGTAAGCTCAAGCCCATCGATTTTTTCGAAAAGATAACTGCCGGAAGTGTCAGCGAAGAATCCCAGATTGCCGCTGCGCGTGGTTCGTCACCACGTGTAAACACGAGCAACTCTTCTGGTCCACTGCCCCTGGATCGCGGAAGATCGGTTTTCTTCTATGTCGATGACTTGCATTTGGATTTGCCTTCTCTTGCGGCAACTCGAAAACTGATTACTCACTTCATCGAACAGGACCTGGGTCAAAACGACGAAGCCGTAATCACCTCTGCGAGTGGTCAAATCGGTTTTCTCCAACAGCTTACAGATAATAAATCGGTCCTTAGGGCTGCGCTGGAACGGCTCAAAATTCGCCCTTATTCCGTACGCGATTTCGACCGTCCCACTATGTCAGAATATCAAGCGCTATTATTTTCGAATTATGACCGCGACATAAGGGATTACTTCATAGGTGCAACCCTTAGCCAGAATCCCGGAATGACGCGTGACACAGCTGAGAGTCTGGTAACCAGTCGCGCCAACTCATTGCTACAGCAGGCGGGAAATGTTACAGCCAATACGCTAAGCGGACTTGAGGGACTCATTCGTTCGGCGAATAAGCTTCCTGGCCGCAAGTTGATATTCTTTGTCTCAAGTGGTTTTTTTCTCGACGAGCGCAATTCAGCATCAATCTCCAGACTTCAACGAATTACCAGCGCAGCGGCCCGCAGCGGCGTCGTCATCTATTCAATGGACGCCCGCGGCCTTGTAGCGAGCATGAGCGATGCCAGCACCGAGGCTCAGTTTGATCCGACAGGGCGCCTGTCACGCTCAGGACAAGGTGAACTTTCCGCTTTGCAAGACGGCATGAATGCGCTGGCTTCCGATACGGGAGGGAAAGCTATCTTCAATACTAACTCGCTGGAGCCAGGTTTGAGTCGAGCATTAAGAGATACGTCAGCCTATTATCTTCTCGCCTGGAACCCTGAACATGAAACTCGGCGTACCAGTAAGTTCCGGCGAATTGAAGTAAAGGTGGTAGGCAAACCTAAACTGACTGTGCAGGTGCGTCGAGGATTCTTTGATGTAGAACCCCCGGCGCCGGTGACTAAGGATACGAAGAGGAAAAAGGACGTAGAGCAAGACAGGTCGGATAAGTCGCCGGAGGCCGAGCTAAAACAAGTGATGTTTGCTACCTATCCGAGTCGCGATATACCGGTCTCTTTGTATTTGGATTACCTCAATACTACTGACAAAGGACTTATGCTTTCGGCCATCATGCAAGTGCCCAATGAGTTTCTTACCTTTGTGCCAACGGATGGAAAGCAGGCTGCGGTAGTAGGCCTTGCCGGAACTTTTTTTAATGACGCCGGTAATGTAGGGGCGGTATTCAACGACCGAATTACCATTACCGCGCCTGCAGAAGCGGAGAAAAAAGGCAACCTTCTTTCTTACACCCATTCAGTTTTTTTAGGACCAGGAATTTATCAGGTCCGCGTGGCGGCACGCGATGAGAAAAGCGGCCGCTCTGGCAGCGCAAACGCCTGGATCGAGATTCCCAATCTATCGTCCGGACAGCTAACTCTAAGTAGCTTGCTTGTTGGCGCGCGCGAGCAGTCCCCTATGAGCAACATTTCAGCGAACAGTCAAAACCTTCCAGTAGAGTTAAGAATTACCCATAGCTTCTCCGCCAATGACTATCTGCGATTCGTGATATTTGTCTACAACGCAACGCGCGCGCCGGTGGATTCCAAACCTGACTTGGCCGTTCAGGTGCAGATAGTGCGAGACGATCAGCCTGTCGTTACAACCCCTCTGAAGAAGGTTTCCACTGAAGACGCCACGGATCTGGGACAAATACCTTACGCCGCAGAAACCTCGTTAGTGGGGTTGCCGGCAGGTCGCTATCTGCTAAAGGTTACGGTTGTGGATCGGGTGGCCAAGCGCAGCGCGTCTCAGCGAGCTCGTTTCGAAATCGAATAACCACCTATTCACCAATTCTTGTCTAAACCCTGGCGACCAACCAAAGAACAGTTAGCCGCAGCGGAAGGCAAAACTGTCCGCGACTTAATCGCGCCTGGGCTGCGGGTTCTTTTTTGCGGCATCAACCCTGGTCTCTATACGGCTGCGGTAGGTCATCACTTCGCTCGACCCGGCAACCGATTCTGGCCCGCATTGCATGCCGGCGGCTTTACAGAGCGCCTGGTTTCTCCATTCGATGAACGAGAACTGCTGAAAAGTGGCTACGGAATAACGAATGTGGTTATGCGCGCTACGACTTCGGCGGATCAGTTATCCCGCGAAGAAGTTCGCGCGGGCGGCAAACGATTGGCTGCGAAGGTACGCCGGTATCAACCGGCCTTCCTGGCAGTTTTGGGACTCGGCGCATATCGAACTGCATGGGAAAGACCGGAAGCCGTTATCGGCTGTCAGGAAGAACGCATAGGTGAGACGGTTGTTTGGGTGTTGCCGAATCCGAGCGGGTTAAACGCACATTATCAAGTGAGAGATCTTGGGCGACTTTTT
This sequence comes from Pyrinomonadaceae bacterium, assembly GCA_046262375.1. Lineage (GTDB taxonomy): Bacteria > Acidobacteriota > Blastocatellia > Pyrinomonadales > Pyrinomonadaceae > PSRF01. Next base: position 27,859 of record JBHEMV010000027.1, read on the forward strand.
TCTAAATTGAACTTCGAAGTGAATGCTCGACTGCTCGTCTGATTCCAGACTAACGAGCCAGTTTTAGGCTTCATGTTTAGCTGAATTCGGATTAACTATTCACCTTAGCAAGCTATTAAGTTGAGCTGCCATGGTTGCGTTTAGTGGCTTAAGAATATCGTACTCCTGTCGAGCGGCAGATTTATCGTTAACAGCGACGTAGGTGAGGCCAAGATTGTAATGAGCTGCCGCGAGTTCAGGTCTTAATTTGACAACCGCTTTGTAAGCCTGAATGGCCTCAGAATAGCGACGTCCGTTGTACAAAGCCAGACCAAGATTGAAATGGGCGGCGGCATTGGCGGGCTCGATCTCGGTCGCGTGCTTCAAAGCTTCCGCGGCTTCGTTATATTGCTTCAAACCGTTATAGGCATTCCCGAGATTCTTGTACGCGTTCGACAACACTTCCTTTCTGTTTTGCAGTCCCTGCTTGTAAGCCTCGCCGCTTTGCCCTAAAAGCGCGATTGCTTGCCGGCAGGCCGCAACTGCTTCGCTGTAGCGCTCTGCGTGAACGTAAGCAAATCCTAAATTATCATAGAGTTCTGCATTGTTGGGGTCGTAATTAAGAGCTTGGTTCAACGTCTCAATTGCCTCACCGTAACGATCCAACCGGGCAAGTGAGTAACTCAATGGTTGATAAGCCGGCAGATAGTCTGCCTTTAAGTTGATTGCTTGCCTATAAGCTGCTGCCGCTTCGGCAAAGCGCCCCTGATCCAGGAAAACGTTCCCCAGCCCAAATTGAGCTCGCGCGTCGCTTGGCTCCTGCTGAGCTGCCAGCTTGTATTGTTGCTCCGCTTCAGAATAACGAGGCTTTGCTGCGCTTCGCGCCGCATTTGCTTTAGCTATAACCTGTTCGTGCACTGTGAACTTCTTCTGCGCTTCGGTCGGTCGAGATTTTTTTTTATCCTTTGCTTCGCCACCACCAGCCGCCGGCCCTGACGATCCGCCGCCGACACGCACAGTGGGATTATCCGGTTTGCGAAAGATCAAAGCCGCCCCGCCCACTGCCTCTCGCGATAACGTACCGCCGCCAACCTGGCCCTGTCCGTGACCCACCGGTTCTCCCACAATCGGCACAAGTACAGCGGTAACCAAAAGCAAAAAAGCCAAACGGTAATACGTTGTCATCACTTGAAAAACTCCTTATCGCTACCCTACAAGTTACAGCATCTTTCACGAAATTAGAACCAGGTAAGGTGATTGGTTCACTCCATGATAATCCAAGATGGAAGAAGGTGTCGCTGGGTTGGCTGGGCTGCCAATAAAGCTAGTCTCGCAAGTGCTTTTGGGATCTGTCGATTCGGGGGGGGGTAGAAAGAATTGCCCGCGCGACCCGAGCATTTCTGCGGGTGCGGTGGACTGATGTCAGTGACGCGCCTTCGCTAATTCAAGCTGTCCAGCTGCAACCCGACTGGATCCGCGCCCGCGCCCTTTAATCCGTCAATGACTTTTGCCACATCACCGTAGGAAATTGAACGCGGGGCTTTGATAAATACGGTCTTCTCGATGCGGTAGTCTTCTGGCAGATCCATCCGCGAAAGCATCTCCGCCCGATACACGTGATTCGTCTTTCGCTGTTTGAAGAGCGACACCAACACGCTGCTCAGCTTTGAAGGATCTTCAACCGTGCCCATGTCATCCGAGAGGCCGTTCAACTTGAGGGTTCGATCAGTTCCAATCGTTACGACCAGAGTGTGTATATGCGGCGGCAGAACGCGATTGTCGGGCTCAGACGGCACCTTGGTAGAGAAACTGTGCGGCTTCGATGGAGCGGCCACCATGAAGATAATCAACAAGACCAGCAGTACATCGATTAAAGGGGTAACATTTATGAAGGGCTTGCCGTCAGTGCCCGAAAGTGAAGCCATATAGCGATCCTCCATCTGGAGAGTTACTGATAACTCACGGTGTTAGACACCTGTTCAGACGAAAGGTTCCTTCGCAAACCTGGAACAATTGCCTTCTCGTATTTAGTTCACTCCCACCGCGTCATGGGCCGGAAACGTTGTAATCCAGGTTGAGAAAGTCATTTCCAAACAGCCACATGCGGTGCTAATCGTAGATCCGTCGCGGAAATCCGGCGGCAGACGCCGCGCGTAACTGCACGTTAAAAACTTCCCCTCACTTCTTTGATCCCATTAATCACGACTTTTGCCACCGTGGAAATAATATGGCGCTCATTTGCGTGGTCAGTCGTGAACGTCACCAGCACAAACTTCGAACCATCTGGCAGTTCAAGGTACGCAGCATCGTGTCTGGTCGTACTCGTCCAGCCAGCTTTCGACCACAAGCGCGCTCCTTCAACGCCTTGAAGCGCGATGCCGGTAAACCCATGTGCCTGATCGTCGGTGTCCTTGCTTGTGCCAGAGTAATCACGCTTTAACAATTCCACCATTTGCGCACTGCGTTCGGGCGTGACTGCCTTTCCCGTTACAATCTCCATCAGTAAACGAGCTGTGGCATCAGTCGTCAGCTTGTTTCTGTTTTCTCCCTTCGGTCCGCGTGAAAAACTCTCCCGTCCGTAGGCGTCTTCACAAAACGTTTTCTGATTCACATTGATATTGCTGTAGGCGAGCGAAGAAAAGTAGCGGTTTACGACGTTTCGTTTTTCCTGCCACTTCTTCATTTCGCCGGGCGGCAGCTCATAACCTCCAGTAGTGTGGGTCAGCACATCAACGATGTACTGCGTAGCTTCGTTCGAAGAATCCACGATCATGTCTTTCAAAGCTCGCCGTAGCTCGGGGGTGTCTTCAATCTTTTTGTCTTCCAGCCACCGGTGAGCTGCTGCCAGATAAAAAAGCTTCACCACACTGGCCGGGTAGATTCTTTCGTTTCCGCGGAAGCTCGCCTTTTCAGGATGCTGCGGATTGCGGAGGTCAATTAGCGTAATGGAGAGCTGCTTTTCCTCAAGCTTCTTATCGGCAAACTTCGCGAGGGTCGTTTTGGCGGCCTCGTCAACGAGAGACTGCAAGGTGCGTGCGGGAGCTTGTGCGTTCGACGGTGCCGGTGACAAGGAAGCAGTCATTGATACCGAAACGATGAAACAGGCGGCGGCGACAAAGTCTTTAGTTCTTCTTTTCATAAAAAGTGAAACCACTACCAATTGAAATGATTGTGTAAGCGAACGATTTGGATTATAAGGCAACGAATGGCAAAAGTGACCACAAAATTATCGGACGAAGGACTGATACGCGGCATCCGACGCTGGGATCTCGTGGCTATTACGATTAATGGGATTATCGGAGCTGGAATCTTTGGTTTGCCTGCCAAGGTCTTCTCGCTAATTGGTTCGTATAGCCTTATAGCATTCGTGGTTTGCGCACTAGTCGTCACTTTGATCATTCTCTGTTTTGCCGAGGTCGGGAGTCGCTTCAATGAAACCGGTGGACCATACTTTTACGCGCGTGAGGCTTTTGGGTCAACGGTAGGGTTTCAAATTGGTTGGTTAATGTGGCTCGCACGGCTTACAGCGTTTGCGGCTAACTGCAATTTACTCGTCAGTTATCTAGGTTACTTTTGGCCTTCAGCAACGAGCACCTTATGGCGTGCTTGCATCGTCACGCTTGTCGTTGCGGTGCTTGCTACGATTAACGTTCTCGGTGTTAGGCAAGCGGCAATCGTCAGCAATTGCTTTACGATTGGCAAGCTCATTCCCATGCTCATTTTCATCGCTGCAGGTTTGTTCTTTCTTAATCCTCACGCGTTCGCGCTTGGACCCCCGCCAACAAGCGCGGCCTTCTCCCAATCCGTGTTGCTCTTGATTTATGCCTTTACCGGATTTGAGATGGCGGCGATTCCGGCGGGCGAAGTGCGCAATCCGAAAAAGCATTTACCATACGCGCTGATGGTCGCGATTGCGGTCGTCGCCTTCCTCTACATCCTGATTCAGATTGTTTGCGTAGGCACGCTGCCGGAACTGGCCCAATCGCAAAAGCCCCTGGCCGATGCCGGCACGCGGTTCATGGGAACCGCCGGGGGCGCGATCATTTCAGCAGGCGCAATCATCTCTATCACCGGTAATCTGAATATTCTGATACTTTCAGGTTCCCGAATTCCTTTTGCGATTGCCGAGCAGCAGCAACTGCCGTCATTCATCGCTAAGGTTCATCGACGCTTTTCGACGCCACACATTGCAATTCTGATCACTGCAGCACTGATGCTGATTTTGACTCTCAAGAGTTCGTTTGTAGCCGCACTAACGATAAGCGCTATTGTCCGATTGATCACTTACGGCGCAACATGCGTGGCTTTGCTCGTTTTCCGCCGTCGCAAAGACGCGCCACCGGCAATGTTTAGATTAAGGGCGGGAACATTGATTGCCATCGCTTCGCTTGCACTGGGCGCGTGGTTGCTTTCCAACAGCACACTCAAAGAAGCGAAAGTTGCTGTTATGGCTGCCGCGGTCGGATTTGTGATCTATGCCGCCTATCGGATAATAACGAGCAGCCATCTACCCAACCCCAAACCTCGATCCCAACAAGACTAGGCACCCAACCGGCACCGCGTGTTCCAGCACTGCACTGCCGGCACTTGATCCCCAGGATCTCCGCTGCCTGATACCACGTGATCCGCGTCGCCATCGCCCGTAACATTACGTCCTGTAGCTTCATCGCCCGCTCCACTGCAACTCTCTACGCATCCATACTCTGGTGTCCTTACCCTTAAGCCTTCTATTTGTTTACGCCGGGTAGTCAGCAGAACTGACAATTTTTGTAAGTGCGGCAGTGACACAATCTGGAGAATCTCGGCGATATTCAACATTGCTCTAAAAAGGGGACTACCCTGGTCCACCGGGATCATGAGTTTTGTTGAGCATATTAGCGATATAAAATGTAGCCGCAATTCGCTCACCACTTCACCCACATGGCATAGATCTTGTTACTTCCTCATTTCTCACTGTCTCACCTGCGTTTGTAAACTAGATCGCGGTGGACCAGAAATCCTCGGATCAAGGGGCTGGTTCAGGGTTATTCCTCTTTAGGGAGACAGTGAGTTGGTGGTCCGCTAAGCCTTTCGAAAGTTTAGGAGATTACGAATGACCAAATCTAAGAAATATGTTCGCAGGTTGCCCATCGTGGCCATGTGCCTGTTGATTTTGGGTAGTGCCGCAGTGTTTGCGCAAAAGAAGTTCATGATGATTCACGCCGGCCGTCCCGAAGTCAAAGTCTTGTTGTCCGCTACGGTGGTGCGTGAAAACGTCAAGATTCCGGTCGAGAAGGCCTCGATTGTCAAATCGGGTGAGATCCTGGATTGGACCATCAGTTCAGTTAATGAAGGCACCGCCCCAGCGCGTGATTACAAAGCCGTCGGAAAGGTTCCGACCGGCACTGAGTTTATAGCCGGAAGTGTAAAGGCCGATGGGCCAGCGACCGTTACGTATAGCATCGATAATGGCAAAAGTTTCTGGGCGCAGCCTACCATCGAAGAGAAGCAGCCAGATGGGTCTGTGAAGAGAGTTGCCGCGCCGGCTTCCATGTACACACAGATTCGTTACGAGTGGGCAGATCCGCTGAATCAGAACAGCAAGCTCGACGTTTCTTATAAGGTGCGCTTGAAATAGCCGCCAACCCACGTATCGACCCGGAGACCTCAGGGCCGCCCTACTCAGAGCTCCGTCCTCTTCCGGGTAACCCAAATCCCCCAACTCATAAATGAGGAATCACAAATGAAGAAAGCTGCCCAGATTATTACACTCACATTGCCTCGGGTGATCGCGCTGCTCGCGATTGCCGCTGCATTTTCAATGCAGACGGTTGCTCAAACGCCGGGCGGTACGGTGATAACAAACCAGGCAAGTGCCACATATTCAGACGGCACGAATAGTTACTCGACAATTTCGAACACCGTAACAGTTACGGTGTCGAATGTTTCTGGCCTGGCAATCACGCCGGACGCTGGCAGCAACCCAACGGTAGTCGCTGGCCAAACAGGCGTGATTTACAATTTTACGGTAACCAATACTGGAAACTTCACGGACCAGGTTCGATTCCTGGCGAGCGGCGCAAGCGTCCGCGTTTCTGGTCCAGGTGTCATCACCCAGGCGGTTATAGACGTTGACAGCAGCGGCACCATCAACGCCGGAGACACAGATGTGAAAACAAACGTCGCGGATGTCGTCTCTGCCACCATCGCTCAAAACGGTAACATTAGTGTGTTGGTAGAAGTCAGCGTGAACGCTGGCGCCACTGCCGGCCAGTCTGTGCAAATCTTACTCGGCGACGCCGCAACGGGCAGTCCTTCATTTGATAACCAAGCTGCGGATTCGTCGGCCAACGAAGTGCAGACAGTATCTGGTGCATCCGTTAACGGGCTGCGTGAAGCGCGCGGCGACATCTCGGCGACTGTGGTCGACGATGCGTTGCTGCAGTTGAGTCTGACGGCGCCCGCAGGACCAGTCAATCAAGGTTCTGACATTACATACACATGGCAGGTCTCGAACACAGGAGCCCGTGACGTCTCAGGTGTGACGTTGAATGCTTCCACACAGGTCTATATCATCGCACCCATTCCGGTGAACACGGTTTTGAAGTCGGGACAGACTTTCCCGGCAGGCACACTCTATACGACTACTGCGCTTTCGACTGCGCCGTTGTCGGCGACGTGGAGTTCCACCGCGCCGGCACCGCTTTCGACCCTAACGCGCATCGCGTTTCCGGTGGGTGCAACCCTGACCGCTGGCTCATCAAGTTCGGCAATCAACATGATTGTCACTGTGAACACCGGTATTAACTCCTCAATTCCCATCGACGAAATCGGAGATACCTTCGGTAAAAACTTCGTCAAC
>JBHEMV010000028.1:0-438 GCA_046262375.1 Pyrinomonadaceae bacterium
GTTTGGCGGAATACCCTGGGACGTCATCTCCTCCGGCATTTTGTAGAGTGCTCCAACGTCCTTGCCATCGAGTTTTAGCATTGTGTAGACCATGCCCGGCCCGATGGGATTATCGGTAAAGTCCCAGCCAAACAGTTCGGTATAAAACTTCTTTGCGGCTTCTCCGTCAGTGGTTGCCAATTCAACCCAACAAAAGGTTCCCGGCTTGTACTCTGAAGTCTCTTGCATTTTTGCTTCGACCATTGATTTATCTCCTTTGGGGGGCGCGCAAAAACTCAAAAGGGAGACACCAAGCGTCTGCGCGGGGCTAACGTATTTGGAAAATAGAGCTTCATAATAAATCTTTTTCGCCTGGTCTTCAAAAACGGAAAACGCTACTCTCGGCAAGCCGAAAGTAGCGCAGTCCGTTTCCTAAAAATCGCCGAAGCTTTTAATAGG
>JBHEMV010000028.1:448-34060 GCA_046262375.1 Pyrinomonadaceae bacterium
GCTTTCTCCAGCAAAGCCTTTCGGCTTCATCTCGGGGCGTCATAGAAGCAACAGCCGCCTGTTGATTCCCTCGTCCGTGTGTCACCACATCGGTTGCCGATCCCTTCGTCGGTCTCGAAGGCCGTGACCCTCGGGACTGGAGGGTTATACTCTGAAGGAACTTTTAGATCAAATTTTTGTGTGTTTTATTTTTTGGATGACGCGATTTTTTTTCGAGGCTTCAAAGGTGTTGGCTTTGCCTCAAAAGTCGTGGACCATGTCAGGTTCGGCTTTGCCGCCTGATGTGCGGCGGTGGCTATGCCACGCCGACAGCAGCCAGATCAGTTTCCGGGCTACGGCCCTGGTCAGGGCTTAGCCCTTCGGATTTATTAGGCCAAAGGCCGCACCAAAGGGCATAGCCCAAAATGTAAAAGGCACCTCTACGGCGGGGCACAGCCACCGCCGCACATCAGGCGGCAAAGCCGCAGCCGCACCGACGGAGACTTTTAAGGCAGAGCAAAAGGTGTTCAATAGTTTCAGGGAAGGCGTACACAGTCCGGTTTCAATTGCACCGAACCTTTTTCATCTGAAACTCTTCGCGCTCCTCTTTTCCTTTGTGAAGTCCCTCGACACTTGCTAAGAGTAATCCCGGTCCCTTTCGCTCGTAAATTACTCGCTGGGGAAAGTCGTGTTCCTTATTCTCGAATGTCATTTTCCCTCCAAAGGTGTCTTTAAGAGGAAAAGGAACTCGAGTACCGCCCTGGGGTTGGGGTAGAAAAACAAGAGTTCCGTTTTCTTCGCGAATCTGCATGAATTCGAATGAAACCGTCTTGCCATTTTTAACAGTCCTGCCCAGCCCCAACATCGAAAGGCCTGCGGGCTTTGACCAGATCTCTTCAATAACAGCGTCGCGCTGGCGCCCTTCCCAGCATCCACTGAGCCAGGCAAGATCTCCTAGCGACCCTTTGGTTTGCACACTTCCGGTAACTTCAACTGCAGCTACCATTAAGATTGAAATCATGAAACGTTGTAGAAACACTACCCTTCTCCTCTTACAAGATTTTTTGCATCCTCGTAATCTCAGATTTGATTACTGCAGTTGACCCCGGACGGTATGCATCCTAGTCAAGATCGGATCAAGGTCTGTTCGATCTCCGCTTGGCACGAGTACGGCGTGTTCCTCTTCTATTGCTGCCTGAAGTATTAGGACGAGCACGACCACCGGCAGTGGGAGAAGCTGAGACAGTACCACCACCTGAATCTCGAGGGATTCTAACCGGACCTGTCGGTATCGGAGTGACCGGTCGCGTATTTGAAGTATCCCCGGCAGGAATCCATCCCGGCGTACCCCCGGGGGGTTCAGCAAAATACCATTCCGGCGCTCCTGTGTCTTTGTTAAAGACCACACGCCTATACACAAGTCTTGCGCCATTGGGTAGCCTCCCCACCTCCGGGCAAGACTCGTTCGGGCCCTGGCGACTTACCGCCCTGCCCGAGGGAGGATTGATAAAAATAAAACCTGCAGAGTTGGTAGCAACAGCCGCCCCATCGCCCGGCGGACAGTCGCCAGGGGTATTCTGGGTGCTGTCGCTACTGTCGCTGGAAGTTGGCTGGGCGCGAGAGAGGCTGAATGTATTATCTCCGTCCCGGCTACTATCGCGAACCCACTTGCAATCGGCCTCAGTGTCCTTACGCGCGTACCACTCGAAATGCCATTGCCCAGAGATGCCGGCCGAACTGACGGTCGCCTTAAACCTGGTTTGATAGACTGAATCAACACCGCATTTGCGCACAAGATCAGGATCACGCGTGCAACGCCACATCGTACCTTCTAAGATATTACCGGTAAGCTTTCCTTCAATATATTTTGGTCTACTACCGCCATTGGGACATGAGCCAGAACCCATGAATGTGGCAAAAACGGTCCCGCTTGTAGTTTGAATCACGTTAACCTTCTCGCCCTGATCGGTTACCCACAGACCATCGAGATTCAAAGCGGGCAGCTGCTGGTTAGCGGCGGACCGGGGGTTTGGTGACCTTCGGTTTGGTGCTGGCATTACAAGCGCGGGTGGGCTTGTCTCTCCACTAAGCCAGAAAAGATCCTCCTGGGTGCCTCTAGTTTGGGCAATCGCGATAACTCCAAGTGCAGCTACCATTAAAATTGAAAGTCCGAAGCGTCGTATAAACATAATCGCTCTCCTTTTACAAGATTCTTTGCATGGTCGCTTACAAGAGTTTTTGCATGCGGGCGACCTCAGACTGAATTAGCTGCTGGATCTTAACGATGTCTGCTTCGCTTGCATATTTATTGCGTGGCCAGAAGAAGCCCTTCAAACCATCTTTCTTTCGACGGGGCACAACATGAACGTGCAAATGCGGAACACTTTGGCTCACGCGGTTATTCATTGCTACGAAAGAGCCCTCGGCTTCCAGCGCAAGTTCAACAGCGCGTGTCAAGAGTTGCACACTTCGAAAAAATGGAGCCAGAAGGCCCGGTGGAAGATCGCTTAGCGTTTCGAAATGCTCTTTCGGCACAACCAAACAATGGCCTGGGAAAAGGGGACGGTGATCCAGAAAAGCGAGAGACTTATCGTCTTCAAAGACCACGTTCGCCGACACATCACTGCTGATGACATTACAGAAAACACAAGTTTGCTGGGAAGTCGGCATTGTTCAGGCAATGGATTCTAGTTCAATATGGCATAGGTGAGAACAATTCACTTCAAGTCAGCAAAATAATTATTGACTGTCCAGCTTTTGTTTAGGAGCCTGGTATGAGCTTCCAGGAACACTTATCTACTTGCGCACCACTAACAGTCACCGGCGCGGTGTCGCAGGTGCCTACACGCGACGGTAAAACGATTCGCAACTATTTTCCAGCACGGTACCTTGTTAGTCGAAATATATGCTCCGCGTGGCAGCGATCCGCAGAAGCCTCACTCGCGTGACGAAATTTATTTCGTCGCGATTGGCAGCGGTCAGTTTGTGTGCGGCGAAACTCGCACGAGTTCAGTTCAACCGACTTGCTCTTCGTTGCGGCTGGGGCTGAGCATCGCTTTGAAAATTTTACTGACGACCTTGCTGTGTGGATCTTGTTTTACGGACCGGAAGATGGGAGAAGGATGAAGGTTCAGGCGAGAGGACGCACAGCCTTCTGAAACTGAATTGTCCCTAATGCATTGAGTACTTCACGTCGCCTCACCCAACCTCGTCGCGCGATGCCGACGCCATATTTCAAGTTATTAAGCGCGCCGGTCGAGTGCGCATCCACCGAGATTACAAACTTGATCTTGCGTTTCCGCGCCTCACGTATCCAGCGTGGCTCCATGTCCAGACGCCAGGGGTCGCCATTAACTTCGATGGCTGCGCGCGAGTCCGCTATCACATCGAGAATTCGCTCGACGTCACACTCAAACGGTGGGCGCCGTTCAATCAAACGTCCCAACGCATGTCCCCAAATCTTGAAAACCGGTTGCTTCATTGCTGTCACTATGCGTTTGGTCATCTTTGCTGAATCCATCTTGTAACGGGAATGGATGCTGGCCACGATCACATCAAACTGCTCCAAAATCTTGTCCGGATAATCGAGGTGACCGTCAGCGACGATGTCAGATTCCGTGCCTCGGAGAATCTTGACCTTTACTTTTTCCTGCACCTCTTCAATTTCGTCCCACTGACGCTGCAACCTGTCAAGGGTCACACCACCCGCATAAAAGGCTGTGGGCGAGTGATCGGTGATCGTCACATACTTCATTCCCATAGTTTCGGCAGCGCGCGCCATCTCTTCAATTGTGTGTTTCCCGTCTGAATAGGTCGTATGGCAGTGGACCATGCCCTGGATATCGTCAAGCGTAATCAGATCTTCAGGCAGCTTTCCGGCAAGCGCCGCTTCAATCTCACCTGCGTCCTCGCGCAGCTCCGGCGGTATATACTGCATTCCTAATTGTCGATAAATCTCTTCTTCGTCAGGTAGTTCTGTCGACTGTGCGGATGTTCGAGATGCGGCGTTCCCTGGTTTCCCTTTTGGTTTCCTCTTTGACTGGGGTCCATTGCCGCTCGCTATCTCATGCAGCCTGTTGACATGCGCTTTCGATCCCGTTTCGGTCAGCAATGCCAGGCCAAACTCCTCGGGACGAGCCGCCACCACCGACACTCGTGCACCCTCGGCGAGTCTTACTATGCAAGCCTCTTCCATCTGCGTTTCTACGCGAACAATGAGAGGAAAGCGTAGGAAGTATTCGATCAACGCCGCCGGTTGGTTTGTGTTTGCGACTACTCTAATAGTGCCGACCGTTTCTTTCCAACGGCGCAGAGAACCGGCGAAGGTGATGTCCGCAGTCTCCGGGGCGGTGGCAAGATAATTGGCAATCTGGTCCGCCGTTTGCAGTGCATGGTGAAGATGCAATCGCGTTTCGGTTTTCGCACGCTGGCGGTGTTCGACAAGCGTCTCGAGAAGCTTCTGCTCAGTTTTCGCGCCGAACCCTTTTATGTTTTTTATCCTGCCTGCTTCAGCCGCAGCCTTCAGCTCAGAAACCGATGTGATTCCCAAAGCTTCGTGAAGAGTTCTAATCTTGTTAATGGAGAGACCCGGCACCCCTGAAAGCTCGACGATGCCCGGTGGAAAGTCCTTCTTCAAACCTTGTAAAACGGAAGAGTCGCCTGTCAGGTGAAGTTGTTTGATTTGCGAAGCAAGGGCCTCACCAATTCCACGCATCGATGTAAGGCGGTCTTCTTGAACTACCGGACCAATATCCTCGTTTATTCCAGCCACCACTCGGGCGCCGGTTTGATAGGCGCGAGCCTTGAAGCGGTCTTTCCCACCTTTTAACTCGAGCAGGACGGAAATCTCCTGCAATGCCGCCGCAATAGCGAATTTATCTAAGTTGCTTTTCCGTTTACTCATTTCACTGGACGAATAGCAAAAAAGTTTCGCATTTTGGTTTCGCGGTGTTAACCCCGCCCAAAATTTTTCCACCTCTGTGCGCCATCAATTTGCTCAGTAGGTCTGTGTGGGTAGTTTCAACATTCCATTCATCATTCAAGATACGAAAGACAACCAAGGCCTGACCCTACGTTGGGATTTAGAATACGAGCCATACCAAGGCATTGCCCACGACATAGAAAGGGTGTTCTATAATGTTTGCTTCCAAAAATCAAATTAGAGGATCAGGAATGCCTATCGCGTCAATTAATCCGACTGATGGTGAAACGGTCAAGACCTTTGAACCGCTGAATACAGATCAGATCAATGAAAAACTGCAGCGCGCTGAAGATTGTTTCCGCTCCTACCGGCGCTCGACTTTTTCAGAGCGCGAATCAATGATGTTGCGCGCGGCCGAAATTCTTGAGTCTGAAAAAGACGCCCTGGCCAGAATAATGACCATAGAGATGGGCAAGCCGCTTAAAGCTGCAGTCGGGGAAATAGAAAAGTGTGCCTGGGTTTGCCGTTACTATTCCGAAACGGCAAAGCATCATCTGGCCGATAAGATTGTCGAGACAGATGCGGCAAAGAGTTATGCGCGATTTCAGCCGCTTGGGCCAGTGCTCGCGGTGATGCCATGGAATTTTCCGTTCTGGCAAGTTTTTCGCTTTGCGGCGCCGGCGCTTATGGCCGGTAACGTAGGCCTGCTCAAGCATGCTTCGAATGTGCCTCAATGCGCGCTTGCTATTGAGGACATCTTTCTGCGCGCCGGATTCCCGAGCGGAGCGTTTCAAACCTTGCTTGTCGGGTCAGATGCGGTGGAACGAATTCTTAGCGACCGTCGCGTCGTTGCGGCCACCCTGACGGGAAGTGAACCAGCGGGACGAAGCGTTGCAGGCAGCGCGGGCAAACAGATCAAGAAGACTGTCCTGGAACTCGGCGGTAGCGATGCCTTTATTGTCATGCCTTCAGCCGAAATGCAAAAGGCCGTCACGACGGCAGTGAAAGCTCGCACGGTCAACAACGGACAATCGTGCATTGCGGCAAAACGTTTCATTATTGCGGATCAGATCTACGACGAATTTGAATCTAAGTTTGTGGAAGGGATGAAAGCACTTCGTTTGGGAAATCCAATGGACATGACCACTGATATCGGACCGCTGGCGACCGAGCAAATACTGAAGGATGTGGATAGTCAGGTAAGAACTTCCGTTGCCGCGGGGGCGCAAATCTTAACTGGAGGGAAGCGGTTGGACCGCGCGGGTAATTTCTACGAGCCCACGGTCCTGGCTAATATTCCAGCAGGATCACCGGCTTACTGTGAAGAGGTTTTTGGCCCGGTCGCGCTGCTCTTCCGTGTCAGGGATATCGAGGATGCGATCCAGCTGGCAAACGCTACCACCTTTGGACTGGGGGCCGCCGCGTGGACCAGTGACACACGGGAACAAGAACGATTCATTGACGAACTCGAGGCGGGGTGCATTTTCATCAACAGCATGGTCGCTTCTGATCCGCGACTTCCCTTTGGTGGAATCAAGAATTCCGGGTACGGCCGTGAGCTTGGCGAATTCGGCGTTCGCGAGTTTGTAAATATCAAGACCGTCTGGGTCAAATAGGGCTGGTTTATATGGCGGATTGAGACGATTCGATGACGACTTCGTTAAGCTAAGTTAGACAATGATCAGACGGCCACGTCAGGTTCTCTAAAAGAGTTTACATATCCTGCCACGCCCGGTATAAAATACTGATTAGCAGCAACTTTAATTGTTACTGAATCCCCCCTATACTGTTGAACTTCCCCCGCTGTAAGCCAGCACAGTCGAGGACTGCGCTGAGCGTTTAGTGCGTCTCAGAATTAGTTCTGCCAGGCTTTCTGGCCAACCTTTAAGCCCAGCCTCTCTTAGATTTCGTAAGTAAATTCGGAAGGAAACAATGCCAACTCAAACCCTGACAACAGAGTCACTGAATACCAAGTTGCTGCTGAAAACCCTCGTGGCCTTTAAGAAAGGCGATTTTTCTGTCCGATTGCCCGGCGAGTGGACCGGCGAGGCTGGCAAGATTGCCGACACTCTCAACGACATAATCGAGTTGAGCGATAGGACCACAAAAGAAGTTGAACGGGTAAGCCGCGTGGTGGGTAAAGAGGGAAAGATAATGCATCGCGCAGAGGTGCCGGCGGCAACCGGTTCATGGCTGCGGCTTGTGGATTCGACCAACCTGCTGATTGATGACTTGGCGCGGCCCACGAGTGAGATGGCGCGCGTGATCGGCGCGGTGGCGAACGGCGATCTTTCAGAACGCATGGCGCTGCAGGTTGATGAACGTCCGTTAAAGGGCGAGTTCCTACGCACTGTGAAGATCGTCAACGCGATGGTTGACCAGCTCAGCTCATTCGCTTCGGAAGTTACGCGTGTGGCGCGCGAGGTCGGTACTGAAGGCAAACTGGGTGGCGAGGCCAAGGTAAAGGGAGTAGCGGGAACATGGAAGGACCTCACGGACAGTGTGAACTCGATGGCCAGTAACTTGACGAGTCAGGTGCGCAATATCGCAGAGGTCACAACAGCCGTCGCCAACGGTGACCTCTCTAAGAAGATCACGGTCGATGTTAAGGGCGAGATTCTGGAACTGAAGAACACCATCAATACGATGGTGGACCAGTTGAACTCGTTCGCTTCGGAAGTTACCCGCGTGGCTCGCGAAGTGGGTACGGAAGGAAAACTTGGTGGTCAGGCTGATGTGCGCGGTGTGGCGGGCACCTGGAAAGACCTCACCGACAATGTGAATTCGATGGCCAGCAACCTCACCGGCCAGGTGCGCAACATCGCTGACGTAACCACGGCGGTAGCCAACGGCGACCTCTCAAAGAAAATCACAGTCGATGTTAAGGGCGAGATTCTGGAATTGAAGAACACTATCAACACCATGGTGGACCAGTTGAACTCCTTCGCTTCGGAAGTTACCCGCGTGGCTCGCGAAGTCGGTACCGAAGGCAAACTCGGCGGCCAGGCCGATGTGCGAGGTGTGGCCGGCACGTGGAAAGACCTCACAGATAATGTGAATTCCATGGGAAGCAATTTGACGGATCAGGTGCGAGGAATTGCCCGCGTCGTGACCGCCGTCGCCAACGGCGACCTTGAGCGCAAACTGACCGTGGAAGCAAAAGGCGAAATTGCGGAATTGGCTGACACAATCAACAACATGACCGACACGCTGGCCACCTTTGCCGATCAGGTTACTTCGGTAGCGCGCGAGGTAGGGGTAGAAGGGAAACTGGGGGGTCAGGCAAACGTCCCGGGTGCGGCCGGCACATGGCGCGATTTAACCGATAATGTCAATGGACTTGCGGCGAATCTGACTACGCAGGTGCGCGCTATTGCTGAAGTTTCCACTGCAGTGACAAAGGGCGACCTAACTCGATCGATTACAGTTCAGGCAGAGGGCGAGGTCGCGGCGCTAAAAGACAACATCAACGAGATGATTCTCAATCTCAAGGACACGACCCAGAAAAACATGGAGCAAGACTGGCTGAAGACCAATCTCGCCCGTTTTACGAGAATGCTTCAGGGCCAGCGTGACATGACGACGGTCGCTCAGATGGTGCTTTCCGAACTAGCGCCACTCGTGGATGCACAGCAAGGCGTCTTCTACGTAAACACAAGTTCGAATGGCCAACCGGTGATGAAGTTGCTCGGAGGTTATGCATATAAGAAGCGCAAGAACCTGGCGAACGAATTTCAGGCCGGCGAGGGCTTAGTGGGCCAGTGTACCCTCGAGCGGGAAAGGATTTTGGTGACCAACGTTCCGCCAAACTATGTATACGTCGCCTCCGGTCTCGGCGAAGCCCCACCGCATAACATCGTGGTGCTTCCCGTCTTATTCGAGGGTGAGGTAAAAGCTGTAATAGAACTCTCAACTTTCAATACGTTCAGCGAGACACATCTAACGTTCCTCGACCAGTTGACCGAAAGCATCGGGATCGTTCTGAACACAATCGCCGCCAACACGCGGACAGAAGACTTGCTTCAACAATCGCAATCGCTGGCGGCGGAACTGCAAAGTCAGCAGGATGAACTCAAGAAAACCAACGAGCAACTCGAACAGCAGGCAGAATCGCTGCGTGAGTCTGAGGAACTGTTGAAAAATCAGCAGGAAGAGTTGCAGCAAACTAACGAAGAGTTACAGGAGAAAGCGGCACTTTTGGCTCGCCAAAAAGCGGAAGTGGAAGCCAAGAACCGCGAGGTCGAAGAAGCGCGTTGGGAGATGGAAGAAAAGGCCGAGCAGCTGGCATTAACTTCAAAATACAAGTCGGAGTTTCTGGCCAACATGTCCCACGAGCTGCGCACGCCGCTCAATAGCATGCTGATCCTTTCGCGACAGCTCGCGGAAAACAACGACGAAAATCTCAGCGAAAAACAGGTGCAGTTCGCAGAAACCATCCACTCATCCGGATCCGATTTACTTTCGCTGATCAATGACATTCTCGACTTGTCGAAGATCGACTCAGGAATGATGGGAATAGAAGTTTCCGAAGTCTCAATAGCCGAAATGACCGAGCAATTGGAACGAAGCTTCCATCAACTCGCCCAGGACAAGAACCTTGAGTTCCAGATTGAGCAGTCAGAGCAACTGCCTCCGACTATTCGCACAGACGATAAGCGCCTGCAGCAAATACTGATGAATCTGCTTTCCAATGCCTTTAAGTTTACCGACAAGGGCCAGGTCGCTCTTAGCGTCGCTCCGGCCTCCGCCAATGAGACCTATCACCTCGAATCGCTGAACCGGGCGGGGGAAGTTGTGGCTTTCTCAGTAAAGGATACCGGTATCGGAATTCCTACTGAAAAACAGCGGATCATTTTCGAACCCTTCCAGCAGGCGGATGGAACAACCAGCCGTAAGTATGGAGGCACGGGTTTGGGGCTGTCCATCAGCCGTGAGATTGCGCGTTTGCTCGGCGGTGAGATTCGCGTGGTTAGTACTCCCGGAGAGGGAAGCACATTCACTTTCTATCTGCCTCGCAAGTATGTGCCTGCCGGAGCGACGACCATCCACTCACGTCAGGTCACAATTAGGAACGCTAAAGAGATCGAAGCTGCCTGGACCCCAGTTGAATCTTTCGACAGCGAAGAAATGGCTTTATTGTCGAGCGAGGCCTCCGCAATACTCGACGACCGCAACGATATCCAAAGCGGCGACCGCGTAGTACTAATCGTCGAGGACGATATTAGTTTCGCCGGCATTCTGCTGGACCTCGCGCGCGAGAAAGGGTTTAAAGGTTTAGTAGCTACCAGCGGAATATTGGCGATTGCGCTGGCGAGAAAATACAAACCCGCTGCGATCACCCTCGATATTCGCCTTCCAGACCGGGACGGATGGTCCGTCCTGGATCGCTTGAAGCACGACGCCGAGACGAGACACATTCCCGTTCACATTATTAGTGTTGAGGAACAACGCCAGCGGGCTCTTCAACAAGGGGCCTTTAACCATCTGCAGAAGCCTGCCACTCGGGAGGATTTGGGCAAGGCCTTCGACGACATCGGGGACTTCGCCGACCGTCGTATTCGCAAACTGCTCGTCGTTGAAGACGACGATATACAGCGCATGAGCGTTGTTGAGTTGATAGGAAACGGCGATGTCAAAACTACGGCCGTGGCCACCGGTCAGGAGGCATTGAACATTCTCAAGGACGAGAGATTTGATTGTATGGTGCTGGATCTGAAACTGCCTGACATGAGTGGCTTCGAACTGATCGAGAAGTTACAAACTGATCTGGGCCGCTACGATCTTCCAATCATCATATATACCGGAAAGGAATTGACGCGAAAGGAGGAACTGCATCTCAAGAAGGTAGCCGATGCGATCATCGTTAAGGAAGCCAGTTCTCCCGAACGATTGTTGGCTGAGACGGCGTTGTTCCTGCATCGCGTGGAAGCCAATATGCCGGAGCCCACACGGCGCATGCTGGAGAAGATTCACCGCAGCGATCCTGTGCTGGCCGGCCGCAAGGTCCTGGTGGTTGATGACGATGTGCGAAATATCTTCGCCTTAGCAAGTGCGCTGGAAGCGCACAACATGGTTGTGGTCCATGCTGAAAACGGCCAGGAGGGCATCGATCTTTTGAAGGCTACGCCTGACATCGAAGCCGTCTTGATGGACATCATGATGCCCGAGATGGATGGGTATGAAGCGATCACGGCTATTCGCCAGATGGAAAAATACAAACAACTTCCAATCATCGCGCTTACAGCCAAAGCAATGAAAGCCGATCGCGATCACTGCCTAAAAGTCGGCGCGTCAGACTATATTTCCAAGCCACTGGATATAGATCAGCTGCTATCGCTGCTGCGGGTGTGGCTATACCGTCCGGAAGAAACTACGTGAGCAGGGTTCTGACAGAAGAAAATAGGCTGGAAGACGTCGAGATCAGTCTACTGCTCGAAGGGCTCTATCGCGTTCAAGGTTTCGATTTCAGAGACTATTCGCGCGCTTCGATAAAGCGCCGGATACTGGAGATGGTGCGTGCCGAGAAACTCGATACCGTTTCCGCATTTCAGAACAAGGTATTGCACAATGCCGCCTGTCTGGATCGTTTTCTCCTGGGTCTTTCCGTGCATGCCACCGCGATGTTTCGAGATCCGAGCTTCTACCTCACGTTCCGGAAGAGAGTAGTGCCGCTGCTGAGGACTTATCCTACAGTGCAGGTTTGGATAGCGGGCTGTTCGACGGGCGAAGAAGTTTACTCTCTGGCAATCCTCCTGCAGGAAGAAAGGCTTTACGCAAAGTGTCGTATTTACGCTACGGACATTAGCGAGGCAGTCTTGCGCAAAGCCCGGGATGGAATCTTTCCGCTTGCCGCCATGAGAGACTACACCAACAACTATCACCAAGCTGGTGGGGCGCACGAGTTTTCTGACTATTACACCGCACAGTATGGCAACGTGGCTTTCAGTTCTGCGCTTAGAAACAACGTGATCTTTTCCCAGCACAACCTTGTTACAGACGGTTCCTTTAATGAGTTTCAGGTGATTCTCTGTCGCAACGTAATGATCTACTTCAACAAAGACCTGCAGGCTCGCGTTCACAAGCTCCTTTACGACAGCTTGAGTATGTTTGGCGTCTTTGGTCTGGGTAATAAAGAGTCGTTGAAGTTTACGCCTCGAGCTGGGGCCTACGAGCATTTGAATGAGAATGACAAGCTATATCGAAAAGTAATGTAGGTGACAACTGATGGCATTTGAAATCGTTGTCCTTGGCACATCCACTGGGGGATTGAAGGCATTGCAGATATTGCTTGCCGGATTGCCGGAGGAATTTCCCTTGCCAGTTGCCATTGTGCAGCACCGGGGGAAAGATTCCGAAAGCGGTTTGTGTGACTTCCTGCGTCAGAGCAGCAGCTTGCCCGTAACTGAACCGGAAGACAAGGAACCCGTATTGCCCGGCCACGTGTATCTCGCGCCCCGCGACTATCATTTACTGATTGAAAATAGAAGCTTTGCTTTGTCAACAGACTGGCCCGTATCTTATGCGCGACCCTCGATAGATGTGCTCTTTGAGTCGGCTGCTGATGAATATGAAGAGCGCGCTATTGGTGTGATTTTGACAGGTGCCAACCAGGATGGCTCACGTGGTCTTGGGAAGATAAAGGCGCGTGGTGGAGTAACATTAGTCCAGGATCCCGCATTCGCCGCATGTCCGGAGATGCCCCAGGCAGCCATCGCCCAAACCGAAGTGGATTGGGTCCTGCCGTTGGAGGAAATAGCCCCGCGCCTCGAGGAACTGAGTAACGCGCTGGTCCTAAATTATGGAATCTGAAGAACTGATTAACATTCTGATGGTTGACGACACGCCGACAAACTTGTTGGCGCTTGAGACCATCCTGCAAGCTCCCGATAGAAACCTTGTTCGGGCTTCTTCGGGCGACAATGCACTCCGCTATCTACTCGATAACGAAGTTGCAGTCATCCTGATGGATGTCTTTATGCCGGGAATAGACGGATTGGATACGGCCGCCCTTATTCGCGCCCGCGACAGATCACGCAATATACCCATTATCTTTCTAACCGCAGACAGCACAGGAGGCCGCCATCTGAGCCGGGGATACTCTTTGGGGGCAGTGGATTACATCGTTAAGCCGATCGAGCCTGAAATCCTCCGATCCAAGGTAGCCGTCTTCGTTGAGTTGTTTAAGAAAACTCGGGAGATTGAACGGCAAGCTCAGTTACTTAAGGAAAAGAACCTTGAACTCGAGAATGCTAATTTAGCCCGACTCAACATGCTGATCCAGCTGGGACAGGAGTTGGCCGCCGAACATGAGCCTTTACGAGTGTTGGAAAACTTTTGTCGCGCTGCCAGACAGATCGTCGAGGCGCAAGAAGCGGCGGTCGGTGTAATTAATGGAGACGGAAACACACTGCGTTATTTCTTCCGTTGCTCTTCGAACGAAGATATTGTCAGGCACGAAGATCCCGCCGCCGCTTCCAGCAATGGAATTCCCAAGGTCGCGCAGCGGGCTTTAAAGCGTCTGATTTCCAGCCGTCGGGCACTACGCCTGAATGATTCCGACGAATTGCTGCTCGGCACCGGCAACACTAGAGAATTAGTCCAATCTTTTTTGGGGGCTCCGATCCTCTCAGCTTCCGGGGTTTGCGGTTGGGTCTACCTGCTCAATAAGCTAAACGCCAATGACTTCTCTGAAGCCGACGAGCGGCTGGCTGCCACGCTTGCCACTCAGGTGGCGGTTGCTTACGAAAACGCGATGCTATACAGCGATGCGCAGCGGCACGCTACCGAGTTGCAGTTGGAAATAGCCGAGCGTAAACAGGCCGAAGAAGAGCGGGCGCAGCTACTGATTCTGGAGCAGGCGGCGCGGGCCGAAGCAGAGCAAGCGAATCGCACCAAGGATGAATTTCTGGCCACACTGTCTCACGAACTGCGTACGCCGCTCACGGCCATTCTTGGTTGGAGCCATCTCGTGCGCACGGGAAAACTCGACCAGCCTCAACTGTCTCGTGCGATGGAAACGATCGAACGTAACGCACGCTCACAATCCCAGTTGATCGATGATCTGCTCGACGTCTCGCGTATCATTACGGGCAAACTACAAATAGAACCTCGCCGCGTGGATCTATGTTCGGTTATTGAAGCCTCGATCGATGGCGTTCGGCCGTCGTTCGAAGCTAAAAACATCCAGTTTGAAACTGTTATAGGTTCAGGATGTTTGGTCTTGGGTGACGCAAATCGTTTGCAGCAGATCTTCTGGAATCTTTTTAGCAATGCCGTCAAGTTTACTCCTGAGGGAGGCAATGTTCGGGTCCAGGTCACCGGTAGCGGTAACCGGATCAGTGTTGCGGTGAGGGATTCCGGTATCGGTATCAGTCCGGAGTTTTTGCCCTATATTTTCGATCGCTTTCGTCAAGCTGACGGCTCCACCACAAGGGTGCACGGCGGACTCGGACTGGGGCTGTCCATTGTGAAACATCTCGTCCAACTGCATGAGGGCAATGTCGAAGTAGAGAGCCATGGAGAAAATCAAGGCTCTACTTTTACGGTCACTCTTCCAGTGGCACAAGCTGCATCTTCGCAGGATCCTCCTGATTCCGCCGCCTCTTCACCGGAGATTAAGGGGCTGCCTCCGGATTTTTCCAGGGTACTTGACGGCCTGCGTATTCTTGTCGTTGATGATGAAGCCGATGCGCGTGAGTTAGTAAGCGCTATCCTGACGCGGTGCGGCAGCGAAGTGAAATGCTGCGAATCGGCCGCGGAGGCACTTACAGCTTTCGTGGATTGGAAACCGGATCTGCTGGTGAGTGACATCGGGATGCCCAGTGAAGATGGTTACAGCCTGATCAAGAAACTGCGAAAGCTGAGACTAAAACGAGCAAAGGAGATTCCCGCGATCGCGCTTACCGCTTACGCAACCAAAGAGGACAAAGCGCGCACTCTTTCCTCCGGGTTTCAAATACATGTCCCCAAACCAATCGAACCCGAGTCGTTAGTGATGTCCATTGCCGCCGCCATGAAGCGCAAGATCTGATTCGCACTTCGCTCGTTCGATCCAAACTGCCAAATGCTTGCAGGGCTTAAGGGGTACACTTCCCGCCCTCAGCAAACTGCTGTAATCTTGTGGTTCCCCCAAATTCAATTGACGAAAAGGGTTTATGGAAGACTTTGAGAAGTTAGGTGCGTTTTATCTGGGACGCCCGTTTGATCTAAAGACGAAGAAACCAAAAAACGGTCTCTTGCTTTACGATTCGAAGGATTTATTAACTCACGCAGTTTGCGTTGGCATGACCGGAAGCGGTAAGACCGGTTTGTGTATCGCCCTGCTCGAAGAAGCGGCCATCGATGGTATTCCTTCCATCGTCATTGATCCAAAAGGTGATCTCACCAACCTACTTCTGACTTTTCCTGAGCTTAGGCCTGAAGATTTTGCTCCCTGGGTAAGTGAGGAAGACGCGCAAAAGAAAAAGCTATCAATTTCCGAATATGCTCAGCAGCAAGCAGAATTCTGGAAAAAAGGATTGGCCGATTGGGGAGAAGACGGCGTCCGAATAAAGCGGCTGCGAGACGCCGCCGACTTTCGCATCTATACGCCAGGAAGTAATGCCGGCATTCCTGTTTCCATTCTGAAGTCTTTTGCGGCGCCTCCATTGGCAATCCGAGACGATAGCGAGTTAATGACAGAAAGGGTCAATACGACCGTTACCAGTCTGCTTGGTCTTCTTGGGATTGACGCGGATCCAGTAAAAAGCCGCGAGCACATTTTGATTTCAAACATTCTCAGCAAGGAATGGTTAGCCGGTAAAGACCTTGACATCGCGGGATTAATCCAACAGGTTCAAAGCCCGTCGTTGACGAAGGTTGGCGTGATGGATCTCGATTCATTCTTCCCTTCCAGGGATCGGTTCCAGCTGGCCACGGCTCTAAACAACTTGCTCGCCGCCCCGGGTTTCAGCAGCTGGATGGAGGGCGAACCGCTCGATATTCAGCAAATCCTGCACACGCCCGAGGGCAAGCCGCGAGTTTCTATTTTCTCTATCGCACACCTGAATGACGCCGAGCGCATGTTTTTTGTTTCCCTCCTTCTTAATCAGACTTTAGGGTGGATGAGAACGCAATCAGGCACTACAAGCCTTCGAGCCATACTCTATATGGATGAGATCTTCGGCTATTTCCCGCCAGTGGCCAACCCGCCGTCGAAGCGTCCTTTGTTAACACTGCTTAAGCAGGGTCGTGCGTTTGGACTGGGTGTTGTCTTAGTTACCCAGAATCCAGTGGACCTCGACTACAAAGGTTTATCCAACACCGGCACCTGGTTTATCGGACGCTTGCAAACCGAGCGCGACAAGGCTCGTGTACTGGAAGGACTGGAGGGAATAGCAGGTGGAACAGGTCTGAAGTTTGACCGCCAGCAAATGGAACAAACGCTCGCCGGTCTTAGCAATCGAATCTTCCTTTTGAACAACGTTCACGAAGACGGTACCGAAGTGTTTCAGAGCCGCTGGGCCATGTCATACCTGCGCGGGCCGCTCACACGAAATCAGATTAAGTTGCTGATGGAGCCAGTGAAGAGCCAAACGAGTACGGCGAAAGGAATTCCACAGGCTGCGGCTGCAGCAGCTGGTGTGGCAACGCAAAAAGAAACTGACTTTCCCACCGGACCTGTCGAGGGCGGGCTTGGGAGATTATCAGTTGCAATCCAACCCCCTGTATTACCCCCCGAGATCTCTCAATACTTCATTCCTGCTCGCAGTCGGTCAGCCGGCGGAGCGAGGCTCGTCTATCACCCCATGGCGCTTGGCGCGGCGCAAGTGCGTTTCAGTGACAAGAAGGTTGATGCCACTAAAGACCTTACAGTGCTGGCGCCCATTTCCGACGGCGTGATCCCGGTCGACTGGGACCTCGCGACAGTAACTGATCTTCCTATCGTTGACCTGGAGCAATCGGCTGAGCCGAGCGCGCAGTTTGCAGAGTTGCCGGCCCCGGGTGGTAAGGCGAAGAGCTATGACGCATGGCGGAAAGATTTTGCCGGCTGGCTTTACCGTAGTCAGCGGCTTGAGCTGCTGAGAAGTCCCAGTTTAGGCCAGGCGTCGAATCCTGATGAGTCTGAACGTGACTTTCGCATCAGACTGCAACAAACAGCGCGTGAACAACGGGACGAAGCGGTCGAAAAGCTAAGGCAAAAGTATGCGCCCAGGATTGCTGCCTTCGAAGAAAGGAAACGCCGCGCTGGACAGGCGGTCGAACGCGAAGCAGAGCAGTCAAAGAGCCAAAAGGTTCAGACCGCGATCTCGTTTGGAGCAACTTTGTTATCGTCATTCATGGGTCGCAAATCACTAAACTTGACCACACTCGGCAGGGCGACGACGGCCGCGCGGGGCGTTAGCCGATCGATGAAAGAAGCAGACGACGTGGGCCGAGCCCAGGAAACTGTTGCCGCAGTTGAGCAGCAGTTGTCTGATCTCGACCAACAATTCAAAAGCGAGACCCAGGCGATTGAGAGGTCGGTAGACGCACAGACCGAAGAACTCGAGAAAATGAGTTTGAAGCCGACGAAGGCAAATATCTCGGTGAAGCTTCTAACACTCGCATGGGCGCCTTACTGGCACGATGCGCAGGGACAGTCGCTGCCTGCCTGGGAATAAATATTTCGGCGTTTTCATTTAGTAACCAATTTAGTGAGAAACGAGGAGAACAAAGATGGACGAACTGATTAAGCGAGTAAAAGCCGTGACCGGCATATCGGAAGATCAGGCGCGGTCGGCAGTAACGACAGTTTTGGATTTCGTAAAAGAGAGATTGCCTGAATCAATCGCCGGCGAGGTTGACAATGTTATCGGGGACGCCGGTGGAATCGCCGACGATCTCGCGAGCAATATCGGCGATATGGCTTCGAAGGTCGGTGGGATGTTTGGTAAGTAGAGCAGCCTCACTATCACCTAAGAATCGAATTCTGCACTCCTTTGCTAACGTGCGGTAGCTCGATCGAGCCGACCAATATTTTTTTATCTTTCGGCCACGCTTGAGGCAGAGACATGAAAATAGCGCTGAAATACGGACTCCTGATTACAGCTGTGGTGGTAGCCTGGATTGTAATTGTTCGCCTTCTGATGGGCGTGGGTGCCGATTCCAAAGCCAACGTAATCGCGCCTATACTGGTCAACCTGACTGCAATCCTGGCTATCTATCTGGGCATGAAGACGCGGAAAAATGAATTGCGCGGAGAGCTAAGCTTTAAGGAAGGGCTAAAAACAGGAATGGCGATTTCGCTTGTTTATGCCGTGTCATCATGCATCTTCTTTATGATTGAATATCTTGTGGCAGGCCCTAAACTCCTTTTGAGTGAGGCGGGCCCGCAGACCGGTCCGATGTGGCAAGTCGCGGTGATCGCTTATGCTGGATTATTCTTGGGCGCATTGCTCTTCGGTCTCATTTATTCAACAGTAATCTCCTTCTTCATTGCCCGACGACAGCGCCACCAGACTACTGAAATGATTTAGCCGTTGAGTTGTCGCGAAGTAGGCGTCGAAATAGTTCAGCCGTTGAGTCGCACGTAACGGGTATCGCGCGGCCACAGCTTGAAATCATTTCGGCGCGTCGCTCTGCCCTCTGATGTGCGGAAAGGCTCTGCCTTTCCGCAGCTTGGAAAAGTGAGAGGCTGCCTCGAACAATGGATTGGAGGCACAGCCTCCTCGAATCAAAATAGCGGACTCGGAAAGGCAGAGCCTTTCCGCACATCAGGCGGCTTATCCGCAAACGTCAGGCTATAACCTCAAATGCCTTACGTTCTTACTCACGGAACTAGCACAACCTTCCCGATGTTCTTTCGCTCCTCTATAAACCGGTGTGCCTCGCCAGCTTGATCAAACGGAAACGCCTTGTCGACATAAGGCCGAATCCAACCTTCCCTAACTCCATCCAGTATCACCCTCATCCAGGCAGCAACTTTCTCTGGTTCATGCCACATGTGTCCCAGATTCAAACCAAACACCCCACGATTCTTGTTGAGCAACCCGAGGGGATGGAACCTTGGCATTTGCGCCGCAGCTTTGAGCAACTTGAATTTTCCCTTCAACCCATTCGCAGATGCCGCCGAAACTCCAAACATACCGAGCCGGCCAGTGGCTCTAAGTGCCGCATAACTTTTTTTCCAATGGCTGCCGCCGATTGGATCGATCACCAGCTCAACACCGCGGCCGTTAGTAAGTTCTTTCAAGACAGGGAGCCAATTCTGATTGCGATAATCGATGGGATGATTGAGGCCTCGATCGCGGAGGAACTCATGCTTGTTAGGACTCGCCGTGCCGTAAGTCGACGCTCCAATCTTCTTTGCGATGTCCAGCGCGGCAAGTCCCACACCTCCGCCGGCATTGTGAATTAAAACTGATTCGCCGCTTCGCAGACCTCCCATCACAACCAGCAGAGCATAGGCCGTGAGGTAGTTGACCGGAATTGCCGCGGCCTCTTCAAAACTTAGTGACTCGGGTTTTGCAAACATCTGATCGGCACGGACGGCAACTTTTTCCGATTGCCCACCAAAGCGTGTCATCGCCACGACAGATTTTCCCAGAAGCGATTGATCAACTCCGTCGCCGGCCGCTTCCACGATGCCCGCCACTTCGTAACCCATCACGCAAGGCTTTTTCGGTCCATCCGGATAGAGTCCCTGGCGGGCCAGAATGTCCGCGAAGTTCAGTCCAGCGGCGCGAACGTTAATTAACACTTCGCCTGAATTAGGCTGGGGATCTGGTCTCTCTTCGATGCGGAGCACTTCAACGCCACCGTTTCGGGTGGTAACCACCTGGCGCATAGGTCTACCTCATATCAAAAAGGGCGCAAAGCATTCGCCCTGCGCCCTTTCTAATCTAATAACCGTTAACCTGACTTACGACGCGCTCTTCGCGGCCGTGTCCGTCGTCGTCTTATTGGGCTGGGGTGTAATGCGGAGATAAGGTTTTGGAGCTTTCCAGCCTGCCGGAAACTTCGTCTTCGCGTCTTCATCGGACATTGAAGGAACGATAATCACATCGTCGCCGTCTTTCCAGTTAACCGGAGTAGCCACGCTGTACTTTGCTGTAAGTTGCAGCGAATCGATCACGCGCAGGATCTCATCAAAGTTGCGACCAGTGCTCGCCGGATAGGTAATCATCAACTTGATTTTTTTGTCTGGGCCTATAATGTACACCGAGCGCACCGTGAACACGTCGCTGATTTCCGGATGGATCATGTCGTAAAGTTCGGCGACCTTATGATCCGGATCCGCAATGACCGGGAAATTGAGAGCTGTACCCTGGGTTTCCCTGATATCTTCCGCCCATTTGTTGTGCGAGTCTGTCTTATCAACGCTCAAGCCAATGATTTTTACACCGCGGCGATCGAATTCGGGTTTGAGACGCGCACACTCACCAAGTTCGGTAGTGCAGACGGGGGTAAAGTCTTTTGGATGCGAAAAAAGCACCGCCCAACTATCGCCGATCCACTCGTGAAAATTAATTGGGCCTTCGGTGGTTTCTGCTGTGAAATCTGGGGCAAGATCACCTAAACGCAAAGCCATTTCATTCTCCTTCCATTCGTAAGAGCCAATTCCCTTGCCTTCCCTACCAGGGGAACGGGGTAGTTATTGTGAAGTACGCAAGGCTTTTACATCCAAAGTCCGGGCCAAGTCAAATTGTCCCTCGATGATCGGGCCTTAGCGCCAACCACTGGTTTAACGTCCGTCCTGGTTGGTGTTATTATCTGGGCTTACCCCTAAGTACTCAATCAACTCCTACATTACGCAGGGTTTATGTCGAGCAAAGCTTCAACGCAGGGAAAGAGTCCAGGTTCTCCATTGCGAGGAGAGCCGCAAGACGATCTGTACCAGGCGATCTTCCACGCTTCAAGTGACCCTGTTGCCATCATCGACCCGCAAGGTTTTTACCTCGAGCAGAATGCTGCCCACTCTCAGTTGCTCGGCTACTCAGACGCGGCGCTTCACAATCAAACTCCAGCAATACATCTTGGCGACAAAGTCTTCACCGAATTAGCTAGCGAGCTTTCGGAAAAGGGTCAGTACCGGGGGGAAGTAATTAGCAAAACGAAGACTGGTGACGTGAGGCATATTGAGTTGTCTGCTTTCGCTATTAGAAATGCTTCAGGCGAACCCCTTTGCTACGTAAGCATCCAGCGAGATATCACCGAGCGAAAGCAAACTGAAAGCCGGCTGGCCCTACAGTATGCGGTAACACAAATTCTTTCCGAATCGCGCGATTTTGTTGAGAGCGCACAAAAGGTCCTCAAAGCTGCCTGCGACAGTCTTGATTGGGAGGTTGGCGCGTTATGGAAAGTCGATCGCGAAATGGAAGTTTTGCGCTGTGTTGATATTTGTCATGCCACTGCAACTGAAACTTCTGAGTTTGATCGTCTAACGCAGACCTCAACTTTCGCAAAAGGTGAGGGTTTACCAGGACGTATTTGGGCCAGCATGCAGCCCGCCTGGATTGATAATGTCGTAGAAGATGCAAACTTTCTCCGTGCGTCGGCCGCCGACGAGGCGGACCTTCATGGGGCCTTCGGCTTTCCCATCCTGCAGAGCGGCGAGGTTTGGGGAGTTATCGAATTCTTTAGTCCCGAGATCAGAGAACCGGATGATGAGCTGTTGAAGATGGTGGCCGGGATTGGCGCTCAAATCGGTCAATTTACCGAACGAAGGCGTGCTGAAGAAGAACGCGGGGATTTGTACAAGCGTGAGACTGCAGCGCGAGCCGAAGCCGAGAAAGCCAACCGGTTGAAAGATGAATTCCTGGCCACATTATCTCATGAGCTGCGCACGCCGTTGAATGCCGTCATTGGCTGGTCGCGAATGTTGGCTTCCGGCCGACTTGATCGCGATAGCTCCAGCCATGCCCTTGAGGTGATTGAAAGAAATGCCTGGGCTCAGAAACAGATCATCGAGGACATTCTGGACGTCTCGAGAGTAATCACCGGGAAGCTTCAACTCAATCTCAATCCGGTGGATCTGGTCACTGTGGTGGATGCAGCCCTTGACGCAGTGCGTCCGGCAATCGAAGCCAAGGAAATCAAGATCGGAACGATCATTGATGCTAATCTGAAAATGATTTCCGGCGACCCTGATCGTCTTCAGCAGGTCATATGGAACCTTCTTTCAAATGCCGCTAAGTTTACTCCAAACGGCGGCAGAGTTGAGATTTCCGTAAGCCAAACTACGGCGCACGTTCAGATTCAAGTTAAAGACAATGGACCAGGCGTTGATCTAAAGTTTCTTCCACATGTGTTTGAGCGTTTTCGTCAAGCCGATGGGTCAACGACTCGCACGCACGGCGGCCTCGGGCTTGGCCTGGCGATTGTTCGACATCTGGTGGAACTGCATGGGGGCACAATAACCGTTGAGAATCGCGAAGATTGCCATGGCGCGATCTTCACAATCCAATTACCTTTACCCAGCGGCGAATTGTCTCAGGAAACTTTGGCACGCGCTGCCTCTGTTTTCAGAGAGGCCCAGTCAGAAGCGCTAAGTCTTGAGGGCTTACGCATTCTGGTTGTCGATGATGAAATGGACGCCCTCGATCTAATCGGTGTCGAGTTGGCGCAGCATGGCGCAAAGGTCACATCGGTTGGGAACGCCGCCGACGCGCTCACAGCCCTCGAACAATCCGAATTCGATTTGCTGATTAGCGACATCGGCATGCCGAACACCGACGGCTACGATCTGATCAGGCAAGTCCGCAAGCAGGAAGAAGGCACGAGCCAGAAGATTCCGGCCGTGGCGTTAACCGCTTACGCGAGGATCCAGGATCGTATGCAGGCAATCATGGCAGGCTTCAGCACCCACATCGCGAAACCGGTTGAAGTAAATGAACTGGTAACGGTTGTAGCAAGTCTGGCTGGGCGATTGGACGCCCGCTAAGAACCTGCCGGCCTCATCTCGTCCAGGCCCTTCCGCGCTGGCCGAAACTTCCTGATAAAATAATTTCATGCCGAGACGTTGCGATTGGGCCCGGACGGAATTGTCCGTTGCCTACCATGACGCAGAGTGGGGAGTTCCGGTGCACGATGATCTCAAACTTTTTGAGTTTCTTATTCTTGAAGGCGCACAGGCGGGTCTTAGTTGGGAAATCATATTGAACAAGCGAGACGGTTATCGAAAGGCATTTAGCGGATTCGATCCCACAAAAATCGCCAAATACGGCGAACATAAAGTTGAACAACTAGTTGGAGACGCTCGCATAATTCGCAATCGTTTGAAAATCAGAGCAGCCATTCAAAATGCAAAGGCGTTTCTCGCGGTGCAGCAAGAATTTGGCAGTTTCAACCGTTATATCTGGCGCTTTGTGGATGGTATTCCAAAGAAGAGAAAGCGGACGCAAATGGTGGCGGCATTTACTGTAGAATCAGATGCGATGAGCAAAGATCTGAAACAACGGGGCTTTAAGTTTGTTGGGTCGACCATCTGCTATGCTTTAATGCAGGCTGTCGGCATGGTTAACGATCATGATCCCGATTGTTTTCGTTACCGGGAGATTGGTTAACATTCGTCAATCCGCGGAGGTCCCGCATGATTAGACTTACCAGTTTTACTCTTTCGCTTCTCGTTTGTTTGTCATCGCTCGCATGCCAATCGTATACGACCGGTTTGCAACAAAGCGTGGGAAAGACGGACGAGATATCTGCAATCGCGGCATTGCATTCAATTGCAGCAGCTCAGCGGACTTACTCATTAGCCCGCGGTGGGGATTATGGAACCTTTCAACAGCTTTGCGAGGGCGGCTATCTGGATTCGCGTTTCAATTCCAGCCAGCCTGAAATTAAGGATTATGTTTTGACGATGGATGTCAGGCAGAAATCGGGAAATGAATCACCCGGTCGCTTTAGTTGCAATGCAGATCCAGTACGCCCGGGCAAACAAGCCGGCCGCCACTTTTATATTGATTCAACTTCAACTGAGATTCACGTCAATCCAGGTCAGCCGGCCACTGCCGGGGATGCAGCACTGCAACCGTAGGGTGAGTCTACTCAGGTTGATTAAGGGATGATTTCTTGTCCAGCGGCATCGCGCCGCAGCTGATCAATGATGGATCGGACGGCGGGTGCGAGACTGCCATTCGGTGCTATTTCGAGATACTTCTCGTAAGCCGCAACTGCCTCTTTATATTTTTGTTGTTTCTCATAAGCCGCACCAAGCAGTTGATAAATTACCGGCTCAGAGTCCGAGAGCTGCGCAACTGCCATGCGATATTCCGCAATGGCTTCTGCATACTGTCCCTTTTCCTCCAGAACTCGTGCCAATCCTACGTGCGCTTCGGGTTGAAGTCCCCTTGCTTCTCGAATTGCCCGGCGAAATGATTGAATTGCATCATCCGTAAAGGCGGCTTCTCGATTAATACGCCCTTCAACGGCCGACGCTTCCGCATATGCGGGACGCGTGCTACGGGCCGCCTCAATCTCAGCCAGCGCCTCCTGATACTTGTTAAGGTCGAGCAACACGCGCGCGAGGCCAACGTGTGCCGCAGGGAACGCGGGACGAAGTCTCAGCGTTTGCTGGTACAGCTCGGCAGCCTTTTGTTTCGCGTCGTCATCCCTGGCTTTCTCGCGTGCATCCTCAGCCTGCTGGAACATCAACACCGCCTGATCGGTTGTCCTCAGCAACTTCACCGTCATACTTCGTCGTCCCACAGGCAGCGGTGTGGCGACTTCCTTGAAGCCCGTTGCCCGAACACGCAGCATGTGCCTTCCGGATGAAACCTTCTTAATCTCGAGTCTGCCTGAAGCGTCAGTGACTCCGCGGCGAATTTCATCAATCCAGACAATGGCGTTTGGTTCGGTAGAGATTGTCAGCACCCCAGAAGCGCCGCGCGCATTCGTGGTCGTTCGCCGCTGAGAGAAAGCTGGCGGCCCAATCAGGAATACAGTTAAAGCGAGTGCAAAAAATGTGGGTATGAATTCTCTCATTCCTCGTTCTCGTTGCCTCTAACACGCCGCTTGAGGACATTTGAATTCTCAGGGGACGAAACGGGCGTACCGCCGGCAGCGGGCTGTCGTGTTACCGGCCGAGTTCCTACCTCCGGACGAAACTTCCCGTTTGCATCGTAGAGCCGCAAATACTGGAGCCGATTGCGCACCACACCTTGCACGTAACCGCGAGTCTCTTTAAAAGGAACGGCCTCCGCCCACTCATCCATCTCGGACGGCAGCGACGTTCTCCATTGGACGGCGCGCATCGGACCAGCATTGTAAGCAGCGGCGACATATTCAATGCGGCCAAACTTATCGATCTGATCGCGTAAATATGCAGTGCCTAGCTGAATACTCAAACGCGGCTCGTAAAGCGACTCCTCGGTAATGGTTCGCTCCAGGCCGTGCCTCTTCGCCGTCAGCACGGCTGTGGGAACCAGCACCTGCATCAACCCGTATGCCCTGGCAGACGACCGGGCTCGCGGCATAAAAACGGTCTCCTGGCGAATCACACCTGCCACCTGAAACGGATCGAGATTCCTGGCACGTGATTCCTGGACGATGATGTCCCAGTAGGAGAGGGGATAAAACACGTCCCACTGCTCGCGTGTCAGCTCTTCGGGCTTCATCTGGGAATAATCGGGAAAACTTTTCTTGAGCACGTTCAGCGCGCGCACATTATCTTCCTGCCACCGATAAACGCGGGCGATTGCCAGATTAACCTTTGGACTGTTACCCGCTGATGCCGAAGCTACCGCCAACTCTGCTAATGCCCACTCATCAAGGCCTACATTGTTAAGTTCACCAGCTTTGGAAATGGCTTTGTCTTCCTGCGCTCCAGCCGTTTCTTCCGCGACCGTCACAGTTTGCAAATTCGCAATGGCACGGCCCACGACCGAATCCGGCGGGAAAGTTTTTGCCGCCACTGTTCCGATGCCGCTGCGAAGCATTGCATCTAATCGCTGCTTTGCCAGATAGCCATACCAATTGGCGTCGTAACGGGCCAGCATCGCCTGATAGAGCGCGCGAGCCTCCGCTACTTTGCCGGCACGTTCTGAATCGCGAGCGGCCCAGTAACCTGCGCGGCCACGATTATCGGTGTTTTTGTCGGCGTAATATGCGAGATGTTCCGTTAAGAGTTTCGAAGATTCGGAGAAATTGTTTGCTTCATGGGCCATCCAGGCGAGGTTGAATTGTGCCTGCGCAACCTCGGCGGAACCTTGATAGGAATTAACCGCAGTACGTAAGAAATAGGAAGCGTTCGCGTCATCCTTTGCCTCTTCAGCGATTTGGCCCACGTTTACAAAAGCGCGTGGCGTGAATTGACTGTTCGGGAAAGTTCGCCGCAGCTCGTCGGCAGTCGCGCGCGCCTGTTCCCACTGCTTAATTCGCGCGTAAGTTTGGGCCACGTTGTAAAGCGCTTCCGCGCGCGTGTCGCCTGCCGAAGAAGGTATAGCATTTAAAGCACCTACTGCTTCAGCAATTTTCCTTGTATTTGCCGCTGCAATAACGCTGCGCAGTTGCGTTTCAGAATTTGCCGTCGCCGGAAACCGCGCGAATGCGTCGCCGTAAGCTTGAAGCGCGTCAGAAAATCTCTTCGCTTCATAAAGCTTGTCCGCGCGAGCCATTGCTTCGTCGCCATTGACCGGCGATAGGGTCGAACCTAACCGCGAGATTGCTGTTGCAGCTTCCATGCTCTCTTGTGAAGTGGGTGAGTAAAAATACAAACGACGGTAAGAAGCGAGCGCCCGAGTTGTATCGGAAGTCTGCTCGTAGGCCTTACCCGTCAGCAGCAATGCAGCTGCATCGTCTTTCTCGGCAAGCTCTTTTAACAAAGGGGGGACTCCCGCTGCATTGCCGGATCGCATCGTGATGTTACCGTGTCGCAATGCCGCTTCTTTCGAACGAAGCGAGCCGGGGAAACTCTCCAGTAATTGTTCGTAAGTTGTGCGCGCTTCGGTCAGATTGCCGGCCTGCTCCAAAGCATTCCCGCGCATAAAAAGGGCGTAATCGCCGAGCAGGCTGTAGTCGCGGATTATGCCGGAATCAAGCAGCGAAGCGGCACCCGCAAAATCTTTTGCGTTAATTCTGATTCGAGCACGAAGTACCCTTGCAAGAGCGGCGGCCTTCGTACGAGGAAGCTCCGACTCGATACGTGCCACGACTTCTTCCGACGGTAGGACTCCGCCGCGGGTCACCGCCCGCAGATGTTCGAGTGCTCTTATTTCAGCGGGAGATTGCTGTCTGGTTAGACAGCCGGCCGTCATAAACGGCGGAAGAGAAGCTCCAACGACAACGGCAATGCCTATGAGAATCAGCGTCAGCCGATACTTTCCTAATTTCTTCACTAATTTTTCCACTCCCATAAAAATTCAAGTTTCAGGTTTCAAGTCCTAATTCGCACCGCCAGTTGGATGCTGGTAACGATGCAATTGGTTTTCGACTTGAAACTTGAAACTTGAAAGAAACTATGCGCTTTCTCAGGCCGAAACAGTTGCCCCGGGATAAGCACTGCCAAGCTTGGCGGTGTCCCCTTCGGCAAGCGTGTTCACCAACTCATAATGGAAGTAATCATACTTTTGTGCGACTTCGGGCTTGACGCGCTTGTCATACATCTCTCGCGAGCGATCGATGTATTCCCGTAGTCGCGCATAAAGATCATTTTGAGATCGGCCTTCCATTACCTTCTGTTCGTTATACAGTTTGATTTCTGAAACCAGCAGACGGGCAAAACGTCGCGCGTCATTATGAAGGCGTCGTTCCTCGTCGCTGGCCACGTCAACAGGTAACTCTACATCCGCTCCATATCGTCGTCTCGGAGCCTCTGAAGGAGCGGTTGCGTCTACTGACACAGAGGGGGGAGATGGCTCAACCGGAGTCTCAGCCGGGGGAGGTTGTATCTCAAACTGCTGAGGTTCGGGCTCGACAATCTCGCCGTATTCAATTTCTGCAACTGCCGCGGGCGGTGCGCTCTCCTCGACCACCGGCGTTATTTCGTCATACTCTGCTCTCGGCGTGTATGCGGATGGTTCGGGCGCCCTCATTTCTTCGGCATATCTTTCTTCCGCGTATGCCTGTGGGGCAGCCGGCTGCTTCACTGCAGCCGAACGAGAGGCGAGTAACTCAACACCCATTGAGGAAACATGAACAAGTGTCTCCAGAGCTTCCAGTTTGATTGCTTCAGAATCAAGAGCGGCGGAATCGGCGTACAGCACCGCGACTGCGCGATCATGTACAACCATTGGTATTGCAACAATTCGTGCCGGAGGCTCTTCGCCCAGCCGGTTGAGGAGCAGGTGATCCTCGGTATGCGATCCCGGTCCGCCACTCCATGACGTGCATGATCTCGCCGCGTTACCAACGGCTGTATCGGCAGCTACGGGAAAAGATATTTCCTGGATAACATTGTCGCCGACGGTGCCCTGGAAACCTCGCGCGCGCCAACCAATACTCTGCCCGCCTTTGACCACAAAGAAAGCAATCCGCGGTGCAAAGGCAGCCGCACGATGAATGAGTATTTTCAAAATGTCAGCTTGCGATTGTTGCTCGTCAATCTCAGAAATGGCCGCCTTGACGATGGCCATGTCGCTTGACGCTTTCGCGCGTGACGATTCCGTAGCGGCGAAGTCTACGCCTTCCTCGTGAGCCGCGCGCAGGTGTTCAAGAATGGAAGCCGCGACGCTTCCATCCAGTTGAACTTCGCTCTGCCGGTCCATAAGCCGGCTTAGCGACTCATTGAGCTGGCTTTGAAGCGCGGCAATTTCTTGTTTGATTCCGCCCAGGCGCCCTTCGATATAGCTTTCTATCTCATGGCGCAAGCTGTCTTCCAGATGTCCACTGACCACAGTTTATTCCTCCGTCGAAGGATCTTTTTTGTACGTACGTTCCAGGTGAGAATCCCTACTCGGATAGAACGTTTATTGCTGAGACTTTCGGGGGCACTGCGTCTCTTCAGCGATTATGGACGTGCAGGAATCAGTGAGTCAAGATATGGTTTCTTAAAGTCTCATTGACACCTCTTCAGGCCTACGCTATAAGTCCCCACGTGTAGCGCCAACTCACGCACCCCAATGGCCACTACCATCTTAATTGCCGATGATCACGACGATAACCGCGAGCTTTTGCAGCTTTTGCTTTCGGGAGCAGGCTATGACGTGCGAGAGGCAAAAGACGGCAGCGAATGTTTGGCAATTGCCCGCGATCAACGGCCGGATCTGATTGTGATCGACCTATCAATGCCGGTGCTGGACGGTTGGGGAGTTTTTCGGGAACTGAGGGCTGATCAGCGCACGAAAACGATTCCCTGCATGGCTGTTACGGCCCATGCCGATCTGGATCGCCACCAGGCCCTCGCGACTGGCTTCAGCGCCTATGTTTCAAAACCTTTCAGCGGCGATGTTCTGCTGAAGACTATTGCCACAGTGCTTTCCAGCCAGAAGCTGAATAAAGAAAGGGAGTAAGCTTGGGCTGGCAAGACACCTCACTTTCCTTGTCACCATAGAAGGAGAAATCTAATGAGAATATTTGCACTCCAGGCGGGATGCTGGCGCCGCTCACTCGCGGCAGCGTTTTTCATAGTGCTGGCTGGATCAATTGCTCACGCTGTTCCCCTGAAGATAGTAAAAGTTGGGGCGCCGGCCATCAACTGCGTCTTCAATCCAACATGCACTAATGTGGTAAACGACACTACCGACAATGTAACTCTGAGCACAGGCGGCACAGGCTTCTTTCAGTCGCGGACCTTCAACGGTAAGCCTGGCTCGCCCGCAGCCGGACTGTTCGCTTACGAGTATCGACTCGACTTGCGGAACGCCGTTGGCTTGACTGCGATCGCCTGCGTCGATTGGGTCAGTTTCGATTTTGGTCCTGTGGTCAGCACTCTTGACTACAACGGCGATGGCAGAAGAGGCGATCAGGTCTTCGTGGTAACCAGCGGAGGCATGGGAACCATCGGTATTAAGTCCGCAAACAAAGTGGGAAACAAGACCACGTTCAAGTTCACATCACCCGTCTGCGGTGGCGGTAGCCCCGGTGCAGGACAAACGACTTTTTTCTGGGGACTGGTTTCGAAAACTGGCCCGCACTTTGTTAGTGCAAAAGTGCACGAAACTGGAGGCGTAGTGCATAACATCCAGGCTCGCGCGCCGAAGATTTGAAGCCCGGCGTTACTTGTACGAGATCACAACTTGCTCGATTGAAGGCGGTAACTGGTGAATCTCGCTGCGAGCAAACCCCGCGTTAGCACACATTCGTTCCAGTTCGGGAAAAGTGTACGCATCGCCGCTGGGCGTGCTGCCCAGCATAGTGACGCTGAAAGCCGCAGAATCCGGAGGCGAGATGCGGTCTTCATTTGGCACAAACTCCAGCGTTATTGCGCGGCCATGTTCACCTAAGGCAGCGTGAACCTTACGCAACAGGGTTTCATTTGTTGGCGCATCGAAGTGATGAAGGAAGTTTGTTAAAAGAATGAGGTCATAACCCGTGCCGTAGTCGACATCGAAAGCGCTTCCCTCAATAGTTGAATATCGATCAGCGACGCCGGCCCCACGCGCATTCTCTTTGGCAACCTCCAGTACGCTGGGCCAATCAAGAGCGACGATGTTGGCTTGCGGGTTATTCTTCGCAAATGCGATCCCATAAAGCCCGTGACCAGCGGCGACATCCAGAATTTTCAATTTTCGATCTGCTGTGGGCTCGACGAGCTTCGCCATTAACTGCGCCGCCAGAGCCATCATCGGCGCCATGGCGCGGGCAAACTTCACCCAAACTGGATGCTCAGGAGCCACCGTGCCACCGTCCTTCATCGTTGTGCCACCTTTGCGAACCGCATCCGCAAAGTTCTTGAACCCGTCGGTAAGCATAGGCGACAACAGGAATTCTAAGCCGCCGCCTAAATATGCCGGCGAACGCTTGTCGAGAAATGTCGCCGTGTCTACGGTCAAGGCGTATTGGCCGTTTTGCTTGGTCAAGAAGCCCAAGATGCAGAGGAAATCGCAGAGGATGCGCGTCCCACGCTCCGACGCCTGGCACCTTTTGGCGATCTCTAAAGCGGTAGTGTTTCCCTCTCCAATAGCCGTAAACACTTCCAACTCGATTGCTGCCTTCAAGCCCTCTGTCCGCTGGTAAGCAGAGCCGGTTTGAAAAAATAACTGTGGGGATGGCTGTTGTGCCGAAGGACTAGACACGGTTAGTGCTCCTTAGTTTAAGCGCAGGCGTTGTGTGACCACGGATCAATTTACTCCGACCATCAAAACTCTGAGTCGACAAGAGCTAAAGTCTCATCATCAACTATCTCAGTAAAACACCGCCCTCGTGACGAGGGCGGCGCATGAGTAATCACTTGTACAGACCTGACAAGAAACTACCGATTCTTTGGTTCGAGCACAATCTCGCGAGCCAACCGGCCACCCATCACTTCGCGAATTTCTGCCCGGTCTTTGTAACCCTGCATTTGTTTCTCGTCGTTACCAACCATTCTTTGCCCGAGAGCGTCCTGCTTGTCCTCATTAGCCTCCATGCTCGCCAGGTCTTTGTACTCCGTCATCAACATCAGATTCCACTCGCCGGGAGTGTGACCCTCAACTCTCAACACTTTGTAGGAAAGAATTAGCCCTTCCTTTTTGGCCGCCTCTTGATTCGCTTTCCATGACCCGGCAAGGTAGTTAAGGTAAGCGGTTTCCATTCCCGGCTTCATCCTGATGAACCCGATGTTCCAGACCGTTCCGTTGCGAAAAGGACGGTTGACCTGCGCAAACACGGTGATTCCCGCAATTAATACGAGCAATACTAACGAGCCAATTAGCGTGTTTCTTAGCTTCATAAAAGGGTCTCCCTCCCGTACGATGCGTTGAGCAGTCAACCGAGGTACGGGTCACGTTGACATGCCATGTGTGTGAAAACGACAGCTGCTGCGGAGTTGGACGAAATCAAGGCTTGTGCGTTGGACTCTAGGTGAAAAGCGAATACGTGTCAATACATTCAGTCATCCAGGCAGGCCTTTGCGCGCAATCATCTCCATCACGTTACAGAACCGATCGAGTTCGCCGAGAGTCGTGTAGATATTTGGCGTGATACGAAGGCCCTGAAATTCTTCGTGAAGAATCGGCGTTGTAAAAATTCGATGCTTATCAAACAGGTAACTGGCTATGGCGGTGGGATTGGTGCCCTCGATATGCATGTTGGCTATAGCGCATGATTGATAGGGGTCGAAGGATGTGTTGAAGCGAACCTTAGGGACATCTTTGAGCCGGTTCATCCAATAGCGCGAGAGATACCTGAGTCGCGACTCTTTTCGTTTGCCTCCGATGCCGTTGTGAAAGAGCAGGGCCTCGCCAATGGCCAGTTTGGGCGCCGCGGAGTGGGTACCAATCTCTTCAAATTTCCGAATGTCGCTCACCTGTTTCGACTCCGCTGCCATCAGCGGCCAAATGCTGGCGATCTTGTCACGCTTAATGTAGAGCAACCCCGTGCCTTTAGGAGCATAAAGCCACTTATGCAGGCTCGTACCGAAGTAATCACATCCGAGATCTTTCTGTTTGAAATCAAACTGACCAAAGGAATGTGCGCCATCGACAATCGTCTCGATTCCCTTTGCACGTGCCATATCGCAGACAGCTTTAACAGGCGTTATCTGTCCGGTGATATTAATTTGATGAGCGATAAGTATTAGCCGCGTGCGGCTAGTGACTCCTTGTTCAAAGGCTGCGGCGATCTCGCTCAAATTCCGAGGTGGAATTGGTATCTTAATTAACTTGAGCACGAGGCCTTCACGCTTCTCCCGCTGGCGTAACGTCGTCAGCATCCGTGGGTAGTCTTGTGTAGTCGTAAGAATCTCGTCGCCCGGTTTGAAATCCATGCCCATCAACAGAACTTCAAGCGATTCCGAGGCATTGCGCGTGATAGCGATCTCTTCGCGATCGCAGCCAAACATTTCGGCGAGGCCGGTGCGGATCGTTTCTGATTGGGGCTCGAGGATCTGCCACATCGTGTAGGCCGTAGCGTCTTCCTGTTGCCAGATGTAACGAACGAGTGCTTCCGTGACGATCCGCGGGCTGGGCGAGACCCCACCATTGTTTAAGTTGATGATGCCGCGGGTAACGGAAAAGGAATTTTGAATAACTGCCCAGTAATCTTCATCCATCGCCACCTGTTCCGGCGTAAGATGCTCAACGCTTTTTGTGGCAGCCTGAACCTCTTTCAATAGCGATGCAACTGTGGCGGAAGAGAGCGCGGCGAGCCCAAGGCCTTTGCCGGCCAGTGAAAGAAAGATGCGGCGGGAAGTATCGGAGTAAGGAGAACTTGAAAGATTCATCATGGGATTTATTCTCTTTTGCTTTCGAAGGAACCCGGAGATGTCACTTTCCGTATGACAACCACTCATAAACTAGTTCTTTCCTGAAGTAGAATAACCGACACGAGTAATCGCGATACGTTTCTCCTGCTCCGGACTATTCGCAATCGACACCTGCACCTTGTGAAAGGAATTGTCGGCGCCATTTCCCGAAGGGACATAGCCAATCACATGAAACCACACAGATGACTATGGCGGAGAGAAGACTAGACTTTTCGCGTGAGGTCATTCTTACTTCCCTTCGTAAACAATCTCGCCGCCAATCACTGTCATTACACAACGCGTCTTTAAGATCTCCATCTCGGGAACCTTCATAATGTCAGCGGAGAGAATTGTGAAGTCGGCTAACTTTCCGACGTCAATCGAGCTGCGCGATTTCTCTTCAAAGGCCGCAAAGGCGGGCCAGATAGTAAAC